>DAIMCZ010000007.1:0-30267 GCA_036726125.1 Candidatus Nanopelagicaceae bacterium
CTCCTAAGCGGTAGGTCGCCGGTTCAACTCCGGTCTGGGACACTTAAAAGACGATAGTACGAGCCCCCGCAATAAATATGCGATCCTCTGCAAATAACTTAACCGCCTTAGAGAGGACTCGACGCTCTATATCTCGCCCAATTGCGATGAGATCTTCTGGGGTCGCCGTATGCGAGACGTGGGCGACATCTTGTTCAATGATCGGACCCTCGTCGAGATCGGCAGTAACAAAGTGCGCCGTTGCCCCAATGATCTTTACGCCCCGGGCATGTGCTTGGTGGTAGGGCTTGCCACCTTTGAATCCAGGTAAGAATGAATGGTGAATATTGATGATGCGCCCTGGATAGCGCTCGCACAGTTCACTCGAGAGAATCTGCATGTACCGTGCGAGGACAAGAAAATCTATCTGCTGCGATTGAATTGCAGATTCAATTACCCTTTCAGCGCTCGCCTTATCAGAGGGCAGGAGTTCAAAAGGGATACCGTGGGATTCGACGAGTGAACGCAACTCTTCGCGGTTGGAGAGGACAAGGGGGATCTCAACTGGTAGTTCACCAAGCTCTTGCAGATAGAGTAAATCGCGTAGGCAGTGGCTCTCCTTGGTTACTAGGACCAGGGCTCGCTTCTTAGTACTGCTCTCTCGAATCGTAATTGCAGGATGTAGGTGCGCTAAGCCGCTATGTAGTACTTCGGAGGCCTGCTCTAAGGTCTGCGCAGATTCGATTCTGGTGCGCATCACGAAGAGACCTGTTGTCGGGTCGGTAAATTGTTGATTTTCGATGATATTTCCTGCACAAGCGAGAACAGCCGAGGTCATCGAGTGAACGATCCCCGGCTGATCTTTACAAGCAAGAGTAAGGATCGCATCCATGCGCAGATCGTACCTGCGCCGGCGGCGACCCTTACTCCACTCGCTTATCGAGCGATTAACTCGCTTAGTGACTGATGGTGAAGCGCTTCAGAGCTTCTGGGGCCCACCAGTTGCGCTCTCCGAAGAGGCGCATCAACGCAGGAACCAGAAGAGCTCGGATCAAGGTTGAGTCTAAGAGGATCGCAAAGGCGACTCCGAAGCCCAACGTCTTGATATTTGTTACTCCACTTGTCAGGAAGGCCGCGAAGACAACGGCTAGGAGAACAGCCGCTGAAGTAATGATGCGGGCGGAGCGCTGCAAGCCGGTTGCTACGGCATCAACATTCGATCGTCCAGCATCATGCTCTTCCTTGATACGCGAGAGCAGGAAGACCTCGTAGTCCATCGATAACCCGAAGGTAACGACACAGATCAGGATCACCATCGATGTATCGATAGAACCAGTCTTCGTAAATGATCCAACCAGCCAGGTGAGGTGGCCATCGATAAAGATCCACGAGAGAGCTCCGATCATGGCACTGAGCGAGAGGACGTTCAGAATGACCGCCTTGATCGGCAGGATGATCGAGCCCGTGTACATAAAGAGCAGGATCAGTACAGAGAGGACGATCCAACCTAAGGCCCATGGCAAGGTATGCGAGATTCCGGCCTGCGTATCGGTGTACTCGGCTGCTGTACCTCCTACGTATGTCTTGAGCGAAGTTGGGATGGCGCGAATTGCATCGATCTGCCCCTGTGCGGGGTTAGTCCTTGGGCTAATAGATGAGATGGCAGAGATGCGTGCATCACTCCCCGCTATTTGCGGTGCGGTGACAGAGACGATTCCCTTGACCTTAGTTAGATCTGCTGAGTAGCTCGTCAACTGATCTTGATGCGCAGCGCCTCCCGGAATGATGATCTCAATTGGGTTCGCACTCTGTCCATCAAACTCCTTCGTGCTGATAGCAGATGCGATCGCAGCCTTATTGCTAGCTGGAAGTGCGCGGCTATCAACCTCGGAGAAGACGATGTTCTTGATAGGGGTTGCAAGGACCGCCAAAATAATTACCGCGACCGTGACAACCGCGACAGGGCGTTTCATAACAAAGCGCGCTGTTTGCGCCCATCGACCATCTTCCTTTGGAGTGATTGCGCTCTTACGCACAACAAACTTATCGACCCGTGTGCCTAACATTGCGAGAATTGCTGGCAATGGAATCAATGCACCAAATACTGCCGTGAGCACGACACCAACACCTGCGTATCCAAAGGACTTGAGGAACATCAATGGGAAGAACATCAGTGAGACGACGGTGACAAGAACGGTCAGACCGGAGAAGAAGACTGTACGTCCAGCGGTTGCAACGGTGCGAGCAACTGACTCTTCGACTGATTTACCCGAATGCAACTCTTCGCGGAATCTGTTGACGATAAGTAGTGAGTAATCGATACCTAAGCCCAGACCCATACCTGTGGTGAGGTTGAGAGCGAAGATGCTTACTCCGGTCGCCAAACTGATCAGATAGAGAATCAGGAATGTACCGAGAATTGCACTCAGTCCGACTACGAGTGGCATGGCAGATGAGATAAGCCCACCAAAGATAAAGATGAGTAGCACGAAGGTCAGTGGAAATGAGATTGACTCCGCAACCGCTAGATCCTTCGAGATCTTTGAACCGATCGCTTGATTGATGATGGCAGTTCCGCCGACGTACACATGCAGAGATTTATATGTTCCGTCGTACTTGGATTGAATTAATTTTGCGAGATCCTTTGAAGTGCTGGGATCGCTAGCTGTGGAATAAACAAAGAGATATCCAGACTTTCCATCAATGCTCTTGAGCGCAGGTGCTCCACCGGCCGACCAGAAAGAGAGGGTCTTGGTAACTCCGGACTCCTGAGCTATGGCCTTCTCTAGCGAGAGCGCATCTGCCGCCGTAGTCGGATCTGTTACTGAGTTGGTGCTCTGTACTACAAGAGCGAGCGCAGGATCTTTTACGTGAAATGTAGAGGCGAGATATGAGGCGGCCTTGACTGAGTCGCTGTGGGGATCGTTGTAACCGCCATTGTCCAAGCGGGGGATCAGGAAGGAGCTACTGGCGCCACCCGCGATGAGGATGACGATGAAGAGGGCTAAAACCGCCTTGCGGCGCCTTACGAGGGTGTGGCCGAGTCTTTCAAACATGGTCGCGCCTTTCGGGATGGAGTAGTATCTGAATGGTGTTCAGATAGTAAGGGGTTTATTTGAACACTGTCAAGATTATGGCGAGGCGATTTGAACACTGTCAAGTTTAGGAGGATGCTTACACCGTGTCTTCATCCAATGTTCTTCGAAGCAAACCTTCCCAGCGCGATAGCTATCACCACGGGGATCTGAAGGCCGCTGTATTGCAAGCCGCCGCGGAGTTAGTCCGTGAGAACGGCCCGGATCACCTATCGCTTCGCACCGTTGCGACAATGGTGGGGGTAAGCCCCAGCGCGGTCTATCACTACTTCCCCGATAAGGATTTTTTGGTGAAGGAACTTGGCGACCAAATTTTTGCCAGGATGGCCGTTATGCAGCAAGAGGCGCTTAGCCAGATTCCGGGTAAATCTGCCCGCGCTGCTCGCCTCCGCTATCGTGAATTGGGCAGAACCTACTTCCGCTGGGCGAACTCCGAACCCAACCTCTTTCGCCTCATGTTCGGGGGCTTTTGCAAAGTCGAGAAGGGCGGGCTGCATCAAGATGAGGACTCCTTCTTAACTCTGACCAAGTGTCTCGATGATCTTCTTGCCACCGGAGTTATTACGCCTGCCATGCGTAAATATGGCGAGCTCGTCTCATGGAGTGCGGTTCAGGGAGCTTCCAATTTGATTATCGAAGGGCTCCTGCCTGAGGAGGCTTTTGAGGAGTTGCTCGATGGGCTGGAGCTTGCGATGTGGGGAGGAGCCAAGTGAGCGACTCCAATATCTTGCCGAAAGTAACTCAGGATGAGATCGATCCTCGTGAAGATGATGAAGCAAGACGTGAGGCTGAGATCGCGGCCGATAAGCCGCCGCACCACTAATCCGCAGTTAATTCAGTAGATGCAAAATTGCAGATCTCGCTGACTATTCACCTGAACTAGAGCTAGCGGGGCGGGAGTCGGTCTTGTAAAAGCCGCCCCCCTTAAAGACCACCCCAACGTTGGAGTAGACCTTGCGGACTTCCCCTTGGCACTGTGGGCAGACGGTAATGGCATCTTCGGAGAATGTTTGGAAGAGCTCAAATTGATGGCCGCAGGCGGTGCATGCATATTGGTAGGTCGGCATGGAGGTAATTCTAAAGAGGTGAGAGGATAGGCACTAATCCAAAGGGACCGGCTGAAGGGCATTGAATGCGCAATCTAGTTCGTGGCGGCACGGCCAACCTTCGTTCGGCTGGATCTTTTGGAGCGCTCCTGAGCGCCGTCTTAATCGGTCTCAGCGCCCTGCTTGCGCCAAGCGCGAGCGCTAATAGCGTCGTCGCCAGCGTCCCAGCCGTCGGGGCAGTTCTCTCGCAAGCTCCCAATGCGGTCTCGGTAACTGCCGCCTCCTCCCTCCTGACGGACGGAAATAGTTTGACGGTGACCGATCCCAATGGGGTCGAGGTGGATGACGGCTCGTTGACTATTGCCGACACCTCTGCGGTGGTCGGACTGAAGCCACTCACCGTCACAGGTATCTACACCGTGGCCTACACCTTGCTCAGTGCAACCGATGCGCCGCTCTCTGGCTCATACACCTTCCTCTTTAACGCGCCTGCAGTGATTACCTCGCCGAGCGCAGCACCAACCCCA
This sequence comes from Candidatus Nanopelagicaceae bacterium, assembly GCA_036726125.1. Classification (GTDB taxonomy): domain Bacteria; phylum Actinomycetota; class Actinomycetes; order Nanopelagicales; family Nanopelagicaceae; genus PALSA-747. The sequence goes on from DAIMCZ010000007.1 coordinate 4,648, forward strand.
ACTTCTAGCTCTGCCACTGGCACTAAAAAAGTTGGAAATAACTCCTCCGCGAGCATCGCAGTCCTCGTCTTCGTTGGTTTAGCGACCGTGGTCTTGATCTTTTTGCTCTGGTACGCCGGAATGATTTGGAGTCAGTATCGCAAGGGCCGTAAGAAGAGGACCCGAGACCGGAGCACCAAATAATTCTCGAAGCGGCAACAACCGATCTGCATAACCACATTCAGAGTGCAAATACCGTTGTCGATATTCTTCTGCCAGTCGTTAAGGATCTCTACCTAATAGCGATCTTGGCGGCCGTGGGAACGTTGTATGCAATCGGCTTCTTACTCCTCGAAGAGCACGGTCGCCTTAGTAAAGAAGCACAGCGGATTAAGAGCCTCGCGCTCCTTGCAACCATAGTCTGGCTCGCCTGCACGGTTGGTGGGGTAGTTGTTGAAGTTGCCAACCTCTTGGGCGGCGGCTTTCTTGATGCCTTTGATCTCACCACCCTCTCTAGTTTTCTCAGGACGACAAGTATTGGCCGGGACTACCTCTTTCAGATTGTGATGGCCTTCCTTGCAATTGGTCTGATTGGTCGTGCGAAGAAAATCGGAGCAATTTACTTTGCCCTTGCTGTAACGATGCTTGCTCTGCTGATCCCGCTCTTTCAAAGTCACGCCGCCTCCGCAGGAAATCATGGCCTCGCCATCGGAGCGCTGATCTTCCACGTTGGTGCGGTTTCTCTCTGGGTCGGAGGCGTCTTAGGTTTGATCTTGATCTCCCCGAGAGCTCGCGAACTATCTATCTCACGTTTTAGCGCCCTGGCTCTGTGGGCGGCCATCATCGTTGGAGTCAGTGGCGCGCTCTCCGCATGGACTCGACTAAATTTTTGGAGCGGGTGGCACTCGCGCTATGGCTTGTTGATCTTGATCAAGGTGGCTCTCTTTGCATTGCTTGTAGTAATTGGTGCCAAGCACCGTCGCACGATCGCATCGCAGATAGAAGGCGGAAGGCAGACCTTTCGCTTACTGCTCAACGAATGCTTGGTAATGGTGGCGGCCACGGCAATTGGAGGATGGTTAAGCACCAGTGTTCCACCGACATCCCCAGCCGCTCTCGTAGCAGATAGAGATCCCTCCATCGCAATCACGGGAATAGCGATGCCCTCCGCACCAACATTTGGGCGGATCCTCTCGGCCTACTCGCCCGATGGCACGATGCTCGGCTTCTTGCTACTGATAACAGCTCTCTATATCTATGGTGTGGTGGTCCTAAGTCGCAGAGGAGATAAGTGGCCGGTTGGTCGGACGATCGCCTTTGCAATCTCGGTCTCGCTTGTCGATTTTGCAACAAGTGGCGGAATTGGGGTCTATGCCCACTTCGCCTTTTCCTACCACATGCTCGGACACATGATCTTAGGAATGATCGCTCCTATTGGTTTTGTTCTAAGCGCTCCCATCACATTGGCTTTGAGGACGCTGCCACAAGGTCGTACACCGGATGAGCGCGGAATTCGCGGGACGCTAATCTCCATCATTCATTCGAAGTATTCAGTGATCATCACAAATCCAATCGTCGCGCTCGCGCTCTTCGATGGTTCGCTCTTCGTTCTGTACATGACCCCGCTCTTTGGTAAGTTGATGCAATCGCACAGTGGACACTTCGCGATGGATATCCACTTTCTCCTCGCGGGTTATCTCTTCTTCTATGTCATTGTGGGGATCGATCCCAACCCGCGGAAGATTCCACATATTGTGCGGATTATTGTCCTCTTCGCGGCCATGAGTATCCATGCCTTCTTCTCCATTGCGCTACTTTCTACCAGCTCACTTCTAGATGGTGGTTACTTTGGATCCCTGCATCGACTCTGGAATACCAATCTGCTCTCGGATCAGCACACGGGTGCCGCGCTCGGATGGATGATGGGTGAAATCCCAATTCTCTTAGCGCTTGTCGCAACGTTTATCCAGTGGATTCGAGTTGATACTCGTGAAGCGAGGAGAATCGATCGCGCTGCAGATCGCGCAGCTGCAATGGGTGAGGAAGATGAGTTAGCGCGTTACAACAAATATTTAGCGAACTTGGCTAAAGGTGACCAGCGCCGTTTGGAGTAAAGCGCAATAAGAGCGTAGGAGTAGCAGCAGCGTCAACCTTTTGATCATGGCTTTCGATTGGTAGGCGAACTCCACCCAATTCAGCAGCGCCCACGAGTCCTATCTTCCAACCCGCAATGCGCGCGAGCGCTCGGTCGTACGAGCCGCCGCCTTGGCCGAGACGATTCCCTTCGCGATCTATGTGGAGGGCGGGGACTATAACCACGTCAATTGCTTCCAAATCTGTGAAGGCCTCACCAACTGGCTCATGCACCTTTCCACTCTTCTTCAGTGATCTCTCCGATCCATCCCACACAACCCATTCGATATCGCGATTCTTAAGGGTGCGGGGGAGAAGGAGGATTTTTCCGGCGCGCAATAACGCACCATTGATATCTTGAGTCTGGGGTTCGAAACCGTAGGAATGGTAGGAAGCAACGACGTTTGCACTTTGAATCTCGCGGGCTTGCACAATGTGGAGCCAACTATCTGGCATAAAACTTAATTCGCGATCGCGCCGTAACTGTTCACGTAGCGTACTTTTCGCTGCGCTCATGGGAACCAAAAGAGCACCCCTTCTTTCGCCAAGGCTCATAGATGAATCTGCAAGAGACGAAGTAAGGTTAAACCATGGATTCGCAGATTTCTGTTAAGAATATGTTGGCAGAGTTGCTAGCAATCTCGCATCCGCTCACCTCATTTGATATGCCGCTCTTGGATGCCCATGGGGCGACCCTCGCGGAAGATATCTTCGTGGGAGATCAAGTGGTTCTCCAACGTGGCGCCCGCATCCGTTCCCCTCAGATCGGTTTGGCCGCCTCACTTGGAATCTCTCGTCTGCCGACCCAACCTCACCCTCGAGTAGTGGTTATCTCAGCGGGAGATGACCTGGTGGAGCCGGGACAGGCGATTGGCGAGGACGAGGAGTTCGAGACCAATTCGTGGATGCTCGCTACCGCAGCTCGCGAAGCGGGAGCCGTCGCTTACAGAGTCCACACCATTCCTGAGAATCATGAGCAGCTACGCGCAGTAATCGAAGACCAGTTGGTTCGTGCCGATCTCATTGTGATCAGCGGTGAGAGTCACGATGGCTCCTTCGAATTGATCGAAGAGGTGCTGCGTGAACTTGGGGATATAGAGAGCGTGATTCCCAATCTGCAGGGCAGCGCTCGGCACTGCTACGGGATCATTGGTGATGATGGCATCCCAGTGGTTACCCTGCCAGGTGAGTCGATGAGCGCCTTCATCTCTTTTGAGATTTTCATCCGCCCCATGATCAGATCGATGTTGGGGGTAAAGAATGTCTTTCGTTCGACTGTAAAAGCTGAGGTTACGAAAGATATTGAATCTCCGATCGGTCTCACCTCATTAGTTCGGGCAACACTTACTACCTCTAAAGAGGGGGAGCCCCTTGTGACTCCAATCAAAGAGCAAGATGATCTTCTGACTCTTTCCCAAGCAGGTGCCTTCATTACGGTCGCTGCCGACTCTCCTGGTTATCTCAAGGGCGAGAAAGCCGAGATCATTATCTTGGATCGAACAATCTAACCAATGCAGCGCTGGCCCTATGTGATCTCAGATCATGAAATTCTCTTGCGACCCTTACGTTATCGAGATCGCGCTATCTGGCATCAGGTACGAAAGGTAAATGCACAATGGTTAGCGCCGTGGGAGGCAACGCGACCAGCGATCGAGAGTGATGGACCGCTGCCATCATTCTTTGAGATGGTGCGTTATTACAACAAGGAGGGGCGTGAATTGCGCTCCATCTCCCTAGCAATCTGGTTGCAGAGTGAAAAGGGCGAGATCTTTATTGGGCAGATAACTCTTGGAGGCATCGTATTTGGTGCATATCGTGGTGCGCATATCGGCTACTGGATAGATCAACGCTACGCCAATCGTGGATATACAACGCGGGCGGTGAAGGCACTCACAGAATTTGCCTTCAATGAGCTGCAATTGCACCGCATCGAAATCAATCTTCGTCCAGAGAATGCTGCATCTCGGAAAGTCGCGGAAAAGAGCGGCTATCACTTCGAAGGACTGCGCTCCAGATATCTTCACATAGCAGGAGATTGGCGCGATCACTTGAGTTTTGTCGCTGAAAACCCTAAAAATTTCAATTGAGACATAACGTCTAAATCCCGACTTTTCGCCTAATAACCAATTATTGTTTCATTCCATGGCTTCCGGACTCATTTACCTGATCATCATAGGTATGTGGGTCGCCTACTTTTTGCCACGTTGGATGCGTCAACATGAGACCCAATCAGGCCGTGAGACCGAGCGCTACAAGAGCGCTATGAAGATCGTGGCATCCACCCCTAACTTTCCAGATCCCATTAACTTGGAAGAGCGATCAAAGACAATGCGTCTGCGTCGCTTGGTGCTCGCCGTTCTCACCTTCATTCTTGCCGCGACCTCGCTCGCCGTCGTCGCTGGCTTGATTCCAACGCTCTCGATTTTGATTCCCGTGACTGCTCTCGCCATCTACGTTGTTAACGTGCGACGTCAGGTTGTAGCGGCTCAGGTTAAGAAGCGTCGACTCGCCGCACTCGCCACGATTACGGCAGCAGAGATTAAAGAGAATCCCAAGGCGCGCATTGACTTGTCGCAGCGCCAGCGTTCACAGAGCGAGATTGTCCTGGAGCAATGGGTACCGCTCAGTGAACGGGCCACTAGTTCGAGCATCACCATCATCGGTAAAGATCAGGAGCGCAGTTGGTCTCCTGTCGCCGTACCACGTCCTACTTATGCAACCGCTCCTAAGGCGATCACACCAAAGCGCACTATTGACCTGACAACACCGGGTAAGTGGAGCGCTGAGCAGGAGCGACAAAGTGCACTAGAGATTCCAGTTCGCGATGAACTCTTCGATCAAGAGTTGGTGGAGCAGGCAGCAGCTGACCGTGATTGGGCTTCCAACCAATAATTTTTCACGCAGGGTCTTCTATTAGATCCAGCTCGGGAACCACATCAAAGAACTCCAGTGGCTATAGGTAATCACGCTTCCAAAGTAGAGCGGTAAAAAGTAGAGAAAATTAAGAACGATTACTGCGAGAAATCCATAGCTCGTGTTTCGTCGAAACTTTGGGACAACCCCTTCTTCATTTGGCTCCAGGAATTTTGCGAGACAGTAGACAATAAGCAGTATTACAAAGGGTTCGAAGGCGATCGTGTAAAAGTTAAATACAGTGCGCTTCTGCCAAGCAAACCAAGGAAGGTAACCGGCCGCTAAGCTCAAAAGTAAGAGTCCGCTCTGCCACTCGCGACGTGCGATCCAGTAACCGAAGGTAACTGCGATCGCGGCAACTCCCGACCACCACAGCAAGGGAGTCCCGAGCGCGAGTACCTCTTGCGCACAAGCGGATACACCACATCCCTTAGGTGATTGGTAGTAGAACGATGTGGGACGAGCCATGATCAGCCAACTCCACGCATTTGCGGCGTAAGGGTGGGATGACGTCAGGGTCGTATGAAAGTTATAGATCTCAGATTGATAGTGCCAGAAAGAGCGGATTGGTCCCGGGATAAAGGAGAAGAAGCCATGTGGTTGGCTCTGCGCCCAATTGCGGTCGTAACCCGACGTATTGAAGAACCAGCCAGCCCAACTCACTAGATAAACCGCGAGTGGAATGAAGATGTACTGAGTAATTCTCTTGAGTAGTTTCTCTCGTATCAAGGTAGCGATCGGATTCTCAAGTTCCAAAGCACGATTTCGTCGATACTCCACGTAAAGAGTGAAGAGGAGATAAGCGGCAAGATAATAAATGCCACTCCATTTGGTAGCTGCTGCAAGGCCGAGCGAGATACCGGCTGCGTAATGTTGGGAGCGGAGCAAAAAGAAAAAACCGAGCAAGGTGAAGAACATCAGGAAAATATCTAAAAGTGCAGTGCGTGACATCACGAGGTGCAATCCATCAGCGCTCATCAATATTCCGGCACTTAAAGAGAGAAAGTAATTATTGAAAAGGCGTTGGGCGATGAAATAGATCATGACTATCGATACTGCCCCAAGCAACGCTCCGCTGAATCGCCAGCCAAATTCGTGATAACCGAAAAGTTTTATACCGGCAGCAATTACCCATTTTCCAACAGGAGGGTGGACGATAAATTGCGCGGCCCCACTCTTGGGATCGAGTTCGACACCGTGCTGCAACAGCGAATTGGCATTCTGGGCGTAGTAGACCTCATCGAAGACAAAGCCCTTAGGAGAGCCCAGGTGCCAGAGTCGAAAGGCGAGCGCCAAGAGTCCAAGTCCCCATGGGGTGAAGCGATCGCGCAGGCGCGTAACGTCAGTTGCCACGATTGTCATGGGGCAAGCGTAAAGCCTGCGAGAATTGCCCCATGCTGATCCTCGCCTGTGGCCCGCTTGGGAACGTGGGGGATACGACTGGGCGAGTAAAGAGCGCCTTGGAGAGCGCCCCGTATATTGCTGCAGAAGATTCCCGAAAATTAGCCCGTCTTACGAGTGATCTCGGGATTCGTTACACCGGAAAGGTGATCTCTTACTTCGAAGGAAATGAGAGCGAACGGATCGAGCAACTCACCCAGATCCTTCTCTCTGGCGAAGACCTCCTTGTGATCACCGATGCGGGAGCACCCGGCATTAGCGATCCCGGCTACCGCCTCATTCGAGTAGCTGTAGAAAATCAGATTCCTATCCAGGTTCTGCCAGGACCAAGTGCGGTGACGACCGCTCTCTTGCTCTCGGGGTTGGCCACCGATCGCTTCTGTTTTGAGGGTTTTGCCCCACGCACCTCTGGTTCTCGCCTCACCTGGTACGAGAAACTCGCGACGGAAGAGCGCACGATCATATTCTTCGAAGCGCCACACCGATTGCAAGAATCTTTGGCGGATGCCCTGACGATCATGGGTCCGACAAAGCGCGCGGCAATCTGTCGCGAGATGACCAAGACGTACGAGGAGAGCGTGCGCGGGACTCTCACAGAACTTTTGTCGTGGAGCGATGGGCGTGAAATCTTGGGAGAGATCACGATCGTCTTAGAAGGTTTTGACCCCACTTCGCAGAGCCATAGCGCCGCCGATCTCGTAGAACTAGTTCGGGCTCGCGAGAGCGCGGGTGAGAGCCGGAAGGATGCCATTGCGGCCATTGCACGAGAACTTGATCTTCCTAAACGCTTGGTCTTTGATGCCATGGTCGGTAGTAAGTCCTCTGAAAGATAAGATCGCCCTATGAGCGCCGAATCCAAGTCTTTCTATCTCACGACGCCTATTTATTACGTCAACGATGCCCCACATATCGGAACGGCGTACACAACAGTCGCCGGAGATGTCCTGACCCGATGGCATCGCCAGCGCGGAGAATCTGTCTGGTTCCTAACGGGAACGGATGAACACGGTCAAAAAATCCTCAACACGGCGCAGGCGAACAATGTGGCTCCGCAAGAGTGGTGTGACAAGCTAGTTGAAGATTCGTGGAAGCCAACATGGCGATCCCTCAACATCGCCAATGATGATTTCATTCGAACCACCGAACCTCGGCATATGGAACGGGTACAACGTTTCCTATCTGGGCTGAAAGATCAGGGCCACATTTACGCCGGAAAATACGAGGGTCCGTATTGCATCGGTTGCGAAGAGTTCAAACTGGCCGCAGATTTATTGCCGGGCGGACTTTGCCCTACCCACTCAACCGTATGTGAAATCGTGAGCGAAGAGAATTGGTTTTTTAGACTCAGCGCTTTTGTTCCACAGCTCCTGCAGCATTACAGAGATCACCCAGAAGCATGTGAACCTGTGAGCGCGCGTAACGAGGTGGTTTCTTTCTTGGAGAGCGGGGTTGAAGATCTTTCCATTTCGCGCTCCTCTTTCGATTGGGGAATTCCCGTCCCGTGGGATACCAAGCAAGTAGTTTATGTTTGGTTCGACGCGCTCTTAAATTATGCGACAGCAGTGGGCCTGGGCGATCCAGCTGATTCTGAAGGTGGCAAGAAGTTTGCGCGGACTTGGCCTGCGGATGTTCACCTCGTCGGAAAAGATATTTTGCGCTTCCACGCGGTCATCTGGCCAGCTATGTTGATGGCAGCCGAGCTACCACTGCCTAAGAAGGTCTTTGCGCACGGCTGGCTCCTTGTGGGTGGCGAGAAAATGTCTAAGTCGAAAGCAAATAAAATTTCTCCGGCTGAAATAACCGATCACTTTGGTGTCGATGCATTTAGATATTACTTCTTGCGCGCAATTCCATTTGGAAGCGATGGATCATTCTCTTGGGAAGATATGGCGGCGCGGTATACATCCGAGCTCGCTAATGACTTTGGAAATCTCGCCTCGCGTCTTATTGCGATGATCGAGAAGTACTGCGATGGGGCAATCCCAGCTGTCTCTCATGACGCAACTCTGGAAGCTGCGTTAGCCACGGCAACTGCAACTGCGGATGCCGCGATTGTTGCCTTGGACTTCCAAGGTGGCATTAACGCGATTATGGATTTCTGTAAGAGAGTCAACGGATACGTTACAGAGCAAGAGCCTTGGGTTCTTGCGAAGGATCCAGCTAATAAAGCGGCCCTTGATGCGGTCCTGTATAACACTGCCGAAGCAATCCGCGCCCTTGCGGTTCTTTTACATCCCGTTATGCCAGCAACTACTGAAACTTTATGGAGCTCACTCGGCGCTGATCTCACACTTGGAACTATCGATGCGCAGATCATCGGCAAGGTGGCCCAATGGGGTCAACTTCCCGAAGGATCTAAAGTCATTAAGGGTGCAGTTCTCTTTCCCCGTTTAGAGGAGAAAGCCGATTAATGTCTGATCGTCACTCCCTAAAAGAGCCACGCCCAGATGCTCCAGCGCCAGAACCCCTTAATCGCCCCTGCATTGATGTGCATGCGCATATGGAGTTGGTGACCGAGAGCGAACCTGATTCTCAGGAGATTCGTGATCTCCTTGCCGCGGCCGCAGCGGCCGGTATCGATCGTGTTGTGCAAGTTGGCTATTCGGCCGAACAGTCAGGTTGGGGAGTGCGCTGCGCCGAAGCCTTCCCTGGTCAGGTCTTAGCCGCCGTTGCCTTACACCCGAACGAGGCGCCCGTTGTAGAAGATTTAGAAGGTGACCTAGCAATCATTGCCGAGCTCGCACGCCATCCACGAGTGCGCGCTATCGGTGAGACAGGTTTAGATTTTTTTAGAACAGAGCCAGAGTTACGCGACAGGCAGACCTACTCATTTAAGCGCCACATAGCTTTGGCAAAGGAAGTTGATAAGGCGCTGGTGATTCACGATCGCAACGCGCATCGCGCCGTTCTCGATACTCTCACTGAAGTTGGTGCCCCCGAAAAGACGATCTTCCATTGTTACTCCGGCGATGCCGAAATGGCACGGGAGTGTGTCGCGGCGGGTTACATCCTCTCTTTTGCCGGGACTGTGACATTTAAGAATGCCCCAGAGTTGCGTGAGGCGGCAAAGTTGGTGCCGATCGAGCAATTACTTATTGAGACTGATTCACCATTTCTTGCGCCGACTCCGCATCGCGGCGCACTCAACACTCCTGCGCAAGTTGCAAATATTCTGCGCTACGTTGCTGACCTGCGCGATGTGAGCGCTGATTATCTTGCAGATCGCGTTACCGAAAATGCCCTCCGCCTCTTCGGGAGCTTTGATTAAGTGACGACGCTCTTGGGCGCCGCAGAGATCCGCGAGATTGCAGCGCGCATCGGAGTCAATCCCACAAAGAAGCTAGGCCAAAACTTCGTCGTCGACGCTAACACTTGTCGACGCATCGTCAAGGTTGCCGATGTGCAGAGCGATGATGTCGCGCTTGAAATAGGACCCGGCCTCGGTTCACTGACTCTGGCCCTCCTTGAAATCGCCAATTCAGTAATTGCAATTGAGATAGATCCCCGTTTAGCAGTCGAGCTTCCTCTCACTGCACAGGCACATGGATTTGAAGTCGAGCGGTTGACTGTTCTTAACGAAGATGCACTCACCACGCAGAGCCTGCCCGCAGAGCCGACAATTTTGGTGGCGAATCTTCCCTATAACGTTTCCGTTCCGGTACTCCTGCACTTCTTAGAGAAGTTCCCAACCATTCGCTCCGGCGTAGTGATGGTGCAGAGCGAAGTTGCCGATCGGCTCGTCGCAAAGCCGGGTAGTAAGACTTATGGCTCACCCTCGGTCAAGGCCACGTGGTGGGCCGATCTTTCCGGGGCGGGCAATGTTGCGCGCCAAGTCTTCTGGCCAATCCCGAATGTTGACTCTTCCTTAGTTCGCTTCATTCGCCACGAGGCTGCTGGCAGTGAGAGCGAACGCCGCATTACATTCTCGGTCATCGACGCGGCTTTCGCGCAGCGGCGGAAGATGTTGCGCAGCGCTCTCTCGCAAGTTTTTTCTGGTGCCGCCGAAGATGCAATTGTGAAGGCCGGCATCGACCCTACCGCCCGTGGTGAGACCTTGCTTCTCCGCGACTTTATAGCGATTGCCAATACGCTAGAGCAATGAGACGCAATGGAGTGGTCGTACGAGTTCCCGGAAAGGTGAACTTGCAACTCTCAGTCGGACCCCTGCAGGCAGATGGCTATCACGAGGTAACCACCGTCTTTCAAGCGATATCCATCTATGACGACGTCACCGTTAAATTTGCCGAACCCGGGAGCGGAATCTTGCTGCAGGTTAGCGGCTCAACGGCACAAGGAGTTCCGACCGACTCGACCAATCTCGCCTACCGCGCAGCGCAGTTGATGATCGATCGCCACGACCTTGACTCCGATATCTCCATCTTTATCAAGAAGGAGATTCCGGTCGCTGGGGGGATGGCCGGCGGGAGCGCCGATGCGGCAGCAGTCATCGTCGCATTTGATGCTCTCTACGAACTGGGGTTATCGCGTGATGGCATGGAGAAGATCGGGGCCGAATTGGGCAGCGATGTTCCCTTCTCGATCACCGGTGGAATCGCCATTGGCCGAGGCCGTGGGGATCACCTGACCCCAGTCCTCGCCCGCGGCAGCTACAACTGGGTGATGGCGATGGCGCCTCAGGGGCTCTCGACGCAAGCGGTCTATGGCGAGTGCGACCGGTTACGTACCGGGCTGGATATTGCCCGCCCGCAAGTCGGAGATGCCATTTTGCAGGCTTTGCGCGCGGGGGATGCCTCCTTGGTTGGGAAGTGTCTCTCCAATGATTTACAGCCCGCCGCGTGCTCTCTGCGCCCCGCCCTACGGCTGGTTCTAGATGTTGGGATCGATTATGGAGCGCTCGGCGCCATCGTTTCGGGAAGTGGCCCTACGGTCGCATTCTTGGTTGCTGATGAAGAGCGCGCGCTAGACCTGACCGTTGCTCTGAGTGCCAGTGGGGTGGTGGCGGGCGTTATCCGCGCTACCGGACCGACGCATGGCGCTCGCGTCATCGAAACTCTTTAGAACCACCCAAACTCTCTACAACCACCCAAACTCTCTACAACCACCCAAACTCTCTACAACCGTCGAAATCCGATCCGCCACTTGATCCTCGGTTCTAGCCCGCTCCCACTTTCAACGTATTTGTCGCATTCGACTTAATAAGGGAGAATTCAGGTTCCGCCATTGTGTAGTGGCTAGCACATGGGCCTTTGAAGCCCAGGGTCCAGGATCGATACCTGGTGGCGGAGCGAGAGCAAAGCCACCCGAGTAAAGGGTGGCGGAGCGAGAGCAAAGCCACCCGAGTAAAGGGTGGCGGAGCCATTTTTCAGCCGCCAGGGTTCGAGGGGGGAGAGCAATGCGACAGCTCGACCTCGCTATCGTCCTCGCCGCCGGCGAAGGCACCCGCATGAAGTCAAAGTTGCCGAAAGTTCTCCATGAAATCGCTGGGCGCCCCATCGTCGATCATGTGCTCAATGCAATCGCCCCACTGCACGCGCAGGAAGTTCGCGTCGTGGTCGGAGCTTCCCGCGAACTTGTCGAAGCCCACCTGCACTCCACCTTTCCGGATGCGAAGTTAGTTGTCCAAGAGCAGCGCAATGGAACCGGACATGCGGTTCAGGTAGCGCTCGAAGGCGCCCCAGAGATAGGTACCGTCTTAATTCTCGCAGGCGACACTCCACTCTTAACCGCGCCTACCCTGCAGGAATTCTTTGATGCACATACCGGCTTGGGTGTTGATGCATCAGTGCTGAGCGCCGAGGTTCCTGATCCATTTGGCTATGGTCGAATCGTGCGCGATGAGGTTGGCGAACTTTCTGCCATCGTTGAAGAGCGCGATGCCGACCCATTGCAAAAAGAGATCGATGAGATTAATACTGGCGTCTACCTCTTCGATATCGCGGCGTTGCGCTCTGCGCTCGCTGGATTAAAGAGTGGAAACTCGGCAGGAGAGCTTTACCTGACGGATGTCTTTGCGCTACTGAAGGCAGCGGGGCAGAGCGCCACTGCAATTCAATCTCAGGATTACACCGAGACTCTTGGGGCTAACGATCGGAGCCAATTGGCGGATTGTGCAGCAATCATGCGCGATCGCATTAACGATGCTCATATGCGCTCTGGAGTTAGCATCATCGATCCATTTACGACTTGGATCGACTTCGGAGTTGAGATTGCAAGTGATGTCACGATCTACCCAGGCTCTGCACTTAGCGGTGCAACAAAAATTGAGAGCGGCGCCATCATCGGTCCCCGCACTACCCTGCAGAGCGTTGTTGTCGGAGCGGGTGCCAGCATCATCGAGTCGCGAGTTACCGACTCCACGATCGGCGCGCAAGCGCTCGTCGGTCCCTTCGCCTTTATCCGCCCTGGAACCACCCTCGCTGCGGGGGCCAAAGTTGGCGCTTACGTTGAGGTGAAGAACTCCTCCATCGGTGAGGGCTCCAAGGTTCCACACCTCTCCTACGTCGGCGATGCCACAATCGGATCGGGCACCAATATCGGCGCCGCCACTATTTTCGTCAACTACGACGGGGTCGATAAGCACGAGACCACTATCGGCAATGATGTACGAATCGGCAGCGACACGATGCTGATCGCCCCAGTGACCGTGGGGGATGGCGCCTACACGGCGGCAGGATCGGTCATCACTGAAGATGTCCCCGCGGGTTCAATCGGGGTTGCTAGAGCAAAGCAGAGAAATGTCTTAGGGTGGGTCCTGCGCAAGCGCGCTGGTTCCCGTTCTGCAGAATCCGCACGCAAAGCTGGGGCCACTGATGGCGCCGACAAGGTACAGGGGGAAGCATGAGCGAACTTCGACTGAGCTCGGAGAAGCGGCTACGTATCTTTACTGGTCGTGGTTACCCCGAGTTAGCTGAAGATGTCGCCGCTGAACTTGGTATCCCAATCACACCAACATCTGCATATGACTTTGCAAATGGTGAGATCTTTGTACGCTTCGAAGAATCTGTTCGTGGCTCCGATGCCTTCGTTATTCAAAGCCATGCCGCTCCGGTCAATAAGCAGATCATGGAGCAGTTGATCATGGTCGACGCGCTAAAGCGCGCCTCTGCAAAGCGCATCACCGTTGTCGCTCCCTTTTATGGTTATGCCCGTCAAGATAAGAAGCACCGCGGCCGTGAGCCAATCTCTGCCCGACTTATGGCTGATCTCTTCAAGACTGCTGGCGCAGATCGCTTGATGGTTGTTGATCTGCATACCTCGCAGATTCAAGGATTCTTTGATGGTCCTGTCGACCATCTCTTCGCACTTCCACTTCTTACAAATTATGTCGGGAGCAAAGTCGATCGCTCTCGCTTAACGATCGTCTCACCTGACTCGGGTCGTGTGCGAGTCGCTGAGCGTTGGTCGGATATGTTGGGTGGAGCGCCGATTGCGTTCATTCACAAGACGCGCGATCCTCGAATTCCAAATGAATCTGTTATGGGCCGCGTTGTCGGAGATGTAAAGGGTCAGACCTGCGTTGTTATCGACGACATGATCGACACTGCTGGAACAATTACCAAGGCCGTCGATGCACTCTTTGAAGCTGGCGCTAAAGAGGTAATCGTGGCTGCAACGCACGCTGTTCTTTCGGGCCCTGCAGTTGAACGCCTGCGTAACTCCCGCGTCAGCGAAGTTGTGGTCACCAACACTCTGCCGATCGCAGAAGAGTCGCGCTTCGATAAGTTGACTGTGCTCTCGATCGCTCCATTACTTGGCCGCGCAATCCGCGAGGTCTTTGAAGATGGATCTGTCACTAGCCTCTTTGACGGCCACTCCTAAACCCTCTTTTTTAGGCTTTTTCTAGGGCAATTTGTTAATTAACCCCGTGGTTCGCTAACCTTAGGCTTCGTTCCGGCGAGGGATAGAAATATCCGTAATCGACGGGTTCTCTCTTGGAACGTGTTGTGTCCGTTCACTATAAGGGAGTTACAAATGGCCGAGATTCAAATCAACGGTAGCAAGCGCACCAACTTTGGTAAGGGTGCATCACGTCGCGATCGTAAGGCCGGTCTAGTTCCTGCCGTTATCTATGGCCACAATGCTGAGCCACAGCACGTTGCGCTTCCATCACGCGAGCTCGCAACAGCGCTTAAGGCATCCAACGTTCTTCTCAATGTTAGTTTCGATGGAAAGTCAGAACTCGTCCTTCCAAAGTCAGTATCAAAGAATCCTTTGACCGGTATCTTCGAGCACATCGATCTCCTTGTTGTCCGCAAGGGCGAGAAGGTAACTGTTGAAGTTCCTGTGCACACTGAGGGTCAATTCGATAAGGATGGAATCCTCGAGCACGTTAACAACACAATTGAAGTAGAGGCAGAAGCCACTTCGATTCCATCATTCTTGGTTCTTGATCTCACAGGTATGCCTGCTGGCACCAGCAAGACCGCTGGCGACGTGAAGCTTCCTGCTGGTACAACTCTCGTCTCTGATCCAGAGTTGGTTGTTGTTCACCTCTCAGAGCGCTCAACTTCGTCAGATGCTGAAACTCCTGCCGCTGCTGCTGAGGCAACCCCAGCTGCTGCTGCAAAAGAATAAGCACGACCTAACTTCTCACTATGGCTGATCGCTGGCTGGTTTTCGGACTCGGAAACCCCGGCGATCAATATGCCAAGACTCGCCACAATATCGGACAGATGGTTGTCGATTACTTAGCGAGCAATTCCAAATACGCATCACATAAATCCCGTACGGAAATCGCCGATGTTCATCTCGGTCAGATCCCAGTGACTCTCGCAAAATCAAAGTTGTATATGAATGAGTCCGGTGGACCGATCAAGGCCCTCGCCGATTTCTACAAGGTATCGGCTGCCAATTTAATTGTCCTCCACGACGAACTCGATATCCCCTTCAACACCATTCGCATCAAACAGGGTGGTGGCGATAATGGCCACAACGGTCTCAAAGACATCACCACCCACTTCAGCGGTCCGGGCTACTTCCGTGTTCGTATGGGAATCGGCCGCCCAGCAGGTCCACAAGATCCCGCCGACTTCGTCTTAAAGCCTTTTTCGAGTACCGAGAAGAAAGAACTCGATGTTTTCATCGCGCGCGGTGCAAACGCCGTTGAACGGTTGATTGAAAAGGGTTTAGAGGCGGCGCAGCAGGAGTTCAATAACTAAAGCAGCGCGAATTCGGTACAGAGCCAACGCTTATCAACGCCCTCAAAACGTAGAACGAGCGAACGTACTCGATCCTTAAAGCGAAGAGTCACTGTTGTCTCGGCTACTCCTTCAATTGGCTCCTGAATATAGACACGTCGAATTTTTGGAATCTCTCGTTGATTCCCCGCTAGGGTCAAAATTTTGGCATAGACAATTCGATGGGAGAGACGAGCTAGTTGCATGGGTTGCCGGCGCCCACCCCAAATTTCAACAACCCCCAGTACGTACCTATTCACCGTTTCTTGTAACGGTGGAAGCTCAGATAAAGGCGAAGGCTTGGGCAGATAATCGACATCTGCCTGCTCTCCTTCAAGATGTTGCGGTGTAGGCACTAGGTAGAGCTTGCGTGATGGAATTTGAGGCGTGCGCGGTTCGGGCAGATGTAGTTGGAGGGTCGGTGCGATTCTCGCGTCGACACAGGCTTCAAGATTGCCGGGGCGAGGAAATTTAATTACACGTGGTGCAGTCACTGGTGTGCTTAATTCATTAATACTCATGGAGTGAAGATTTCACGGGAATTAGCTGAAGAAATCATCCGAAAGAATGAAAAACTAGATTCGCCCTGGCCCCACCGAAATCGAAAACTGAGAGGCGGTTCATTAAGAGCCTGTGGATAGTCGGATGCGAAGATCAGCAGACCTCGGTATCCATCTCCCATGGACGATTTACATAAATTTATTCAACGAAACCTGCGCCGAATTCTCGCGACAGGAGCGCTGATATTTTCTCTGCTTGCGCTATCGCTCCTTCTCAATAGCGCCCCCAGTGGTTCATTCTGGATCGCTTCTAAACCGATACCCGCTGGTGCAAAGATCGCAGCAAGCGATGTGAAGTTGACCAAAGCAAGCTTGAGCGAAAATCAAGCTCATTATTTCAAAGGAAGCGAAGCTATTGTCGGTCGCGTGGTAGCCCGCAGTTTAGAGTCGGGAGATTTGATAGCGAGGAGTGATCTCGCTCTCTCGAGCAATACCACCGCCACCACCTATCTTCCGGTAGGAGTAGGAGTCGATGACCTGCCTGTAGACCTACTTGCAGGCGACCTGGCGGATATCTATGTGATACCCAAAGACCCCTCGATTCTTCCTGCCGTTGTGGCCCGTCGCGTCGTCGTTGCAAACATCGATCAAAAGTCGCGAGCGCTTGGGGGGAGTATTGCGGTAGTGCTTGCCACAAACAGTTCAACCGGAACAGTTATCGTGACTGCAGAATCACAGGGAAGGTTGGTGGTAGCGCGTGACTCGTTCTGAGATACCTCAACTTGAAGTCGTTACGGCGATTCCTGACGCTGAAAGAGAAGATTACGTAGCACAACTTCTCTTCTCGCAGGGCTGGAGCATCATTTACAGAGCCTTTGACGGGGAGTCACTTAAAAGGTTCATGCGAGAGCGTGGTACTGCTCTGCGAACTGTGCTGGTCTATCAAAGTGACCTACCAGGGATCGATTCTGGGGCGCTAGAGGAATTTTCCTCCCCCTCGATTACCTTGATCTGCCTTGATTCAATCGAATTCACTTCGCATGAAATTATGGTCGCGATTAGAGGAAGGTTGCGGGCACCAATGCTCCGAAGTGCGGAGCCAGAGAATGTTGATGATGCTCCAGATTTCACAACCTTTCCTTCCTCAAGCTCCTCGATCTCCTTGGGTAGTACAACTGCGAGTAGTTCTCCGACCAGCCTTCCCGCAAGCATTAAGAGGATCAATCGCCCATCAGCTTCACGTTCTCGTGAAAGACGTGTAATCGCTGTAACTGGGAGTACTGGCGCACCTGGTCGTACTCGCTTCGCCGCTGCCCTCGCTGAAGAGTTTTCGCAAGAGAGTGTGGTGGCCTTTATCAACGCAGATATCAGATCTCACCTCTCTGCCATCGACGATGAGCTCTCCCAAAAGAAGAGGATCGAATTCTTTCCCCTGGATCGAGAGGGGCGACCTACACAAATTCCCGAGGGCGATGGCACCGCAATCGTCGACCTAGGTGTTCTTCCTGGTTTGTCAGAGGCGGTGACCGATCGCAGATGGCACGGATCTCTCATCAATAACGCCCTCGATAGAGCGAGCCAGCTGATCTACATTTGTAAATCCACACCACATAGCGTCGCCGAGTTAGCACAATTTCTGCGCGAGTATCCATTACTTGTAAGGCGCGTGCCGGTCACCTACATATGTATCTTGAGTGGGCATTCTCGGGAGTTGAGGGAGTGGGAGGGCAAATTTCTCACCCTTACATTAGGGGAGAGTCGCTATGTGTTGCGCGAGAGCGTGCTAGATCCGATAGGTCAGGGTAGGTTGCAGAATAGTTTTAAGTTAGGAAATCCGCGACGCAAGGAGATTGCTAAGATTGCCACCTCCCTCCGTTAGCGAGAACTGGTTCCTGTTCGCAGATCCACTAGTAGATAGGTTCACCATTGGCGATTAGCTCCCGCAGTGACCTCGCCTATTCGCATACCGCGTTGACTGTAAAAGATCGCGAACGGTTATCTGAGCTGGTCTCGGAGTGGCAACTGCTCTCGGATATCTCATTCTCCGATCTCATTCTCTGGGTTCCGCGTCGTAAGGATTATCAGAGTTGGCCGGAGGGGCATATCGCCATCGCCCACATCCGCCCCACCACTGCGCCTACGGTCTTCGCCCAAGATGTAATAGGACAAGAGCTAACCTGGGGAAAGAATGCCCGGATCGATCAAACTCTCTCGACAGGCACGATCATTCGCGACGCAGAACCTGAGATGGTTGGCGACATTTTGATTAAGGAAGAGACCGTTCCGGTTCACTTTGATGGACAGACCATTGCAGTTATTTCACGTCACCGAAATGCCGTAGCGATGCGCTCTGGCTCGCCTCTTGAAATCAACTATCGCGAGATCGCGCACAAGGTCTTTCGCATGATCGCTGAAGGCACCTTCCCAATTCAAGACAGTATTTATCAGGCTGAATACGCCCCACGTGTGGGCGATGGCTTGGTCCGCCTTGATGCGCTCGGCGCTGCAACGTACGCGAGCCCGAATGCGCGCTCGGCGATCAGTCGTCTAGGTTGGGATAACGAGATTGAGGGCGCACAACTTGGAGCAATTTTCGATTCTTTGCAAAGGTCACAATCCATTCCAAGTGAAGAGAGTTGGAGTTCGGTTCTAAGTGGTAAGACTCTGCGGCGTGCAGATTTTGACAATGGAAATGGAATCGTTGATTTGCTGGTCATTCCCTTGATTGAAGGGGGAGATCGGATCGGTTCTATCGTCTTGGTTCATGATGTTACCGAGCTCCGTCGTCGCGATCGTGCCTTGGTTTCCAAGGATGCGACAATCCGCGAAATTCACCATCGCGTGAAGAACAACTTACAGACAGTATCTGCGCTACTTCGATTGCAATCGCGTCGCGTTGAAGATCCCACCGCTAGTGCTGCACTTGCTGAAGCGGTTCGCCGCGTCGCATCTATCGCGATCGTCCACGAAACCCTCTCCACAAGTTCTGCTGAGTCTGTTCTCTTCGACGAGGTCTATGAGCGCATCGTCCATAATGCGATTGAGTTGAGTCCTCGCCCGATCACTCCAGTCAAGATCGGTGAATTTGGAATTTTGGACTCCCAGGTCGCCACTCCACTTGCCTTGGTTGTTACTGAGTTGATTCACAATTCATTGGAACATGGTCTTGCAGATAGCGGAGATATCGTTCGCATCGAGGTCTCGCGCAGCGAGACCACTTACACAATTAAGGTTATCGATAACGGAATTGGGCTACCTCTTGATTTTGATTGGGAGAAATCTTCCAACCTGGGGCTACAGATCGTCCGAACCCTGACTGAGAATGAACTTAAAGGAAGCATCTCGCTCAATAGAGTTAACGACGAAACCGTTGCAAAGATCGTCTTTAAGGTTTAGGCCCTCCAGGACCCCGCTCTCGGTACAGCCCTACTTCTCAAGAACTGACTGCTTAAAACTTAGAACTGGTTCTGGCTCTCCATCATGCGAGCGCGGTTACGAGCAGCGCGACGCTTCAAAGCGCGACGCTCATCTTCAGATAGCCCGCCCCAAACTCCGGCATCCTGGCCACTTTCAAGAGCCCAGGCGAGGCAAGCCTCTTTAACAGGACAGCGTTGGCAGACCTTCTTAGCCTCTTCAATTTGGGCAAGTGCAGGTCCGGTATTGCCGATCGGGAAGAAGAGCTCCGGATCCTCATCGCGGCAGGCCGCTTCGTGTCGCCAATCCATACAATCTCCTTCAATCTAGGGAAGAGCTTCCCAGGGGCCTCAGTTCGGGCCAGACACCGGAAAGTAATAATTCAGACTAAATCCGCTCAAATCTCGTAAAAATACGAAAACCGAGCTGCAGTAGCGGTGAATACGGCCCTATTCTCTCGTAGGACTCACGAGATAACAAGGACATCTGATAAAAGATTCCTCACATTTGATGTGACTTGAGCCAACTGGTGCCCCCGACAGGAGTCGAACCTGCGCACCCGCCTCCGGAGGGCGGTGCTCTATCCACTGAGCTACGAGGGCATGCGCGCTTAGGGTATCAGTGAAAGAATGAGGGCTCCGAAGAGCATAGGGAGTGGCTATGAGCGATCAAACACTGAGCGATCAAGAATTGGCCGATCAAACACCGGCACATCAGATTGAGAAGGCCTACTTCGCGACGGGCTGTTTCTGGGGCGCAGAGCGTCGCTTTTGGAATCTCGACGGCGTCCTAAAAACCTCTGTCGGCTATATGGGTGGTCACAAAGCTAATCCCACCTACAAAGAGGTCTGCACGGGGCAGACCGGACATGCCGAGATGGTCGAGGTGGAATTCAATCCTGGACTGATCTCGTACCACCGCTTGTTGGAAGAATTTTGGACGATGCACGATCCGACTTCGTTGAACCGTCAAGGTGGCGACATTGGAACGCAGTACCGGAGCGCTATCTATGCAACCACGCCAGCACAATTGCGCACTGCGCTCGCTACACGCGAGGTCTACAACGAAGTTCTCAAGCAGAGCGGCCTCGATGATATCTGCACTGAAATTAAGCCAGCAGATGGAATGACTTACTGGCTGGCCGAGGAGTACCACCAACGTTATCTAGAGAAGAATCCGAAGGGTTACGACTGTCACTCCTCGACGGGCATTGCTTACCCCGCGCAAATCTTTATCGGCTAGTTACCAACTCGATGAATCACCCTCGGTAGCGCGCCAGCAGTACCAGGCGACGATGCTCTGTCGTCCCGGAAATTTTGCGGCCATCAGATCCAGCTCCTTAGGATCAATCTGATAGTCAAGTTCGTGAATCTTCTCCCACCCGCGTCGCATCGCAAGATCTCCCACTGGCCACAGATCGAGGCGGCCAAGATGGAACATCAAGAACATCTCAACAGTCCAGCGTCCGATGCCCCATAAAGGAAGTAGCTCTGCTGAAATCTCCTCATTACTCATCTTGGAAAACTTCTTAAATTCAATTGCACCAGACAAAGTCGCAGTTGTCAGCTCTGCAATGGCGCGCGCCTTCGCACCACTCACTCCGGCGGCGCGAAGATCCGCAGCGGATAAATTTTCTAGCGCTTCGGGGGTTAATGAGCCGCCGGCCAGAGTACGCACTCGATCTCTGATCGTATCGGCCGCCTTAACCGCCAACTGTTGCGAGATGATCGAAGTGACGAGGGTTTCGTAGTGTCCGCGTCCAGGCCTTTTGAGATTGATTGAGCAGAGAGGACTCTGCTTCACGATGGGAGCGAAGGCAGGGTCAATTCTTACAATCGCCCTCGCATGCTTCTTCATATCTTCGATACTGGTCAACGCCACGAAGATAACCTACTCGGTAGGATGGCGGAGTGATTACGAATAACACGAGTCTCCTCGCTTGGAGTATCACCCTCGGAGTTCTCGCAGTCGTTCTCGTCTTAGATTTCCTGATGGCCTATCGCAAACGGGAAGAAGTTACCTCGCTCAAAAGCGTCGCGCGCTGGACTATTTTCTACATCTGTAGCGCCATTGCATTTGGAGTTGCCCTTGGCTTCTGGTCCACCAGCCGTAGCCGTAGTGAATTCTTTGCAGGTTGGCTGACTGAGTACTCACTCTCCTTCGATAACCTCTTTGTGCTCCTTTTAATCATGGCGCGACTTAAGGTCGCCAAAGAGAAAGAGCAGATGATCCTCTTCTGGGGAATTCTCTCCTCACTGCTTCTACGCGGAGTCTTTATCGCTGGAGGAGCCGCACTCGTCAATCGCTACATCTGGATCTTCTTCTTCTTTGGAGGCTTCCTCATCTATACCGCTCTTCAACTCTTTCGAGAGAGCGAATCCGAGGAGTGGGAAGAAGGACCTGCAATCCGATTCCTCCGCAACCGCGGTGCATCGCTCGCAGTTGTAGCAATGTCGGCTATTGCGCTGACCAACTTACTATTTGCCTTCGATTCCATCCCCGCAATCTTCGGCCTCACCCGAAACCCATATGTAATCGTGACCGCGACGATCTTCGCATCGATGGGTCTGCGACAGCTCTACTTCCTCATCGGTGACCTGATGCAAAAGTTGGTCTACCTGAGCGAAGGGCTATCGATCATTCTCGCCTTTATTGGGCTCAAGCTGATTTTTGAGGCGACCATCGGCGAAGGCCACACAATGGTTGCTGGTATCACCGTGCCAGATATCTCCCTAGCCGTATCTCTAGGGTTTGTGGTGGGCACATTGGCGATCACCGCGCTATTGAGCGCGCTAAAAGTTCGCAAATCGCCTAAGTAGCGCTCCTGCTTTTCCTCGCTGCGTTAGGCTTGCTCTATGTCTGCGACGCACGGTGATCCCCACTTTGATTCCCTCTCTTTAGAAAGTCGCGTAGTGGCAGCGGCTCGTCCGGAGCGCGTTTCTGATGCAGGGGTAAATGTTCCGATCGATTTAAACTCGACATTCTTAGCGCCAGGCGCGGCTGGATACGGTCGCTTTGGAAATTCAACGTGGAGCGCGCTAGAGAGCGCAATTGAATCCTTAGAGTCTGGTTCGACTCTCGTGTT
Source organism: Candidatus Nanopelagicaceae bacterium (assembly GCA_036726125.1). GTDB lineage: Bacteria > Actinomycetota > Actinomycetes > Nanopelagicales > Nanopelagicaceae > PALSA-747. The sequence goes on from DAIMCZ010000007.1 coordinate 27,210, forward strand.
CTCTTCAGGCATCGCAGCGATCTCTGCACTCTTCTCTATTCTGCCGCGTGGCGCTGTAGTTACCGCTTCTCGCAATGGTTACTCCGGCACCATGGTCCTCTTACGCCAAGCGGAGGCCAGCGGTGCGTTGGAAGTTCGTTATGTCGATGTCTCAAACACTGCGGAAGTTCTCGCAGCTCTACCAGGCTCAACTCTGCTCTGGTTGGAATCGCCAACCAATCCAGCGCTAGAGGTCGCCGATATTCCAACGCTTATCGCCGCGGCGAAGCAACTTAACGTTGGGGTCGCAGTCGATAACACCTTTGCAACTCCGTTGGTGCAACAGCCGCTTGAGATGGGTGCCGATCTAGTAATGCACTCGCTGAGCAAATACATCGCTGGCCATAGCGATGTGATTCTGGGATCGATTTCTACGAAGGATCAAGCGCTCTATCAACGCCTCGCAGATCTTCGCAAGATGAATGGCGCAATTCCTGGTCCCTTTGAGGTCTGGCTAGCGCTACGTGGTCTGCGGACACTTGGTGTGCGGATGGAGCGCGCGCAGAAGAACGCCATGGAGTTGGCAGTGCGACTTTCATCGCACCCTGCCGTATCGCAAGTTCGCTATCCGGGGTTACCAGGTGACCCGCACCACGCAATTGCCAAGAGTTTTATGAAGGGTTTTGGGGCCGTCATCTCCTTCGATCACAGCGGGGGAGCCGAGGCCGCGGATCGAGCCTGCGCCGCATCACGGCTTGTCGCCTATGCCACATCGCTAGGTGGAGTCGAATCGCTCTGGGAGCGTCGCCACCGCTGGAGCAGTGAAAGTCCGACCATTCCCATCAACCTGATTCGCCTCTCGGTAGGGATAGAAGATGTCGAAGATATCTGGCGAGATATTGATCAGGCGCTGCGCGGCTCATTAGAGAGTTAGCCTCCTTAGGGGGCGTTAACCTCTCGTTCACACCCCTCTCGGCTCGCCCTAAGCGTAATTCCAGCGAGTAACAAGGCGAGAGAGTAGATTGCTCTTATGTTCAAGACCATTCGCCGCCTCATCGGGATCGTCACGATCCTCGTTGTGGTTTTGGGTGCGCTCAAATCTGTCTTCGCCTGGTTATCCAATAGCTCTAGCGGAAATCACGAATTATTCGTTGATGAAGAGGAATCAGAACGCCAGTTCTAGTCCTTTAGAAAAGCAGAACAAATCTCTTGCCTAGCGCCTTTTGCAAAATCACTCTCACGCAATCTCCAACGCAGTAGCTCTCAAGGAACCAGTAGCTCTCAAGGAAAAGGTTTCAGAAAATTATGTCCGATAATTTAGATCACCACGTCGATTCGACCGACGATTCATTTGAATATGTTGCAGGCTCTTGCAATATTGGTGTTCGGGAAATTAGGCGCCGCCAGCTCGTAGGTGGAATCGGTTTATTTCTTACTATCTCGACAGTCTTAGGCTTTTACCATCAGCACTCATCACGTGAGGCGCGCTTTGGTACTTTCTTGCCGGCTCTCGTGATGTCGATCGGTTATCTACAGGGGCGCAAGAAGTTCTGCCTCGCCTTTGGCCTCTCCGGGCTATTTAACTTCGGAAAACTCGGAAGTACACAGCGCGTCATCTCTGAAGAGGATCGCAGAATTGATCGTCAAGCTGCTATTCGCCTCTTCGGTGAAGCGGTGCTGCTGGCGGCTGCGGTTACGGCAGTTGTATTTCTCCTGCCGTCCTCGCATAAGTAGCAACTTTCCCTCAGTAAGATAACGGCGTGAATCCGACTCCACGCACTTTGCATATCGTCCTCAATGGTGTCACCGAGGACTCCCGGGTTCTTAAATGTGCTTGGTCGCTCAGCAATGCAGGGTGGGATGTTCTCGTCGTCGGAGCTACAGCAACCGGAATTTCTGATGAGTTGAGCATCGGCTACTCGAGGATCATCCGCCTGCCCCTCAAAATTGTGATTACTAAGGAGCATGCGCCTTTTCTTCTCAGAATCTTTGGGAAGAACGAGACGCTGCGCTGGTTAATTGCTGGAGTGCTGCGCAGACTGCGCAAGTATCGCCGCAAACTTACTGAGAAACTTGGAGTCAAGAGCGAGGTCGTCGTTCCAAATCTCAATCGCGCAGTCAAGGTAATTACTCCAGTCGCCCTAGAGTTTGCACCAGATATCGTTCATGCGCACGACTACACCGCGCTTCCCGTAGCCGGTGCAATCGTTGAAGCACTAGATAAAGGTGGCAAGAAGGCAGCGCTGGTCTACGACGCACACGAGTATGTGCCCGGTGTTGCTCATCTGACAAAGCCGATGGCCGCTCTTTATACAAAGATTGAGCGTAAATACTCTAAGAGCGCCGCGGCGGTGCTTTCGGTGAGTGAACCAATGAATGATCTCTTGATGGATCAACTGCAGATAACTGCCCGCCCAACGGTTGTTGCAAATGACCCTCTCGTGGATGGTCAGGAACCTTCGGTTCGCGATCTGCGTCGCGATATCGGCGTTGCACCAGGCGTTCCACTTATGGTGTATTCCGGTGCGGTCGCTCCACAACGCGGCATTCAAACGGCTCTGGCTGCTCTCCACCAACTTCCTGGTGTACACCTTGCGCTGATCGCCAATCCCAAGAATAAATCGGTGATGGACTTGGTTGCTAGCGCGCCAGAGCTTGCCGACCGCTTCCATGTGGTGCCTTATGTACCTAATTCAGAGCTAGTCTCGTATCTCTCGGCTGCTGATATCGGTTTAATCCCTATATTGCATCGCCTCAATCACGAGATTTCGCTGATCACAAAATTTGGTGAGTACATGCAGGCTCACCTTCCCATCATCGTAAGCGATGTGAAGACTATGGCTGCCGAAGTTAAGCGCTTGGGCAATGGCGAAGTCTTCATCGCAGAAGATGTGGATGACTTTGTCCGGGCTGCGAACTTAGTTCTTGCAGATCCTGCAAAGTACCGCGCTGCATACACCTCTGAAGTTCTTTCACAACGGTCTTGGGAGCGTCAAGCCGAGATACTTCTCGAAACCTACAATCGCATAGCCGACGCCGCGCCAACCGCAAAGACTCACAAGCCTTTTATTGTGAGCGA
>DAIMCZ010000007.1:30367-36853 GCA_036726125.1 Candidatus Nanopelagicaceae bacterium
CGGCCATCGACCACAGCCTGCACTCCCGGGAAATCACTCTTGGTAAGTACTTTGTACTCTTTGTGATCGGCTTGCAGAATGACGGCATCGACTTCTTGGCCGATCGCGTATGGCTCAAAACCAAGAGCGACAATCTCTTCATCTGAGTACATAGGATCGTTGACAACAACTACGGCGCCGCGCGCCTTCAGTGCGGTTACAACTCCAAAGACTCCCGAAAAGGCCGATTCCTTAACACCGCCACGATAGGAGATTCCAAGAACTGCGACCTTTTTGCCCGCAAGGTCGCCACGGTTATTTGCCAAATAGTTATCCGCTAATAATTTAACGGCATGCTCTGGCATCGCGGCGTTGGCCTCACGCGCAGAGCGAACAACGGTTGCCAGTGGATCATTCCAAAGATAGAAGCGTGGATAGATCGGGATGCAGTGTCCGCCTACTGCGATACCTGGTTGGTGGATGTGGCTGTAAGGCTGTGAGTTGGAAGCAGCGATCACCTTTGCAATATCGATGTTGGCGCCTTCAGCGAAGATCGCAAATTGATTGGCGAGTGCGATATTTACATCGCGATAAGTTGTCTCTGCAAGCTTAGCCATCTCGCTCGCTTCAGATGTGCCGAGATCCCAGACGCCATTCTTCTGCGGAAGATCGGGGCGATCATCGAAGTCCAGCACCTCTTCATAGAACTTGATTCCCGCTGCAGTGCTCGCCTCATTTATGCCGCCGACCAACTTGGGGTACTTGCGAAGATCGGCAAAGACGCGACCTGTGAGCACACGCTCGGGTGAGAATACAAGGTGGAAATCATCGCCTGCCTTGAGTCCAGAACCTTTTTCAAGCGCTGGCGCGAAGCGGTTACGAGTGGTGCCAACTGGGAGAGTAGTTTCATACGAGATCAGGGTGCCTGGCTTGAGACCAGCTGCGATCTTCTCGGTGGCGGCATCCATCCAACCAAAATCTGGGATGCCCTCGCTATTTACAAAGAGTGGCACAACGATGACCACGGCATCTGATTCGCTAACGGCCTTTGTTGTATCAGTGGTGGCGACTAGATGTCCTGATGCGACAACCTCGGCAAGGTACTCCGCTAAGAAGTTCTCACCCGGAAATGGCTCTGTTGCGGCGTTGATAAGGTCAACAGTCTTCTGATTTACATCGCAACCAATGACGTGATGGCCCTTCTTGGCAAACTGCACCGCCAGGGGTAGCCCGATCTTTCCTAATGCGACTACTGCGATCTTCATCTGATTAGCGACCCTTCGAAATGGTTATTACAGAGCGAGTATTGGCGCTCTCGATCATTGCACTGGCAACCCGGACTGTAGCAAGGCCCTGCTCCATCGTGACGATCCGTTCAGTTGCACCAGGAAGACCCAGTACTGCATCACGGAAGGCCTCGTGCTCGGTGCGAAGTGGCTCTGGCTTGGCAAAGGCATAGCGGATGACATCACCCTCGCTGACACCGCGGAAGGAGGCAACTGCATCCCATTGGGTATCGACAGAAGCATTGGCGTAGAAGGTGAGATCGGCGGTCAAGGTATCTGCGACGAAGGAGCCGCGCTCACCTGTGACGATTGTTAAACGCTCTTTAAATGGAGTTAGCCAGTTAACGAGATGGTTGGTGATGATGCCATTTTCTAGTTCGCCGATTGCAGCGACCATATCTTCATGTGGACGACCAGATTTGAGCGCCGTCTTTGCAGAAACATTGACAAAGGGGGAGCGAGCTACCCAAGCCGTGAGATCTATATCGTGGGTTGCAAGATCCTTGATCACACCAACATCGGCAATACGGGCAGGAAATGGACCTTGGCGGCGAGTGGCGATCTGATAGACGCTACCGAGTTCTCCGGCATCCAACTTCGCACGCAACTGTTGCAGGGCGGGGTTGTAACGTTCAATATGACCGACCGCACCAACTAAGTTCTTTGCAGCAAATGCTGCTGTGATCCGCTCCGCGGATTCGTTATCAACAGCGAGCGGCTTTTCGATGAGTGCGTGCACGCCGGCGGCCGCTAGGGCCAGAGCAAGATCTTCGTGAAAGGCGGTAGGCGCAGCGACCATTGCGTAATCGATGCCAAGGGCGATTAACTCTTCAACTTGCGAGACGAGTGGACGAGATCCAGCAACACCGTGCGGATCGCCCATCGGGTCGCACACTCCGACGAGTTCGACACCATCGAGCGAGGAGAGGACTCGAGCATGATGGCGCCCCATCATTCCGAGACCTACTAGGCCGGCACGCAACTTCTTTCCATTGCTGTTACTTCCGGAGGAGTTACTCATGATCGCCCGCTTAAATTCGCGTTACAGCGTCATTAACTACGCTGACAACTTGTTCAAGCTCTTCCTGGGTGAGCGATGGATGAACAGGAATGGAGATTACTTCTCTGACTAACTCTTCCGTGACAGGCAAATCATGCACAGAGTTGAATGATGGCAGACGGTGGATTGGTGTTGGGTAGTAGACGTCGCAACCGACCCCGCCTGCCTTGATTAATTCGATCGCCTTATCGCGCGCTTCACTTGTGGCACCCTCTAGGCGAATCGTGTACTGGTGATAGGAGTGCTCGGTGCCGGGGCGAACGTACGGTGTGACAACGCCCTTGAGGTTGGCATCCAAATATGCAGCATTGCTACGACGCTGCTCGGTCCAAGCCTTTACCTTTGTCACCTGAACGCGACCGATGGCGGCGTGAATATCGGTCATGCGATTATTAAATCCAACAATCTCATTTTGGTAGCGAACGACTCCGCCTTGGTTGCGAAGCATCCGGCACTGGTGCTCAATTTCAGGATCGTTGGTGACGATCATGCCGCCCTCACCCGAGGTCATATTCTTTGTTGGGTAGAAGGAGAATGATGCCACGGCTCCCCATTCACCGGCCATGCGACCGTTGAGTGATGCCAAGTGAGCCTGTGCGGAATCCTCAAAAATAATCAGACCGTGCTTCTTGCCGATCTCTTCAAAGCGATCCATATCAGCGATGTGGCCGTAGAGGTGCACGGGCATGATCGCCTTGGTGCGAGGGGTGATGAGCGCTTCAACATGATCGGGATCGAGATTAAAGGTCTTGGGGTTGATATCACCAAAGACTGGGATCGCACCGGCAAGGGCAACCGAGTTTGCAGTAGCCGCAAAGGAGAAGGATGGGACGATAACTTCATCACCAGGCTTGATACCGGCAGCTAGAAAGCCTAGATGCAGAGCAGATGTTCCAGAGTTGACCGCGATACAGCGGCGGCCGCCTACGAACTGCGCAAACTCTTCTTCGAATCCTTTGACCTCTGGACCTTGCGCCATCATTCCGCTGCGCAAGACGCGATCGACTGCTGCGCGCTCTTCGTCACCGATAATTGGACGGGCTGCTGGAATCACTTGGCTCTCTTCTCCGCTAGTTGTTCGTTATTAATTTTTCTTTGCTGCATATTTCGCTTGCAATTTCCTGGGGAAGTACCGGGGCAATTACTCAGGCAATTACTGTGTCAATTTCTGGGGCAATTACTCCGCTACCAGCTCATTCTCCGCAACCTGTCGGTAGAGGCTCTGATCTTGGGGGCAACGGAAGCGATTATCTCCAATATCCTCGAGCGGAACCCCAGCTCGACCCACCCAGCGGATCCGTTTTGCGGGAACCCCAGCGACGAGGGCGAAGGCCGGAACATCTTTTGTAACGACGGCCCCTGCGGCGACTAGCGCCCACTGGCCGATGGTGACCGGCGCGATGCAGACTGCACGAGCACCGATGCTGGCCCCATCGTGGATCGTGACACCAACGGCATCCCAATCGCTCCCGCTTTTCAGCGAGAGGTCGGTATTTACCGCGCGCGGAAATTGATCGTTGGTAAGGACTGCAGCTGGTCCGATAAAGACCCCGTTGCCGAGTTTGGCGGGCTCGTAAACCAGCGCGTAATTTTGCACTTTGCAGTTATCGCCGAGAGTTACTCCGCTGCCGATATACGCGCCGCGACCAATGATGCAATTGTTGCCAAGGACGGCTTGGTCTCTAATTTGGGCCAGGTGCCAGATCGAACTTCCATCTCCCAGCGTTGCCGAACTATCAACATCGGCGCTGGGAAGGATCTTTACTGCCATACGAGCAAGTCTAGCGGGTCAGATTCACCATCTCGGCGGCGAAATTGGCGTATTCCCGCTCACTATCGAGGTTCTCTGTAGCCCATCTTGAGGCCTGCTTGCGAATCGCATCGAGCTCTCCGAGATGCTCTCTCCAATACTGCAATCTTTCGGCGACCCCCTCAGGAGTACTTTCGATAGCGCCCGAGTCGCTACGGGCAATCAATTCCACGCAGCGTGGAAGTGGAGAGGAGATGGAAGCGAGGCCGACGCTCATATATTCATAGAGCTTGGAAGGGACCGCTTCGACAAAGGCAGGGGTGTTCTCGAGAAGTGACAGTCCTACCCACGCACCGGCCGCAATCTTCCAGGATTCAGCAGGTGGCAACTTTCCGAGAAAGCGGACGCGATCATCTGCGTTTTTCCTTCGCATCCATTCATCTACAAAATCTTGATCGGCGGCAGCAACTCCTCCAACAAAGTCGAATCGCCAATCGGGCGAAAATTCTGCAACGCGCAACATCGCATGGAGTCCACGGCTAGCTCGCAAATCGCCGATATAGATGGCACGCGGAGTTTGATCGCGCTCGCCACTCGGGGTGAGCAACGAGAGATCAGGAAGGTTTCTAACGACGAGTCGATTGCGTGCCTCAAATGGTGGAACTTGGACATCGGCAACAGTTGTGAGATCTGATCGCTTAGCAAACCAGAGTGCAGACTTTGTATCGCTCCTTGCAATCCACCCGAGAATTCCAAAGTACTTCTTGGCCCAGCGACGATCCTCTAGGAGTCGGAGATAATCCTCGAAGAAATCAACGGCAACTTTTCGGCGTAGAAAGCGACCCACGATAAATGCTGGTGCGACAGACTCAGGTGAGATCGCGTAAATGATGCGTCCACGTGAGCGCAAGGTAAAGACTCGAGAGCGGTGATAGCGAGCGATCAAATTCGTCTTTCTCCACGCAGCACCGAACCACGGGGAGCGAATGTGAAGAACCGGTTCACCATGTACGTCGCTTGGCGTTGCAGCGGAAAGTGATGATGTTGGTTGCGATCGATTTGGTAAATCGTCTGGAAGACGAGGAGCATCGCGCTTTAAACCAGGTGCAAAAATCTCAACAGATAATCCGGCGCGCAGTAGAGCCCCGGTTAATCGATGGAGCCGAGCATCCGCAAGGCTTGCACCCGAAGAGATAATAGATACATCGATGCGTTCAGACATCGCGCAACCTACTTACATATCTTCGTAGCTAGATGGCAATGAGCCGACGTTGAGGAACTTTAAGTATCCGTCGACGATCTCTTCTGGCTTGCCCTTTGCGACGAGTGATCCCTTATGCATCCAGATCGCAGTGTCACAGAGATCAGTCACCGTTGCCAGAGCATGCGAGACGATAAGAATGGTGCGTGCTTCAGCGCAGAGTTGGCGCATACGCTCAAATGATTTCTCTTTGAAGGCAGCGTCTCCGGCAGAGAGCGCTTCATCGAGAAGCAGAATATCTGGGGTCATGCTCACTGCTACCGCGAAGGAGAGGCGCCCATACATTCCGCTGGAGTAGGTGCGGACAGGCAGATCGATAAAGCCATCAGGAAGTGCTGCGAACTCTGCGATTTCATCGGTCTTATCGCTGATCTCATCCATATTTAATCCAGATGCGAGGCCACCTAAAATAATATTGTCCCGACCAGAGAGCGCAGGGTTAAACCCTACGCCGAGTGCAAGAAGCGTCGAAATCTTTCCATTTACGATCACTCTACCTTCGGTGGGCGAGAGGATGCCAGCGATACAGCGCATCAAGGTTGATTTGCCCGCACCATTGGAGCCAACGATGCCGAGCACTGATCCATGGGGCACATCGAGGGTGAGGCTCTTCACCGCTTCGATAGTACGTGTGCGCTCTTTCTGCTTCAGGCTAGCGCGCATCACAGCATTCTTGAGAGTGCGCTTCGCCTCCAGGCTCACCTTGTAAGTAATTGAAAGTTCTTCAATGCGAATTGCCAAATCATTTGGCATCTCGATTGGGGACTTAGATACGGATAGCAAAATCGCGCTCCCTTGAGATGAAGAAATATCCACCGATCATGATCGATGCAATTGCCCAGAAGATCGAGCCATAGAAGGACAATTTGTTGAGGGATTCACCGCTCACCCAGACGCGCGAGGTGGCATCGAGCACCGGTCCCAAGGGATTGATGTAGAGCAGAATCTTCATGCTGCCGCGCAGAGTGTTGGGCAACCAGAGGACCGGGGAGAGGTACATCCAAATTCTGGTGATATATGTCAGCAATTTATTTGTATCGCGGAAGTAAACATTGAGCGTCGCGAAGACGAGAGCCAGGCCAAAACCAGTGAGACCTGTGCAGATCAAGATAAATGGAATCCATAAGAAATTCCAGGTCCACCCCGGGAC
>DAIMCZ010000008.1:0-12032 GCA_036726125.1 Candidatus Nanopelagicaceae bacterium
GTTGGTGGACAAGAGACAACACTGAAGGCCTGGACAGTTAAGTAGTAGATTCGTTCTATTAATTAATTAGTTCAACAGTTTAGAAATTAGATGGGGCTTGTTTACAAGCCCCATCTAATTCTGTAAGAACCCGTATCCATCTAGAGGAGAACCACGTGGCAGGCGTTACATACAAAACTCGCCAATTACGTCGACGAAATATTGAGAGATCTCTCGCGACGTTAGCGATTGCCGGCGCTTTATTCTGGCTATTAGAGAATTTTATTAAGTCTCCCACCCAGTTTACTGAGGTGACATTCACCGGCCTCAGCAATGGAATCCTGTATGCGCTGATCGCGCTCGGATATACCTTGGTTTACGGAATTATTGAGCTGATCAACTTCGCTCACGGAGATCTCTTTATGCTCGGCGGACTCTTCTCCGCACATTTCATTACCCTCTGGTTTGGACAGCACCACTCCTCAGGCAAGGGCTGGGGGGTTCTTCTTCTAGCTCTCATCTCGGTAATGATTTTCTGTGCCGTAATCAACATCGCGATTGAGAGATTTGCATATCGTCGCCTCCGTCGCGCACCGAAGCTAGCGCCTCTTATTACCGCCGTCGGCATGTCTTTCATTCTGCAATTTGTTGGTTTGCGTTGGAATGGATCGGGTCAGAAGACTTGGCCTAGCCTCCTGCCTGCAGGAAATCTCGTTATCTTTAAAGTGAGATTGCCGTACACAACTTTGATCTCATTCGCAGTAACCATTCCAGTTCTCCTTGCACTCAGTTACATCGTGACTCGTACCAAGCAAGGAAAGGCAATGCGCGCCACTGCGCAAGATCAAGATGCCTCGCGCTTGATGGGCATCAACGTCAACCGAACCATCTCTTTCACCTTCGCACTGGGTGGTGCACTTGCTGGAGCCGCCGGTCTGCTCTTTGAACAGACGCGTGGCCTGACCTCCTACAACCTCGGATTCCAACTCGGACTCATCGCGTTCACCGCGGCAGTTATGGGTGGAATCGGAAATCTGCAGGGCGCCGTACTCGGAGCCGTGATCATTGGCCTGATTCAGGGCTGGAACGATGGATTACCGATCGGACTCGGACAACAGTGGTCTAACACGGTGGTCTTCTCGATCCTGATCCTTTTGATGGTCTTCAAACCTACTGGCCTGCTCGGCAAGCCAACGACAGAGAAGGTGTAAATCGATGTCAATCATTACTCGTAAGAAGAGCGGAAAGAAGCAGAGAGCTCCACTCTCGCAGCGGACTTGGTCGATCGGCTTTCTAAGCCTGGCTGTAGTCATCTACATCTTTTACACCTACATCGTTCCTCATACCTCAGATGGCTTCCAGAGTCAGATCCAGACTTGGTTCCCACCATCAGCCCTCAATGAAGCGCTGGTCTGGGTGATTGCAGCTCTAGGTCTCAATATTGTGGTCGGCTACGCCGGACTCCTCGACCTTGGTTTCGTGGCCTTCTGGGCAATTGGTGGCTACACCGCCGGTTGGTTGATGTCAGGATTCTTTAATCAGTGGAATATCCACTTTGGCTCAGAGAGCGCAAAGGTGATCCCTGGTATTCACCTCTCCTTCTGGTTAGTTCTCATCCTTGGCGCGCTTCTCTGCGCCTTCTTTGGAATTGTCATCGGAGCACCAACTCTGCGTTTGAAGAGTGATTACCTAGCCATCGTGACTCTCGGCTTTGGCGAGATCATTCCTCAGATCTTTGTGAATGGTGAAAATATCCATGGATTTAATCTTTCGAATGGAACCAAAGGAATTTCCCCAGTCGATTCCATTGGAATCTTCGGCAAGCGCCTTGGACCTTTCGATCTGAACTACAAGTACATGATCTTCGTATTTATGGCTGCGCTCATGGTCTTTATCTCGCTGCGCCTGCGCAGTGGACGTCTTGGTCGTGCCTGGCTCGCAATTCGTGAAGATGAACTCGCCGCCAGCATGATGGGCGTTCCCTTGATGAAGACGAAGCTAGCTGCTTACGCTGTCGGTGCGATCTCTGGTGGTCTCGCCGGCGTTGCTTACGCGACGCACGTTAACGGCATCTTCGCTGAGCGTTTCCAATTCTCTATCTCCATCATCCTTCTCGCCATGGTAGTTCTCGGCGGCATGGGCAATGTCTGGGGCGTTATGGTCGGAGCGTTGCTGATCGCGTGGGTTAACTCAACAGGTCTGCCTGCTCTTGGAAATGAGATCAACAGCACCTTCAAGACAAATATCAACTTCCCGTCGTACACCTTCTTGATCTTCGGAGCGCTGCTCATCTTGATGATGCTCTTCCGTCGTGAGGGCTTGCTACCTGAATCACGCTTGAAGTTGATGCTGCACGAGAGCGATGCCGAAGAGGGCAATGAAGCGCCGCACAATCAAATTAGCGAAGAGGGGGCCATGTAATGGCGCTAGATTCTGCTCCAGTTCTTGAAGCCAAGAACATCTCTGTTGAGTTCGGAGGGTTGAAAGCGGTAGATGATGTCTCCTTTGACATTCCCGATCGCAGCGTCGTCAGCCTCATCGGACCTAACGGTGCCGGTAAGACCACCTTCTTCAACGTGCTAACCGGGCTCTATAAGCCAACATCTGGCTTCGTCGTCTACAACGGTGAGGATATAACCGGCGTAGTTCCACACAAGATTGCCGAAAAGGGAGTTGCTCGTACCTTCCAGAACATTCGTCTCTTTGGTCTTATGACTGCAGAAGAGAATGTCATGGTCGCGATGCACTCGCACCTCAAGGCAGGAATCGTCGGAACTATCATCGGCACTCCTCAGCAACGTCGTGAAGAGCGCGAAGCACGCGAAGAGGCACAGGCTCTTCTCAACTTCGTGGGAATCGGAAAGACAGCAAAGGAGTTCGCGCGCAATCTTTCATACGGCGACCAACGTCGCCTCGAGGTCGCTCGCGCTCTTGCGCTCCGTCCAAAGGTTCTCTTGCTGGATGAGCCAACTGCGGGTATGAATCCACAGGAATCTGCTGTCTTTGTTGACTTCGTCTACAAAGTACGTGACGAGAAGGAGATTGCAATCCTCCTGATCGAACACGATATGTCAGTCGTCATGAAGGTCTCAGAGCGAATCACCGTTCTGGACCGAGGAACAAAGATCGCTGAAGGATCACCAGCCGACATTAAATCCAACCCTCGCGTAATCGAGGCCTATCTCGGTAAGTCTGCGGAGGTTAATCACTAATGCTTAAAGTAGATCAGCTCGAAGTTGCCTACGGAAATATCAAGGCAATTAAAGGAATCTCTCTTGAAGTCAATAAGGGCGAGATCGTCACCCTTATCGGCTCCAACGGCGCAGGCAAGTCAACGACTTTGCGCGCCATATCCGGTCTGCTCAAGCCGAAGAGCGGAACGATCTCTTTTGAAGGAGATCGTATCGATGGCAAAGAGGGACATGAGATCGTGGCTAAGGGAATCTGCCAATCACCTGAAGGTCGTCGCATCTTCCCTCGTATGAGCGTCTCTGAGAATCTAGATCTCGGTGCCTTCTTGCGTAATGACCGTGAAGGGGTTGCCGCTGATCGTGAGCGCGTCCTCGAACTCTTCCCTCGTCTGGCTGAACGCATTAATCAGAAGGCGGGAACGATGAGCGGTGGAGAGCAGCAGATGCTCGCCGTTGGTCGCGCTCTTATGGGTAGTCCATCTCTGCTCTTGCTCGACGAGCCTTCGATGGGTCTGGCTCCGGTCTTGGTTGACATGATCTTTGAGACTATTACCAAGATCAACGAACAGGGAACAACCATCTTGTTGGTAGAGCAAAATGCCTTGGCAGCTCTCAATGTTGCTGATCGCGCCTATGTGCTCGAATCCGGCAACATCAAGTTGAGTGGCAAGGCCAAGGACCTGATCTCAGATCCAGAGGTAACAAAGGCCTACCTCGGAGGCTAAGAACTACTTCTCGCTTAGGATGAGGCTGGTGATGCGCGCCGTACAGGTACGCTCGCCGGCCTCATTTGTTATTACGATCTCATAGCAGGCGAGGGTGCGCCCGCGCGAAACTGGAGTTGCCACTCCTGTGACGAGCCCTTCGCGGGCAGGCTTGTGGTGGGTGGCATTGATATCGACCCCAACTGTGCGCTTATCTCCACCAGCATGCATCCATGCGCCGAGAGACCCGAGCAACTCTGCCAAAACTACATTTGCGCCACCGTGCAGCAATCCGAAGGCTTGGGTATTTCCCTCCACGGGCATCGTGGCGACGACGCGCTCGGGGGAAGCTTCAATAATCTTTATACCCATCTTGTGATCTAGGGCTCCGATGCCACGCTCTTCAATCTTTTTTAGGTAATCGGTCATGGCCCAATCGTAACGCCCGTGTCACCAATCCACTCTAGAATCCTAGGAATGAAAAGGTTACTGCTGATTGATGGCCACTCCATGGCTTATCGCGCCTTCTACGCGCTCCCCGTCGAAAACTTTCGCAGCAGTAAAGGTCAGCCCACCAACGCGATCTATGGCTTTGGCTCCATGCTCGTCAATCTGATCAGTAGCGAGAAGCCGACTCACCTGGCGGTTGCATTTGATGTCTCGCGAAAGACCTTTCGTACCGAGATGTTCCCAGAGTACAAAGCAACTCGTGCAGCGACCCCCGATGAATTTCGATCGCAGATGTCGTATATCAACGAGCTCGTTGATGCTCTAGGCATTCAAAGATTTGCTATCGAGGGATTTGAAGCCGATGACATTCTGGCAACTCTCTCTTCGCGAGCGGTACTCGATGGATTTGAAGTACTCATTTGTACGGGCGATAGGGATTCCTTTCAATTGGTTACACCCGAAATAACGGTCTTGTACCCCAAGAAGGGTGTCACCGAGATGAATCGAATGACTCCGGATGCGGTCTTCGAAAAGTATGGCTTGACTCCATTGCAATATCCCGATTTTGCCGCGCTGCGCGGAGACCCTAGCGACAATCTTCCTTCGGTTCCAGGCGTCGGCGAAAAGACAGCGACAAAGTGGATCGCAGATTTTGGCTCCTTGCAGAAACTCACCGATGCGATTGAGACAATACCTGGCAAGGTGGGGGAGTCACTCCGCGCAAACATCGGGCTTGTTCAACTTAATCGGGAGTTAACTGCCCTCCGCCACGACCTCGACATTGATATCAGCATCGCCGACCTGGAGTGGAAAGGTCCTGACCTGGCAGTTGCAGAACCGCTTCTGGATTCTCTGGAGATAAAGGCGCTGAAGGATCGGATTCGAGCCCTCGGTGGCAGCTCACCGAAGGTGGAAGAGGCTCGCACGAAGGTCGATATCCCCACGATTTCAGAGCAGGAGCTGGCTCGTAAGTTGAATGGGCGTGTAGAACCGATCGCTCTCTACACCGATGGCCTCTTTAGCGAGGGAAATTTCGCAATCGCTCTCTCGGCAGATGAGGTCTACAGAGTTGAAGGGCCTGCAGGGGAGTGGATTATGGATACCTCCCTTCCCAAGTGGCTGCACAACGCAAAGCGCTCACTACGCGCACAAGAAATTGCTGGCGTCACCTTCGATACCGAACTTGCTGCTTACTTAATAAACCCCGGAGGGCGGAACCTAGAGATTGCAGATCTCACCCAGCGCTTCCTCGAGATTTCAATTCCCGATGCTGCTGAAGATCTCTTCGCAACTTACAACCCTCACTTGGCAGGAGCGATCTTTGCCCTCGTTCCTGTTCTACGACGCGAGATGGAAGAGCGTCAATTAACGGATCTCTTCAATGATCTCGAAATGCCCACGCTCCTCGAGCTTGCGGAGATGGAGCGCCTTGGGATCGCTGTTGATCTCAAGAAACTAGAAGCCCTGCGTTCTTTCTTCCTCGGTGAGGTAGAGCGAGAGACCAAAGCCGCACATGCTGTGGCAGGACATGAATTCAATATTGGTTCGCCAAAGCAGCTTCAGGTTGTGCTCTTCGATGAGTTAAAGCTTCCCAAGACCAAGAAGATCAAGACTGGATATACGACCGATGCCGAGAGTTTGGAAGGGTTGGCCGTTAAGACGGGTCATCCCATCTTGGCTCACCTCTTGCGGATCCGCGAAACAAGCAAGTTGCTAACTACTGTTGATGGACTTCTTGCGGCTACAACGAGCGACGGCAGAATTCACACCACCTTCCAGCAGACAGTCGCTGCGACCGGTCGCCTCTCTTCTACCGATCCAAATTTGCAGAACATCCCGGTGCGAACTGAAGAAGGGCGTCAGATCCGAGATTGTTTCATCGCCGCGGCACCCTATAAAAAGTTGTTGACTGCTGATTACAGTCAGATTGAGATGCGGATTATGGCTCATCTCTCGCAAGACGCTGGGCTGATCGCCGCATTCAAGAGCGGGGAGGATCTGCATAGCACCGTGGGTTCGCAAGTTTTTGGAGTAGATGTAAAGAGCGTGACGCCCGAGATGCGCCGTCAGATTAAGGCGATGTCATACGGGCTGGCATACGGACTCTCTGCCTTTGGGTTAGCGCAACAGTTAAATCTCTCTCCGGGTGATGCCCAGGCTTTGATGCACCAGTACTTCCAACGCTTCGGAGGAATTCAGGATTACCTTAAGACTGTTGTCGATGAGGCTCGTACAAAGGGATACACCGAGACCATTCTCGGGCGCAGGCGTTATCTCCCTGATCTCTCCAGCGACAATCGCCAGCGGCGAGAAGTCGCCGAGCGCATGGCGCTCAACGCTCCTATCCAAGGTTCTGCCGCAGATATCATCAAAGTTGCGATGCTCAACGTTTCGCGCCTTATGAAGGAGAGAGATTTAAAGTCGCGACTTTTGTTGCAGGTGCACGATGAATTGATATTTGAAATCGCCGGTGCTGAAGAGGAAACGCTCTCGACATTGGTTCGTCAGGAGATGGAGTCCGCAGTGACTCTCTCGCTACCGCTCTCGGTCAATATTGGAGTCGGAGCAAGTTGGGATCTAGCGGCCCACTAATCAGTCGGTCGCTCTCGATCAAAGGGTTTGAGCCAACGTCGCCCAACCATGATCAGAACAAATCCCAGCGCAAATGTTGCGCCTGTAATTGCAAAGCAGAAGTGCGGCGAAACGTGCTGCGAGAAGAAGCCTCCGGTTGATTGGCCGATTGCCGCAAAGGAACCCTCGACAGTCCAGATCCAACCGATTGCAGCAGCGGCGCTGCCTTGCGGTCTGATTACTTCAAGTTGCTCCAAGTAGAAGACCTGCTCCGCACCTCCAATAAATCCAAAGAGAGCGAGAACAAGCAGGAAGGCCCAGCCAGGATTCACAAATGCCATTGGCACGGTGGACAAAAACCAGAAAGCGTAGATCGCTCGAAATCCAGCGACTGGGGCTATCTGGCGACCCAGAGAACCCGCAACCAGGCTTCCTAAAATTGAAAGCGCTGCTGTTGTGCCGAATGCGAGACCCGCAAAGCGCGGTTCGTTATGCAGTGAACTGATTGCAGGAATTCCGATTTGGAAATTTCCCGTCCCGTAACCGATCAGAACTCCCTCAGCGAGTAATAGACGAAAGCCTGCTGTGCGAAAGAGAGTCTGCCCACCGGCCTCGCGCTGCTCGGGGCGCCATTGCTTGGTGAATTTCAACGAGGAGAGTGCAATCCCTCCGATCAGGATCAAGATCGCAGTAGTAAGCAAGCCGCTCGCGGGGTGGCCCGAGAGGGCCAAAGTGGTTGCTAGTGCCGGCCCAAGCACGACACCTAAATTCATCGAGGCGGTATCGATGGCGATGGCAGTTCGATATTGCTCTTCAGGGACGGCGGTGCGCCACATTGGACGGACAGAGAGGTTGATAGGAGGCGCTGTAAGACCTAGGAGAGCGGAGAAGATGATCAATAATCGCGCCCCATGGCAGAGATCCAGTGAGGCAAGGGCCACGGCATAAGCCGGGACGAAGACCCGAAGCGGGATCTTGAGCCCCAATCGGTCGATCACTGCCGCTCGCATCCCGGTGCTGAGGGAGCCCACGATTCCACTGGCACCAGCTGCCAAACCGGCAATCGTGATGGAGTGGGTGTCATCTTTCACCTTGAAGAAGATATCCAGACTGACCATTCCGTAGGCGAGGCGAGCAGGAAAGGCGGCCAGCATCATTGCCAGAGCCCTCGGATTCTTCAAAATTACCCAATAAGCCCGCACAGAGTGCAGTCTAGACCCTGCATAACAAAGTCAGTTTGACCCTCATACCCCGCCTGCGTACCCTTAGCCTTTCGCACGCCGTGCGAGATTTACGAACGACTACTTTCTATTCCTACGGAGCAACTTGAGCACTATTCACGCAGTAAATGACATTGGCAGCGCAGAAGATTTTCTAGCCGCAATCGAAGGCACAATAAAGAATTTCAATGATGGAGATCTAGTCTCTGGAATCGTCGTCCAGATAGATCGCGAAGAGGTACTCCTCGATATTGGATATAAGACCGAAGGTGTAATTCCCTCTCGTGAACTCTCCATTCGCCACGACATCGATCCATCAGAGATCGTAAAGCTCGGCGATCGCGTAGAAGCCCTAGTCCTCCAGAAGGAAGATAAAGAAGGTCGCCTCATCCTCTCCAAGAAGCGTGCTCAATACGAGCGTGCCTGGGGCGAGATCGAAGGCAAGAAGGAGCGCGACGAGGTCGTCACAGGTTTGGTCATCGAAGTTGTTAAGGGTGGCTTGATTGTTGATATCGGACTTCGCGGATTCCTACCTGCATCTCTCGTTGAGATGCGTCGCGTCCGTGATCTCACTCCTTACATCGGCAAAGAAGTTGAATGCCGCATCATCGAGCTTGATAAGAACCGCAATAACGTAGTTCTCTCTCGCCGTGCATACCTCGAGCAGACACAATCTGAATCCCGCACCACATTCCTCAACCAACTCACCAAGGGCCAAGTACGTACCGGTGTCGTTTCATCGATCGTTAACTTCGGAGCCTTCGTTGATCTCGGTGGAGTAGATGGCTTGGTTCACGTCTCTGAACTCTCTTGGAAGCACATTGATCACCCAAGTGAAGTTGTTGAAGTAGGAGATGAAGTGACCGTTGAAGTTCTCGAAGTTGACTTCGAGCGCGAGCGCGTCTCACTCTCTCTCAAGGCAACTCAAGAAGATCCTTGGCAGGCATTTGCACGCACCCACACCATCAACCAAGTTGTTCCTGGTGAGGTCACAAAGTTGGTTCCATTCGGCGCATTTATTCGCGTCTTTGAAGGAATCGAAGGCCTCGTGCATATCTCCGAGTTGGCCGAGCGCCACGTTGAGATTCCAGAGCAGGTTGTCCAGGTTGGCGATGAGCTCTTCGTAAAGATCATCGATATCGATCTGGAGCGTCGTCGTATCTCACTCTCCCTCAAGCAGGCTAACGAGGGGCATGAAGTTGAGATCGAAGCTTTCGACCCATCCCAATACGGAATGCCAGCTCGCTACGATGCTGAAGGTAACTTCATCTATCCAGAGGGCTTTGACGCTGACTCACAAGAGTGGCGCCCTGGCTTTGAAGCACAACGCGAAGAGTGGGAGCGTCAGTACGCTGAGGCTCAAGCGCGCTTCCTAGCTCACAAGAAGCAGAAGGCAGAGGCTAAGGCAGCAGATGCAGCCGCAGTCGATGCCGTCGAAGAGGTCGCTGAATAAA
The DNA here is from genome assembly GCA_036726125.1 of Candidatus Nanopelagicaceae bacterium. GTDB lineage: Bacteria > Actinomycetota > Actinomycetes > Nanopelagicales > Nanopelagicaceae > PALSA-747. The sequence continues at coordinate 9,570 of DAIMCZ010000008.1, forward strand.
CCTCACCCCTAAAGTTGAAGGCCCTGACGTAAAGTCGGGGCCTTTTGCATTTGCGCTCGTGATGACGGGATAAAAGGTGGTGAGTAGGCTTACTAGGTGCTCCTCGTTGCGTTGACTGGTGGAATTGGCTCCGGAAAGTCACTCGCCGCCGAATATTTTGCCGCTTGTGGCGCCGAGGTCTTGGACTTTGATCAGCTGGCACGCGATGTGGTTGAGCGGGGAACCGAGGGCTTTGACGAGATTCTGCTCCGCTTCGGAGATGAGGTACTACGGGAGGGCAACCTTGACCGAGCCCGCCTCGCGGAGATCATCTTCAGCGATGCTATTGCTCGCAAGGATCTCGAGGCGATAACCCACCCCAAAATCCGGGCTGCCTTTGATCAGATTGTGAGCGAGCTAGACCCAGATTCGATCTTGGTGAGCCAGATTCCGCTCCTGGCTGAAAGCGAACATAAATATCCCTTTGATTTTGTGGTCACTGTCAGTGCCTCGGAGGATACTCGCCGCGCCCGACTCATCAAACGCGGAATGAAGGATTATCAGGTGACTCAACGGATGCAAGCACAAGCCACTGATCTGCAACGCGCCGCGATTGCAGATGCCATTTTGATCAATGAGGGAAGTGAAGACGAGCTGCTCCGCCAGGTCGAGAATCTTTATGAAGATCGCCTCTATCCGGCGCGATTGGGCATGAAATGAGGCCCGTTACCGATCTGCAGCGTCGCGTAAAGCCTTTTGAAGTTATTAGCGAGTACACCCCATCGGGTGATCAGCCCACTGCAATCGCGGACCTTACTCGCCGGATTCAGGCGGGGGAGCAGGATGTCGTTCTCCTCGGTGCTACAGGTACGGGAAAGTCAGCCACAACTGCATGGCTCGTTGAGCAATTGCAACGTCCTACTCTCGTTCTTGCGCCCAATAAGACTTTGGCTGCGCAGTTGGCTAACGAGTTTAAAGAGCTGCTGCCAAATAATGCTGTCGAATACTTCGTCTCTTACTACGACTACTACCAACCCGAAGCCTACGTTCCGCAATCCGATACCTTTATCGAGAAGGACTCCTCTGTTAACGAAGAGGTCGAACGGTTGCGCCACTCAGCGACTAACTCACTGCTCACCCGCCGCGATGTGATCGTTGTAGCGACAGTCTCTTGTATTTATGGCTTGGGTACTCCGCAGGAGTATGTCGATCGAATGATCAGACTACGAGTCGGTGACTCAATAGAGCGCAACCAACTGCTCCGACGCTTCGTCGATGTGCAGTACAAGCGCAACGATATGGCCTTTGAGCGTGGCACCTTCCGGGTGCGCGGTGACACGATCGAGATAATTCCCATGTATGAAGAGCATGCGATTCGCATCGAGATGTTTGGTGATGAGATCGAGAAGATCATGACCCTGCATCCACTAACGGGTGAGATCATCGCCGATGAGAGCGAGATGTATATCTTTCCAGCATCTCACTACTCCGCGGGCGACGAGACCATGAAGCGCGCCATTGCCGATATCACCGAAGAGATGGAAGAGGCCGTTCTCAAATTTGAGCGTGCTGGCAAATTGTTAGAGGCGCAGCGTCTGCGTATGCGCACCACCTTCGACATTGAGATGATGCAGCAGCTTGGGTTCTGTAGTGGAATCGAAAATTACTCGCGCCACATCGATGGACGTGGCGCCGGCTCACCACCGAACTGCCTCTTGGACTACTTCCCGGAGGACTTCCTAGTGGTCATCGATGAGTCACACGTGACAGTCCCGCAAATCGGAGCTATGTATGAAGGGGATGCTTCGCGCAAACGCACCCTCGTTGAACATGGTTTCCGCCTTCCCAGCGCAATGGATAATCGACCACTTCGCTTCGATGAATTCTTAACTCGAAAGGGTCAGACGGTATATCTCTCCGCGACTCCCGGAAAATATGAGCTCGAAAAAGTGCAAGGGCATGTAGTCGAGCAAGTTATTCGTCCAACCGGTCTCATCGACCCTGCCATCATTCTTAAGCCCATTAAAGGGCAGATCGATGACCTCGTGGGTGAGATTCGATTAAGAGCTGAAAGAAACGAGAGAGTTCTTGTCACAACGCTCACTAAGAAGATGTCTGAGGATTTAACAGATTATCTCTTGGGTCTCGGCATAAGAGTTCGGTATCTGCACTCTGAGGTAGATACCCTTCGCCGCGTTGAATTGCTCCGCGAACTTCGTTCGGGCGAATATGACGTTCTGATTGGAATTAATCTACTTCGCGAAGGGTTAGATCTTCCCGAGGTCTCTCTTGTGGCGATCCTCGATGCTGACAAACAGGGCTTCTTGCGGTCGGCCACCTCATTAATTCAAACGATTGGCCGCGCCGCCCGTAACGTTTCCGGTGAAGTCCATATGTATGCCGATAGCGTAACTCCAGCGATGGCTCAGGCGATTGACGAGACCAATCGTCGTCGCACAAAGCAGGTTGCCTATAACCTAGAAA
>DAIMCZ010000008.1:12132-13333 GCA_036726125.1 Candidatus Nanopelagicaceae bacterium
GCGATTGACGAGACCAATCGTCGTCGCACAAAGCAGGTTGCCTATAACCTAGAAAATGGAATCGATCCCACTCCATTGCGGAAGAAGATCGCCGATATCACCGATCTCATCACAAAAGAGGCCGAAGATAGCGCCTCTCTCACAGTTGGATCAAAGAATAAAGCGAATCAGACCCCGGCGATTAAGCATCAACGTCCTAAAGGGGCATCTCTGCCACGACAAGAACTCCTCGCTCTCATAGAATCGCTCACTGATCAGATGAAGTCGGCAGCTGCTGAATTGCAATTTGAGCTCGCTGCGCGGCTGCGCGATGAACTGCGCGAACTAAAGCGTGAACTACGAGGCATGGAGGAGGCAGGCGTTTGAGCACAGATCGCCTCATAATTCGAGGAGCGCGCGAGCACAACCTCAAGGATGTATCACTCGATTTACCGCGGAATGCGCTCATCGTCTTTACCGGTCTCTCTGGCTCGGGTAAATCCTCACTCGCCTTTGACACCATCTTTGCCGAGGGGCAACGGCGCTATGTGGAGTCTCTCTCGGCTTACGCACGCCAATTTCTCGGCCAGATGGATAAGCCTGATGTCGATTTCATTGAAGGGCTATCTCCAGCGGTCTCTATCGACCAGAAGTCCACCAACCGAAATCCTCGCTCAACTGTTGGGACCATCACCGAGGTCTATGACTACCTCCGCCTCCTCTTCGCTCGCGCCGGTCGTCCACATTGTCCAAATTGCGGAAAGCCTATTGCTCGACAGACGCCACAGAATATTGTCGATCAGATCCTTGCATTAGACGAGGGAGTGCGATTTCAAGTTCTCGCTCCTGTCGTCCGCGAACGTAAAGGGGAGTTCCTGGATCTCTTTACTGATTTCACAACACAAGGATTTTCGCGCGCCCGGGTAGATGGAACCGTCTATTCGCTCAATGAGGTTCCAAAACTCAAGAAGCAAGAGAAGCACACTATTGAGGTCGTTGTGGATCGACTCGCGGTCAAGAAGGAGTCGAAGTCGCGAATCACTGACTCCATTGAAACTGCGCTGAAACTAGCGAGCGGTTTGGTTGTACTGGATTTTGTGGATACTAAAGCTACCGATCCTGAGAAGGAGCGAACCTTCAGCGAACATATGGCCTGCCACGATTGTGGCCTCTCCTTTGAAGAGATGGAGCCCCGCTCCTTCTCCTTCAACTCACCTTTCGG
>DAIMCZ010000008.1:13433-27907 GCA_036726125.1 Candidatus Nanopelagicaceae bacterium
GCCTCTCCTTTGAAGAGATGGAGCCCCGCTCCTTCTCCTTCAACTCACCTTTCGGGGCCTGCCCCGAGTGCACTGGAATTGGTACTCGCCTCGAGGTGGATCAGGAACTGGTTGTACCGGATGACTCGCTCTCTCTCAATGAAGGTGCCATTGCACCGTGGGCGGGTGGCCACTCCGCCGAATACTTCAATCGACTCTTACAAGGACTAGCGGACGAGCTCGGCTTCTCTATGGATAAGCCATGGAGCAAGCTGCCGATGAAGGCGCGTGAAGCGGTGCTTTATGGCTCTGATTACGAAGTGCATGTTAAGTATAAGAATCGCTATGGTCGTGTTCGCAACTACTCAACTGGCTTTGAAGGTGTCTTAGGATTCATTGAGCGCAAGCATGCCGAAACTGATTCAGATTTCAGTCGTGAAAAATATGAAGCGTATATGCGGGAAACTCCCTGCCCCGTCTGCAAAGGAGCGCGCCTCAAGCCAGAGGTATTAGCGGTGACGCTAGGTGGAAAGAATATTTGGCAGATTTGTGAACTCTCTATCGCCGAGTGCGCCATCTTCCTCAAGAAGATCTCTCTCAACGCCCGTGAAAAGAAGATTGCCGATCGTGTTCTCAAAGAGGTCCACGCACGTCTGGGCTTCCTGCTCGATGTTGGTTTGGATTACCTCTCGCTCGAACGTCCCGCCGCCACTCTCTCTGGCGGAGAAGCACAGCGCATTCGACTTGCTACTCAAATTGGATCCGGACTTACAGGAGTTCTCTACGTCCTTGATGAACCGAGCATTGGACTGCATCAGCGAGATAACCGTCGCCTCATCGAGACCTTAACCCGGCTGCGCGACCTCGGAAATACTCTGATCGTCGTTGAACACGATGAAGACACAATTCGCATAGCCGACTGGATTGTCGATATCGGACCCGGTGCCGGCGAGCATGGCGGCAAGGTGGTCTCTTCCGGCGACTATCAAGCGTTAATCACTGCTCCAGAATCAATCACCGGGGATTACTTAGCGGGACGTCGTTTCATTCCGATCCCTGCGGAACGTCGCCCGCGAGATGCAAAACGTGCTCTCGTCGTTAAAGAGGCGAAGGAGAATAATTTAAAGAGCATTAGCGTCGCATTTCCTCTGGGACTCTTTGTGGCTGTAACCGGAGTTAGCGGCTCTGGAAAATCGACCTTGGTAAATGATGTCCTCTACTCCGTTCTTGCCAACAAGCTCAATGGAGCGCGCATCGTTCCTGGGCGCCATCGCACCATTACTGGAATAGATCTACTCGACAAGGTGGTCCACGTAGATCAATCTCCGATTGGCCGCACTCCGCGTTCCAACCCGGCTACCTACACCGGCGTCTTCGACAAGATTCGTGCCCTCTTCGCTGAGACAACTGAAGCGAAAATTCGTGGTTATCAGCAGGGTCGCTTCTCCTTTAACGTCAAGGGTGGGCGCTGCGAAAACTGTGCCGGTGATGGAACGATTACTATCGAGATGAACTTTTTGCCCGATGTCTATGTTCCGTGCGAGGTCTGCCACGGCGCGCGGTACAACCGCGAGACTCTCGAGGTGCATTACAAAGGCAAGACGATCGCACAGGTACTCGATATGCCGATTGAAGAGGCTTCACACTTCTTCGAATCCGTTCCAGCGATTGCCCGCTATCTCAAGACCCTCAACGATGTGGGCCTCGGCTACGTCCGTCTCGGACAATCTGCTCCGACTCTCTCGGGCGGAGAAGCACAGCGCGTAAAGCTCGCGACAGAGTTGCAACGTCGCTCGACTGGGCGGACCATCTACGTCCTTGACGAGCCAACCACCGGCCTGCACTTTGAAGATGTTCGCAAGCTATTGATTGTCCTCAATCGACTCGTTGACTCCGGTAATACAGTTGTCGTCATTGAACACAATCTCGACGTTATTAAGTCTGCCGACTGGGTCATCGACATGGGTCCCGAAGGTGGAGCAGGGGGAGGAACCGTCATCGCCGAGGGATCTCCAGAAGAAGTCTCTAAGGTTGCCGCGAGTTACACCGGAAAATTCTTGGCGGAAGTCCTGCGCTAGCCGTGAGCAACCCTGCGGATTACCGCCCCAGCAATATCCCCACCGAGCCTGGGGTATATCGCTTCTACGATTCGCATGATCGTGTCATCTATGTAGGCAAAGCCAAGAATCTTAAGAACAGACTCAACTCCTATTTTGGCTCAAATTTGGCTGCAAAAACCTATCGCATGGTGCATACCGCGGTTCGGGTTGATTGGACGATCGTAGGCACTGAGATTGAGGCCCTCGCTCTCGAATTCACCTGGATTAAATCCTTTAATCCGCAATTCAATGTGCAGTTTAAAGACGACAAGACATACCCCTACTTGGCGGTCTCGCTCTCCGAAGAATACCCACGGCTCTTCGTTTCGCGACAGAAGCATGTCAAGGGCAATAGGTATTTCGGCCCCTTCACAAATACTTGGGCGCTACGTGGCACTGTAGAAGTGCTGCAACGCTCCTTTCCGGTGCGCGCCTGCACGCAGTCGAACTTTAATCGCGCAGTGGCGACCAAACGGCAATGCCTTTTAGGCGATATTGGAAAATGCTCAGCCCCCTGTGTCGGTTGGATTTCCCAGGAAGAGCACACCAAACTCGCCAAGAACCTGGTCGCATACCTCGATAGAAATCCGACCGATATTGCCGAATCTCTCCAACTCGATATGGAACGCGCATCTGCCAATGAAGAGTTTGAACTTGCCGCCAGGCTGCGCGATCAACTAGAAGCGTTAGGGAAGACCACTGAATTTACCGAGACCTCTCTCAATAATAATTTCTCAGCAGATTTGATCGCGATTCACCAAGAGGTCACCCACGCCGCAGCTTCTCTCTTTTCTATTCGCGCCGGAAGGATCATCGCCTCCCGCGCTTGGATCATTGACCTCTCAGATGTGCTTGAAGAGGAAGATGTCATCTCCGCAGCCCTCGCCAAGATCTATATCGAGAGTAAGGCTCCCTCAGAGATTCTGGTTGATCGTGAGCCGAGCGATACCGCTGCGGTTGCCGAATGGCTAGGAGGGATGGCGGGTCACAAGGTCAACATCTCTATTCCACAGCGCGGCGAAAAAGTCGAGATGATGCGCACCGTAGCTCGCAACGCCCACCAAGCGCTTATTCAATACCTAAGTAAACGCTCCAACGATGTCGCCGTAGTTGGACGGGCTCTGGAGGAGATTCAAAGCGCCTTGGGTCTCGCCGAACTTCCCCTGCGTATCGAATGCTTTGATATCTCTAATATTCAAGGCAAACATATGGTGGCCTCCATGGTGGTCTTCGAAGATGGGCAGCCAAAGAAATCTGATTACCGCCGCTTCGCGATCGATGACGATGCTGGCTTCGACGACACCCGGGCCATGAACCATGTGATCACTCGTCGACTCAAGCGCTACCTTGCAGAGCGCGAGGTCGACATCAACGAGTTAAAGATGCAAGGGGGAGCCCGACCTAAATTTGCCTACCCTCCGCAATTGATTGTCGTAGATGGTGGAGCTCCACAGGTCAGTGCTGCGTATCAAGCACTCCTTGCATTGGGTCTTGAAAAGATACCCCTGGTGGGTTTGGCGAAGAGGTTAGAAGAAGTTTGGCTCCCTAATAGTTCAGATCCCATCATCTTGCCGAGACACAGCGAAGGGCTTTACATGTTGCAGCGCGTGCGTGATGAAGCGCACCGTTTCGCCATCAACTTTCATCGCTCTAAGCGCTCTGCGGTGATGTTGGAGTCATTACTCGACGAAATTCCACTCCTCGGGGAAGTGCGCCGTCGTGCACTCTTAGATCGCTTCGGGTCAGTAGGTGCATTAAAGAAGGCGACCGTCGAAGAGATCGCAGCCGTTCCAGGAATCGGAGAGAAGATCGCAGGAATTATCGAAGCCGCGCTCCTTGCAAGCGCGCCCGAGATCTCCGTCGATCTGGGAACCGGGGAGATCCGCGGATAGACTCATCTCCATGAATGGCAAGGTCGTGGTCATCACCGGTATGAGCGGGGCGGGTCGTTCGACGGTCGCACACGCCTTGGAGGATTTGGGTTGGTACGTCGTAGATAACCTCCCGCCCGCATTGTTAGCCAATCTCTGCGAAATGGCTGCTAATAGCACCTCACAGATCGCGGTGGTAATTGATGTTCGAGGTCGTGAGTTCTTTGGAAATCTCAGTAGCGCCCTTAATGAACTGGCGGATCGAGGCATCGATAGGCAAGTTCTCTTTGTTGATGCAAATGATGATGTGCTTGTACGCCGTTTTGAATCCACTCGGCGCCCACATCCCTTGCAAGGCAATGATCGAATTGTCGATGGAATTGCCAAAGAGCGCGAGCGCTTGCGCGAAGTACGATCGGTGGCTGATGTACTCATTGACTCGTCATCTTTCAACATCCACCAGTTGGAACAGAAGATTGCCGAGCTCTTCGCGACATCCTCCACCGCAGATCTCCGCGTTAACCTCCTCTCTTTTGGATATAAATATGGAATACCCGTGGATGCCGATCTGGTTATGGATTGTCGCTTTATTGCAAACCCGCATTGGGATCCAGCCCTTAGGCCCCTCACTGGTTTAGATGCGGCAGTATCAGAGCGAGTCTTGGGAACCGAAAATGTGCAGGATTTTCTCGCCAAATATCAATCTCTCTTTGAAACGATGGCGGCGGGATTTTTTCAAGAAGGTCGAAAATATCTCACCCTCGCTATTGGTTGTACGGGCGGAAAACACCGCAGCGTTGCAATTGCCGAAGAGCTCGCTCGCCTCTTCAACGAGCGTGGTGTTGTCGGGCAACAACGTATAGAAGCGACGGCGATTCATCGCGATCTCGGACGTGAACTCTAAAGAATGGGTGAACAGAAGGTAGTTTCACTCGGTGGGGGACACGGTTTAGCGGCAACGCTCACCGCCCTGCGCGGCGTCACTTCAGAGATTACCGCCGTGGTCACTGTTGCAGATAACGGTGGCTCCAGCGGTCGACTCCGCAATGAATTTGGTTCGCTTCCCCCCGGAGATTTAAGGATGGCGTTAGCGGCTCTCTGTAGCGATGATGAATGGGGACGCGGTTGGGCAGAAGTAATGCAGTATCGCTTCCAAGGCGGTGGAGAGTTGAGTGGTCATGCACTCGGCAATCTCTTGATGATGGCGTTGTGGGATATGGATGGCGATGCGGTACGGGGTATCCGCCAAGTGGGCAATCTCTTGCGCATTGTTGGGGAAGTGCTCCCGATGTCGCTCGATCCTTTGGATATTGAGGGCACTTTCAATACCTCGTATGGCAGAAAGATTGTTCGTGGCCAGGTAGAAGTTGCAACCACAAAAGGTCGGATCGAGTCGCTCCGTTTGATTCCTGAGAATCCACGAGTGACTCCACAAGTATTAAGCGCATTGGGTAACGCTGAGTGGGTCACGATTGGACCCGGTTCATGGTTCTCCAGTGTGATGCCCCACCTGCTCTTGCCTGAGTTAGCTCAGGCAGTAGTTGCCTCACCTGCGAAACGAATTATCGTTCTCAACCTCCCAGAGCCCGATTCGGTAGATGAGTTCGCTGGTTCTTCAGCGGCCGATCATTTGGAATTTATCCTGCAACATCTCCCGAAATTGCGAATTGATTACGCGATTGTTGATCCGAGTGCGAGTGAGAGCGCACCGAAACTTAAAGGTTTGGTTGAGGGTTTGGGTGGGGAATTAGTGGTAGCACCACTCTCTCAATCTCCAGGCAGTTATCACCACGATGTAAAAAAACTTCGCTCAGTTTTCGCCCACATTATGGAGTGAAGCCTGCTTAGATTGCCGCATGGCGATGACTGCTTCAGTAAAGGACGAGTTGAGTCGACTCAACGTCTCCAAGCCATGTTGCCGCAAAGCTGAAGTATCTGCGCTCCTTCGCTTCGCCGGAGGGTTGCACATCGCATCGGGAAAGATTGTTATTGAAGTTGAGTTAGATACTGCGCAAGCTGCACGCCGATTGCGAAAAGATATTGCCGAGATTTATGGACACGAGTCGGAGCTCTCGGTCCTCTCGCCCAGCGGACTGCGCAAGGGGAGCCGGTATGTGGTTCGCGTTGTCTCTGAAGGCGATGCTCTCGCCAGACAAGCAGGGCTAGTTGATGGCAATGCCAGGCCGATACGAGGCCTGCCTCCGCAGGTTGTCTCCGCAGGAATCTGCGATGCCGAAGCTGCTTGGCGTGGCGCCTTTCTCGCCCACGGCTCACTCACCGAACCAGGTCGTTCCTCTGCGCTTGAAATTACCTGCCCCGGCCCTGAGGCGGCCCTGGCACTTGTCGGAGCGGCGCGCCGCTTAGGTATCGCTGCCAAGGCGCGCGAAGTGCGCAACGTGGATCGTGTAGTAATTCGAGATGGCGATGCCATCGGAGCTCTCTTGACTCGGCTAGGGGCACACGAGAGTGTCTTGGCTTGGGAGGAGCGTCGGATGCGACGCGAGGTGAGGGCTACCGCTAATCGTTTAGCTAATTTTGATGATGCCAATCTGCGCCGCTCTGCTCGGGCGGCAGTAGCTGCCTCGGCTCGAGTGGCCCGCGCCTTAGAGATTTTGGGTGATGAGATCCCGGGCCACCTCAAAGAGGCAGGTGAATTACGCATTAACTTTGGGCAAGCGAGCCTAGAAGAGCTGGGTTCACTAGCCGTTCCGCCTATGACAAAAGATGCAATTGCAGGGCGCATTCGACGTCTTTTAGCGATGGCAGATAAGCGGGCTCACGATTTGGGGATCCCGGATACTGAGGCGGGGCTCACACCAGATTTATTGGCGGAATAGTCAGACTGATAGGATTTTCTCATCACAGTGTCGTGATGTTTCTTAGTGCCTATTGGGTAACCCACAACTGTAGAAGGCGGGATTAAAGTGGTTCGTGTTGGAATTAATGGATTTGGTCGTATTGGACGTAACTTCTTCCGGGCGGCTCTGCTCTCCGGCGCAGATTTCGAGATCGTTGGAATTAACGACCTCACCGATAATCACACTCTCGCTCACCTTTTAAAGTATGACTCCATTCTCGGCCCACTAGGCCTTCCAGTTACCTACACCGAAGATTCCATCACCGTTGGTGGCAAGACCATCAAAGTTTTCGCAGAGCGCGACCCAGCAAACTTGCCTTGGGCCTCTGTCAATGCAGATATCGTCATTGAGTCGACTGGCTTCTTCACAAAGGCCGCAGATGCCCAGAAGCACATCACAGCAGGCGCTAAGAAGGTAATCATCTCTGCTCCAGCAACTGATGAAGACATCACCATCGTTCTAGGCGTAAACCAGGATAAGTACGATCCTGCCGCTCACAACATCATTTCTAACGCATCATGCACAACCAACTGCCTTGCTCCAATGGCGAAGGTACTCGACGAGGAGTTCGGAATCGTTCGTGGCTTGATGACCACAGTCCACGCCTACACAAATGATCAGTCACTGCACGATCAGCCTCACAAGGATTTCCGCCGCGCCCGCGCTGGTGCTCTCTCTATCATTCCTACATCTACTGGCGCAGCTAAGGCCATCAGCCTCGTCCTGCCTAACTTGAAGGGCAAGCTTGATGGTTACGCCCTTCGCGTACCAGTCCCAACAGGCTCTGCAACCGATCTCACCGTTGAACTCGCTCGCGAAGTTACCGCCGCTGAGATCAACGCAGCGATGAAGAAGGCTGCCGAAGGCGAACTCAAGGGTTACCTGACCTACACCGAGGATCCAATCGTCTCCGCAGATATCGTCACCGACCCAAGCTCATGCATCTTCGATGCTGGCCTCACCAAGGTGATCGGTTCAACTGCAAAGGTTCTTGGTTGGTATGACAATGAGTGGGGCTATTCAAACCGCCTAGTTGATCTCGTCGCCTTTGTTGGTAAATCTCTCTAATGAGTTTTACTGCGCTTCAATCTATTGATGTTGCAGGAAAGCGAGTTCTGCTCCGGTGCGATCTAAACGTCCCCATTAAAGAGGGCGTTATTCGCGATGATGGTCGCATCCGGGCCTCGCTTCCTACTATCAACTATCTCGTTGATAATGGTGCAAGTGTCGTCATCACCGCCCACCTTGGTCGACCAAAGGGTGAGCGCAATCCTGATATGACCTTGGCGCCTGTCGCTGAGCGCTTAAGCGAACTCTTAGGCAAGCCAGTTCTCTTCTCATCGGAGATCGTCGGGGCAGAAGTAGATGCTAAGAAGGCTGCGCTGCAACCCGGCCAAATTCTTCTCCTCGAAAATATTCGCTACGAAGCTGCTGAAACCTCCAAGGATGAGGCAGAACGTGCTGCTTTCGCCGCACAACTCGCAACTGGGATGGATCTCTTTGTCAGCGATGGCTTCGGTGCCGTGCACCGCAAGCATGCATCTGTTTATGATGTTGCGAAGTTACTTCCCAGCGCAGTTGGCTTCCTAGTTGCTGCCGAGATTGAGGTCTTAAAGAAGTTAACCGAGAACCCAGATCGCCCATATGGGGTGGTTCTTGGCGGCGCAAAGGTCTCTGACAAGATCGGTGTCATCAAGAATTTACTTGGCAAGGTCAATGTCTTGGCCATCGGTGGCGGCATGCTCTTTACCTTTCTTGCAGCCGAGGGACACGAGATCGGAAAGTCACTCGTCGAACTAGAACTGCTTGATGATGTCAAGAAGTTGTTGCAGGAGGCGAAAGATCTCGGGGTAGAACTTCTACTACCAACGGATATCGTGGTTGCACCAACATTCGCTGCTGATGCGACACCCACACTCGTGAGCGCGTATGCAATTCCTGCTGACCAGATGGGGCTCGATATCGGACCCGACTCTGCAGCGGCCTTTGGCGCAGCGATTGAAAAGTGCCACACCGTTTTCTGGAATGGCCCAATGGGTGTCTTTGAATTTCCAAACTTCGCGAATGGAACCAAAGTCGTCGCAACGAGCCTGACTAAGGTGCAAGGTATCTCCGTTGTAGGTGGTGGCGATTCGGCAGCGGCTGTGCGAGCTCTCGGCTTCTCCGATGATCAATTTGGCTATATCTCAACAGGTGGTGGAGCTTCGCTCGAATACCTCGAAGGAAAAGCTCTCCCAGGGATTGAGGTTCTTAATAATGCGTAAGCCACTGATCGCCGGAAATTGGAAGATGAATCTCAATCATCTCGAGGCTATCGCCGTGACCCAGAAACTTTCTTACTCTCTAGAAGAGAAGGATTTCGATGCGGTTGATGTTGCGATCTTCCCTCCCTTCACAGATATCCGCTCTGTACAGACCTTGATCGATGGCGACAGACTCCGCCTCCTCTATGGAGCGCAGGATCTCTCACCAGAAGCATCGGGCGCCTTCACAGGGGATATCTCTGGCGGCATGCTCAATAAGTTGGGGTGTGCATTTGTCTTGGTAGGACACTCTGAGCGTCGCACCATTCACGGTGAGAGCAGCGCTCTTGTGGCACGTAAGGCAAAAGCCGTCCTCGAGAATGAGATGGTTCCGGTGCTCTGTATCGGAGAAGACCTCTCCATCCGCGAAACTGGCAATCAGGTGGAGTTCGTCGTTGCACAATTGACCGAGTCAGTTCAGGGGCTCCACAAGCCTGACCTCAAGAAGGTTGTCTTCGCTTACGAGCCGGTCTGGGCCATTGGCACTGGTAAGACTGCGACCCCTGCCGACGCTCAAGAGGTCTGTGCGGCTATCCGCGAGGCTCTGCGCTCCATCGGAAGTGACGAGATCGCCGCTGGCGCTCGAATTCTTTACGGTGGCTCCGTAAAGTCGGCAAATATCGTCGACATTATGCGTGAAGCCGATGTGGATGGCGTGCTGGTTGGGGGAGCGAGCCTTGATCCCGAGGAGTTCGCCCGAATCGCCAAGTACCACCGCGTAGTTACCGCTTAATTAGACGCTATCCTTAGCGCCTGACCCGAAGGGTCTGCAGCACCCACCTATTGCGTCCGAACCTGCTCCAAGCAGGTTCGGAAGGTAAGAAATAAAAGGAGCCGAATCGTGGTTTTAGCTTTATCAATCCTTCTTGCGATCACCAGCGTGCTGATGATCCTCCTGGTTCTGCTCCATAAGGGCAAAGGCAGCGGACTATCGGACCTCTTTGGCGGCGGAATCTCCTCCACCTATGGTGGTTCTTCAGTCGTAGAGAAGAATCTGGACCGGATCACCATCGTGGTCGGATTCCTCTGGTTCGCAGGGGTTGTCTCTTTGGGTATCTACCTAAAGTAGTTCGGATTTTCGGTTTTCTTTGCATAACTAGTTTTCAAAGGAGTAAGAGATGGCAGGAAGTGCAATCCGCGGTAGTCGCGTCGGAGCTGGCCCAATGGGTGAGGCTGAGCGTGGCGAGGCGATAGCTCGCTTTCGTGTCTCATATTGGTGCGCTAATGGCCATGAGACCCGCCCATCTTTCGCTGAAGATGGCACAGTAACTATTCCTAACGAGTGGGATTGCCCTCGCTGTGGCTTCCCAGCTGGCCTCGATAAAGATAAGCCACCGATGCCTGTAAAGAACGAGCCATATAAGACTCACCTCGCATACGTGAAAGAGCGACGCACCGAGGCTGAAGCCGAGAAGATTTTGGGAGATGCTCTCGCCAAACTCCGCGGCGACGATTAATTCTTAGCTAACTCTTCCAAAAGTAGAGCAAGGCCCAACTCGCGATTCTTTAGATGCACGCGAATGAGTGGGAATTTGCGATCAGACAGCGCCTCTCCATCACCCAGGGCTTGGGCCATGAGCAAGGTATGGAACGAGAAGTTCTGATGTGGAATCGCTAGATCTCCTGTGTTCTCTCCGGTGATCTGCAAGAAGGCGCCATTGTGCTGACCCCCCTTGTGGAATTGTCCCGTAGAGTGCAAGAAACGTGGTCCCCAACCAAACGTTGTTCCCTTGCCGCTGCGAGCGGCAACTATCTCACGTAACTTATTTGCTCCATCATCAATTCCGCGGGAAAGATAGGCCATGATCGCGATGTAATGGCTGGAGTGCGCAAAGAAGTCTTGGAGCTGGCCAGCCAAGTCGCCAGCAGAAGAGCTGCTATATACGGCGAGTAGTTCATTCTCAAATGCCGGCTTGAAATGAGGGACCTTTCCATCGTTCCATGTCGAGAGAAGCGCACCGGTGCGCTCTTTCGCTTCAGTGACATTGGGCTGGTTGAATGGATCGACCTTGAGGCTGTACCCCAAGAGCGCTGTAACCCACTCCCATAAAATAAATTGTTCGCCAAGCGATCCAGTAACTACGAGATCAGCGTTGCTTCCTTCGCGAAAGCCAATCTTTAGTCCAGCACCTGCAATAGGAGCAGCGGCAGATTCAATTGCGATCGGTAGGCGACCGGTCTGATTCTTACCAGTGGACTCGGCAATCAGCTGCTCGATCCAATCGGAGATTCCAGGGAGATCGGAGTCGGAATCGAAGAATGCTACGTTCTGCTCGCCCTTATCAAAGATAGTCGCTGCCAGTTGAATCGCTGCAGAGCCCGGAAGCACAAACTTCTCTGCGGCAGAGGCTGCGTCATCCAAGAGTATTGAGGCGTCGACTCCAATCAGAGCAGCAGGAACCAAGCCAAAGGCGGAGAGTGCGCTGTAGCGGCCACCAACATTGGGATCTGCATTGATGACTCGCAGGCCATCAGCGCGAGAGGACTTATCCAGAGGTGAACCTGGGTCGGTGACAATCACAAAGTGATCGGCAGGATTTAACCCCGCGTCGACAAATAGTTTGGAGAAGAAGGCTTTATGAGAAGCAGTCTCAATCGTAGAACCCGATTTTGATCCTACAACCACAAGAGTGTGTGCGAGGTCTGCCGGAATAGCAGCGTTGATCTGATCGGGGTCAGTCGTGTCCAAAACGGTAAGCGACTTCTTATAAGTCTTCGCAATTACCTCGGGAGCAAGTGATGAACCTCCCATACCCGCGAGAACGATCGAGGAGATCTCGCGAGAGCGCGCCCAGGCTGTAAGTGCATCCAGCTCTGGGAGCAAGGCGCGTGAACTGGTCGGCAGATCAATCCAATTGAGTCGAACTGCGGCTTCGGCCTCCGCTTCCGCCCCCCACAGGGTGTGATCTTTAGCTGCTAGACGGTCGACAATCGCAGTGAGCGAATTTGTTCTCTCTTCTGTCGCGATAGAGAGTGCTGTACCTGAAACCGTGATCATTTATGCCACCGCGCTTACGTTGTCTAGGAGTTCTTGCCAGGCATCGGCAAATTTCTTGACGCCATCCTTCTCAAGGAAGGCGACAACATCTTCGAAGTCGATCCCCGCAGCAGGTAGCGCTGCAAAGTGAGCATGTGCCGCGGGGATAGCTGGTGTGATTGTGTCCCCACGAACTGCGCCATGCGCGCGCACCTCGTTAAGAGTTCCCTCGGGCATCGTGTTTACGCAATTTGCTGCTACCAGCTCAATGACGTACCGAGTTGAGTCGTAAGCCTTATCTTTCACACCGGTGGATGCCCACAAAGGACGCTGTTGATTTGCGCCTTGTGAGACCAAACTCTTCCAGCGCTCTGAGGCGATCACTTCGAGGTAAGCCTCATAGGCGAGAACAGCGTTAGCGATAGCCGTCTGGCCTCGTAGGGGAGATCCAGCCCCGATCGCGTCAAGGCGCTTATCAATTTCAGTGTCAATGCGAGAGACGAAGAAAGAAGCGACCGAATGGATATCGGTAATCGAGTGGCCAGCAGCGAGTCGATCTTCGAGTCCACTCATGTAAGCATCCATAACCTTTAGGTAGCGCTCCACAGAGAAGATCAAAGTTACGTTGATGCTAATTCCAGCGGCGGTAAGCTCACGAATCGCAGGGAGCCCCTCTAACGTTGCTGGAACTTTCACAAGGAGATTTGGACGATTTACTAACTGCCAGAGTGACTTTCCCTGTGCAACCGTCGCGGCTGTCTCATGAGCCAAGAAGGGATCGACCTCAATGCTCACGCGCCCGTCAACATGGCCAGACGTGTTGAAAGTATCGAGGAAGAGATCGCAGGCTGCTTTAACGTCTGAGGTCGTCAACGTAGTAACGATAGATGCAACGCTCTCACCTTCGGCTTTGAGTGCAAGTACATCATCCTTGTAGAGAGCTGAACCCTTAATCGCTGCAGAGAAGATACTTGGATTTGTGGTGACGCCGACCACGCTAGATCCACTTATAAGCGCAGCCAAACTGCCACTTTGCAAACGATCTCGAGAAAGATCGTCGAGCCAGATGGATACTCCAGCAGCGCTCAAATCTTGGAGGTGTGATGACATTACTTGCCCGCCTTCGCAATTGATTCTTTGGCAGCCGATGCGACCGCCTCTGGTGTAAACCCGAACTCTTTAAAGAGAATTCCCGCAGCAGCCGATGCTCCGAAGTGATTTAAGCCAATGCTTACCCCTGCGTCACCGACATATTCGCGCCAGCCAGCCGTCACGCCGGCTTCAACGCTCACGCGAGCACGTACCGAACTAGGCAAGACAGACTCTTGATACTCCGAACTGGTCTCTGCAAACCACTCTAAGCACGGAGCGCTGACGACGCGCGCTGCAATTCCATCAGCCGCCAAGATCTCCTTTGCTGCGATGGCGAGAGAAACTTCAGATCCTGTAGCGATAAGAATGACATCTGGGGTACCAGAAGAATCACTCACAACATAAGCACCTTGAGCTACGCCTTCAGCGCTGGCGAAGATCGTCCGATCAATAACCGGCAAGTTCTGCCGTGATAGCGCAAAGCCCGCTGGCTTGCGACGAGTGATTACTTCACGCCAAGCGATCGCAGTCTCGTTTGCATCAGATGGTCGAATGACGGCCAAGTTGGGGATGAGGCGCAAAGAAGCGACGTGCTCAACTGGTTGGTGGGTTGGACCGTCTTCACCGAGTCCGATGGAGTCGTGGGTCCAGACGAAGGTAACTGGAAGATTCATCAGGGCGGCAAGACGCACGGAGCCACGCATGTAATCGCTGAATACTAGGAAAGTTCCACCAAATGGCTTGCTAAGTCCATGTAAGGCAATGCCATTAAGGATTCCACCCATTGCATGTTCGCGAATTCCGAAGTGAATTAAGCGACCGTATGGATCAGCATTCTCCATCTCACTCGAAGTTGGCAAGAAGGATTTGCTGCCATCAATAGTGGTGTTATTGCTACCGGCTAGATCTGCGGAACCGCCCCAGAATTCAGGAAGTACCGATGCGATAGCTCTGATGACCTTGCCTGAAGCAGAGCGCGTTGCGACATCCTTGCCTGCAGGGAAGACAGGTAGCGCGTTCTCCCAACCCGCAGGAAGGGTGTGATTGCGCAGACGCGCAAGGAGCGCTGCACGCTCGGGGTTCTTCTCCTGCCAGAGTGCAAACTCTGCATCCCACGCCGCATGCGCAGCCTGACCCCGTTCAATAACTTGGCGAGTATGCGCGAGAACATCTTCAGGAACGATGAAACTTTCGGCAGGATCAAGTCCCAGCAGAACCTTCGTTGCGGCAATCTCATCTGCTCCAAGAGCGGAGCCGTGCGAGCCTTCCGTGCCACGAGCAGTTGGGGCAGGCCA
>DAIMCZ010000009.1:0-15339 GCA_036726125.1 Candidatus Nanopelagicaceae bacterium
ATGCCAACCTCTTCTGGATCATGGGTCACCCAGAGGTTTACGTGATCTTGATTCCAGGTGTCGCAGCTCTGATGGAGATTGCGCCAGTCTTCGTTCGCAAACCTCTCTTCTCGTACAACGCCGCGATAGCGGGCTTTGCGGGAATCGCGGGGCTCTCCATTTTGGTCTGGGCTCACCACATGTACATGTCTGGATGGATGCCTTCCCTTAACGGCCCATTCATGATTACGACGGAGTTCATCTCGATCCCAACGGGTCTGCTCTTCCTGGTCCTGATAGGAACGCTCTGGCGAGGCAAACCGTGGATGAAGTTGCCGATGCTCTCGGTGTACGCCTTCATCTGGGATTTCTTGATTGGTGGAATTACCGGGATTTATCTCTCCGACGTGCCAGCTGACAATTACCTCCACGGTTCGATGTTCGTCACCGCTCACTTCCATTACACCTTGATGGGAGCAGCCCTCACCGGAGCGATCGGTGGATTGGCTTACTGGTTCCCTAAGATGACTGGTCGAATGCTCAATGAGCGTGGTGGCTATATCTCCTTCTGGTTCGTTCAGATTGGATTTAACGTCCTCTTCCTCGGAATGTTCATCGCTGGTGCAGAAGGTCAACCACGTCGTGTGGCTGACTATGCGCACCTCTTCTCACATGCCAACTTGATCAGCACGATTGGCGCTTACAGCGTCGGCATCGGAATGCTCACGCTTCTTTGGGCCATTGTGCATTCATGGCGCAGCGGCAAGATCGCTCCTATGAATCCATGGGGCGCTAAGACCTTGGAGTGGACTGTTCCATATCCAGTACCTCTAGTGAACTTCGAAACCCCACCAGTGGTTACTAGTGATCCATATGGCTATGGAAGGAGCGCAAAGTAAATGGCACATGACACAGAGTTCCACGTCCACCACGACTCACCAGAAGCTATTGGTCGTCGCGAACGCCTCGGTGTTCGCCTCCTAATCGTCGCTGATGGTGCATTCCTCTTCGGAATGATCTTCTCGTGGTTCTACCTACGCAACCTCAACGTCAATCAAGCCTGGTTACCTAAGGGAGTGCACACGTTTAGCAGTGCATCTGGTTGGGTTGCTGCAATTGGTCTGATTGTTGCGGCATTGGCACACCGAATCGGCGAGTACAACCGCGCGGCGCGCAACCTAACAGCAGTAGTCGTACTGGTTGCTCTCCTTATCGGTGGGTACTACCAGTGGCACCAGATGGCCCATATGCCATTTATTGCACATGACGATGCCGGTCGCCCTTTCTACAACGGTGCCTATGCCTCTAACTGGGTATTGGTTGCAGGAGCGAATATGTTCCATTACCTCATCGGTTCATTTGTGGCTCTTGGGCTCGTTCTGCGCGCTCGTCGCGTCAAGATCGACCCAACACTTGAAGAGTGGCGCCAACGCACAGCTGGTTCTTGGTTTACCTGGATCGCAATTTCGGGAATCCTCTGCGCGATCGCTACCTCCTTCCAGTAGCCTGACTTGAATAAAGAAAGGAGCCACGAGAGCGATCTTGTGGCTCCTTTCTTTATCTTCTTTCGGGTACCCTTTGAGCAAGCGTACGAAGGAGTAAGAAATGGCAAATAAGGAACAGAAGAGCAACGCAAACACCAAGAAAGAGCCAAAGCTCAACCTCAAGGAGAAGCGCTTGGCTAAGCAAGAGAAGAAGGCCAAGAAGGACTAATCTCTAAAATCTTATGGAGAAGGCGAGCCGACGTTTATACGGGTGGCTCGCCTTCTGCGCTTCTGTAGGCCTTCTCTTATCGCTCTACTTAAGCGCTCGTAACATCGATCCGATCGTCATTTCAGATCAAACTCTCTTCCATCAAGACACTCCAGCTATTCGCATTGTCGCCTTCTTTAGCTACTTCACGATCTGGTCCAACTTGGTGGTTCTCTATCTCGCCCTGGCTATCTCACGTGGTAAAGCGCTACCGAGATATTTCGGGACCCTCTTCGCCGCCGGCCTTCTTATGATCACCGTGTCTGGGCTCGTCTACAACGCAGTCTTACTTCCGATCTATCCACCAAAGGGATGGGCGATGTTCTCCTCTGGGCTACTCCACGTGGTTGTACCTTCGCTGCTTATCTGGCTCTGGGCTCGGCGCGGCCCGCGGGGCCTCATCAAGAGCAACCAGACCCCACAAATCCTGCTCATTCCCATCGTCTATATCTGCTACACGGTTGCACACGGCAGCGTTATTAAGCAATGGCCCTATAAATTCCTTGACCTAACAAGTGAAGGTTTCTTGATCTGGGCAGTAGGGGTGGCGATAATTTTTGGCTTTGGCGTCCTGCTCATTAGAGTCTTTGCTAAATATGATTCGAAGTGGCAGAACTCAGAGATTAGAGAAGGTCGGGATCAATCTTCGTCTGCTCTTTAATCTGAGCAAGATCTGCCGCAGTGCTCTTGGCGATCTTGTCGGTATCTTTCACAATATCGTCGAGGTGGTTGGCAAGAAAGGTCTTTGGGTTTAGATCCTGGATATCTAAATTAGCGAACTCCGGTCCAAGTTGTCCCTTAAATTCGTTCATCGCCTCGCGACTCATTCCACGAACTTTTTGTAGAAACTTTGCCGCATCGACGGCAAATTGCGGCAACTTATCGGGACCAATGAGAATCACACCGAGAATGGCGAGGACAAAGAGCTTCTCGAAGCCGATACCGAACATACTTAAACGATACCGTCAGGGGTATAGTTAGGCAACGTGCGTTTCTTAAGTAGCCCCGTTCCCGGACAGACACCCGACCTCACCTACGACGATGTCTTCATGGTCCCTAATTACACCCAAGTCGCAAGTCGTATGGATGTAGACCTATCTACCGACGACGGCACCGGAACGACAATTCCTATTGTTGTGGCAAATATGACCGCGATCGCAGGTCGACGGATGGCCGAAACCGTCGCCCGCCGTGGTGGATTAGTAGTTATCCCCCAAGACATTCCGCTAGAAATAATCGCGGATGTGATCGCATGGGTGAAGACGCGCCACATTGTTTTTGAGACTCCCGCCACCTTAGAAGGAACCGAGACCGCCGCCAGCGCTCTCGACTTAATCACCAAGCGTGCGCATGGAATCCTTGTCGTCGTCGATAAGACAAAGCCTGTTGGCGTAATAACGCAGAGCGATTTAGAGCGCGTTGATCGTTTCACGCAATTGCGCCAGATCATGCATGCCGACTTCACAACTCTTCCAGAAGATATTGCGCCTCGTGCCGCATTTGAAGCCCTAGAGGAGAGTCATCGGGACTTCGCCGCGATTACTACTCCCGCCGGAGACCTTGTTGGAATTCTCACGAAAGCCGGCGCATTGCGTGCAACTCTTTATCGTCCTGCACTTGATTCCCACAACCACCTCCGCATCGCTACAGCTTTAGGAATTAATGGCGATGTAGCGGCAAAGGCGCAGGCTCTCATCGCTGCCGGCTCTGACTGTCTTGTTATCGATACCGCACATGGACATCAGGCAAAGATGATCGAGGCGATCAAGGCAGTTAAGGCCTTGAGCCCATCTATCCCAATCGTTGCGGGAAATATCGTTACCGCTCAAGGAACGAAAGATCTGATTGAAGCGGGCGCGGATATCGTCAAAGTTGGAGTTGGTCCCGGCGCCATGTGCACGACCCGAATGCAGACCGGAGTTGGACGCCCACAATTTTCGGCAGTCTTAGAGTGCGCTGCACAAGCTCGCTCCATGGGCAAACACGTATGGGCTGATGGCGGGGTTAGACACCCACGCGATGTCGCTTTGGCACTCGCCGCAGGCGCATCGCAAGTAATGATCGGTTCGTGGTTCGCCGGCACCCTCGAAAGTCCTGGTGATTTGATCCGCGATACGAGCGGCAAGTTATATAAAGAATCGTTTGGAATGGCATCAGCACGCGCGGTAAATGCCCGCACTTCACAGGAGAGCCCCTTCGATCGCGCCCGCAAGCGCATCTTTGAAGAGGGAATCTCCTCTGGCCGCATGTATATAGATCCTGCTCGGCCTGGTGTAGAAGATCTGATTGATGGAATTGTGGCTGGCGTACGCTCCTCGTTTACCTATGCTGGAGCTACCACGATCAATGAATTTCATGAGAAATGCGTTGTGGGCATCCAATCTGCATCGGGTTATGCAGAAGGACGCCCACTTCACACTTCTTGGTAATTACTTACTAATTACTTCTCTGCCTTAACTTTCTTAGCCGCCGCTACGTAATAGATGGCGAAAGCGAGAACAAAACCAATCAAGAAGGCGATGTCTCCGATTCCCGGATGACGCTTTACAAAGTAGCCTGAGTAGTAGGACTGGTTAGAGAATCCCCATATGGAGATGAAACCAGCAACGACAAATGCAATTGGACCCGCAAGGTTCTCGCGGTTTGCAAAGAGCAACTTTTCAATTGATGCACCTTTGCGAAGCACCTTGTCGGCGAGGATCACACCGAGCCATGGTCCAATCCAGTAGGACATCACTAGGAGGAAATTCTCATAGTTATTTGCTGGATTGTTAATGGCCGAGCGTGCCAGCAAGAATCCCAGAATTCCAAAGATAATTGCTGAGATTGCTCGGCGTTGGTGGCTGCCTAATTTAATTCCGATTGTTAAGAACGACATCGATCCGGAGTAGATGTTCAAAACATTCGCAGCGATAGAACCACCAACGATTCCCAACAAAACTAATTTTCCAAGGAATGTGGGCATCAGGTGGGTGAAGTCGCCAGTTGGGTTTGTGTTCGCCCCATAACCGTGAAGTCCTGCAGTTACAGCAGCCGCCCCCACAATTTCAAGAACTGTTGCAGAGACAAAAATACCCAATCCAGCAGATCGGCCAGCAGCTTTAGCATCTGTCGATGAAGGGAGGTAACGCGCGAAGTCTGCCGAGAATGGATTCCACCCAGCCGCATAACCGTACGACGCTCCAACCAGCAAGAGGAAGCCGCCAGGTGTATGACCATTTGCGTGAGCATTGAGATGGCCCTTGCTGAGTGCGTAAATTGCCGCGACTCCGAAAACTATAACCAGATAGGGGAAGAGGTACTTCTCCACTGTCTGTACCAAATTGTGGCCGATGAATGCGATAGCAACTTGGATGAGCACGACGATAACGAGGGCGACAATTACCTTCATCTTGGTGAGATCTGCAAGCGCAAAAGCACCCGAAACGCTATTTACGGCGAACCAGCCGATACCGGCCGCACCAGCGTTAAAAATCGACGGCAGAATATTTCCCAGCTTTCCAAAGGCCGCGCGACCAATGACCATCTGCGGAACACCATACTTCGGACCATCTTGGGTTAGGACATATTGACCGAGTCCACCTAAGAGATTTCCAATGATGATTGCGAGAGCGGCTTGCCAGAAGGTCAAGCCAAAAAAGAGAACGCCGAGGGCTCCGACGTAAATTGTGGCAAATTCGAGATTTGGACTAGTCCAGGTTGCAAAGAGATTTCTTGCCTTGCCGTGTCGGTCTTTGGTTGGAATTGATTCAATTCCTCCAGGTTCAACGGCTAAAACTTTATCCCCGTACTCCCCTTCGCGTATTTCTAGATTAGACATGAGTCATCTCTCCTAATTTTGTTATCGGGGGTGGTTGCGACCCCGTATGAAATGACGGCTCACAGACCGAGGGAATGGCGAAACCGTATACGGGAAAGGGAGGGATGTTAAGCCCACACTCAGGTAAATTTCATTTAAAGTGTGCCCATAGGCTCCCTTTAGCCGAAGAATTGGGGATTCATGGACGATCAAGGCTTTCTCGAATATGCCATCGCAGCCGCTCGCCAAGGGGCCTCTGAAGGCGGAGTACCGATCGGAGGGGCACTAGTAGTCGACGGGAAGGTCCTCGGCACTGGGTACAACAAGCGGGTCCAACAGGGCAGCGCGATCCGCCACGGAGAGACAGATTGCCTTGAGAACATTGGGCGGTTGCCTGCGAGCGTCTACGCCAAAGCGACGATGTACACCACCCTCTCCCCCTGTCACATGTGTAGCGGAGCGATCCTCCTCTATGGGATCCCACGAGTAGTGCTCGGCGAGAACGAGACCTTTATGGGGGCCGAGGATCTACTTCGCTCGCACGGCGTTGAAGTAATCAACCTCAACTCGCAAGAGTGCAAGGATCTGATGTCGAAGTTCATTGCCGAAAAGCCAGACGTATGGAATGAAGATATCGGCGAAGAGTGATGCAACCGATCGCACATACCGTTTGGAGCCAATGGCCAGATCTCGTCGTTCCCGAAGGATTTACTAAATTATCGCCGCTAGATTTTCCACTTGATAGCTCCGACCTTTCGCAGATCACCATCTACGTCCAGCCGTACATGACAAGGAATGAGACTCTCGATCCCATTCATTCCATGGTGAATCTACAACTCTTGCAAGTTCCCAATGCCGGCTACGAAAGTGCAATTCCTTATATGCGAGAAGGAATGCTGCTCTGCAATGCAAAGGGCGTCCACAATGCCTCGACTGCGGAGTTGGCCGTGGGTATGGCGATCGCAATGAAGCGCGGCTTTCCAGATTTTATCCGGTTGCAAGATCGTGGAATCTGGAGCCACGAGCGAATGGGGTCACTAAACGATAGCAATATTGGAATCATTGGGGCTGGCTCAATTGGACAGACCTTAGTTTCTTGTTTAAAGCCGTATGAAGTTGAGATCACAACCTTCTCACGATCTGGTGGTGCGGGTTCTCTCACGATGGATCGACTCGACGAGCTACTTCCAACCTTCGACATCGTGTTCTTGATTCTGCCGTTAAATGATCAGAGTGAAAATCTCTTTAATGCTCGCCGACTTGCTCTTTTGAAGAATGGCGCAATCTTGATCAATGTCGCGCGCGGAAAGATTGTTGATACCGATGCCCTTGTTAAGGAACTTGCTACCGGACGAATTAGTGCTGCCTTAGATGTAACTGAGCCGGAGCCCCTTCTGCCGAGCCACCCTCTTTGGAGCCTAAAGAATGTGATGATTACTCCGCACGTCGGAGGCGATTCGGCTGCCTTTGAAAAGAGGGGAAAGCGCTTTATCGAGAGTCAGCTACAACGGATAGCGGATGGTTTAGACCCAATTAATATCATTGATTGGCAGGCCCTATAAATAGCGTTGCATCTCCGACGCAATGACTTCCTCACCCGGGATTCCCGAGTTGAAGAGATCTTCGACGATCCGCGTGCGCTCTTCTGCAGATTTGTTCTGACTGATCTTGGACTTCGCTTCGACTTTTGTAATGTGCAGAATCACAGCGATGATCCCTTTAAGTTGTAGTTCGAAGTAGTGAGGATCTGACTCTTCTGCCAGCCAGGGCTCAGCTCGGGTGGATTCATGTTGAGCGGTGAGTTCCGTAACAATCTTGCGGAGCAGTTCCACATCTTCGCTGACCTCAACAGTGCCGCTTAGGTGCACAGATTGATAATTCCACGTCGGTACAACTTTGTGATCGGTCTCTTTGTTGGAGTAGTTGGAAGGCGATATGTATGCCTGCGCTCCGTGCAGAATTGCCAACCCTTGGGTACCTGGCGTGATCGACTTCCATTGTTCGTTACCTCGCGCCATATGCATGATCAAGCGTCCGTAACTTGGACCCGCTTGGTTCGCCGCTTCCCATACCATTGGCATCAACGTTGCAATTGGTAGGCCGTCTGGATTTACCGTAACTAAATCAGCGGCGCGGACAGAAGAGACGAATCGCACGATCTCATCCCAGTCATCCACTCGATTGATAGGTGGGATGTACATGCCAAAATTCTAGATCAAGCCGTCTCTTCTACAAATTGCCAATCAATCACGTAATGATTGAGTGGAGCCCAGCGCATGGTTCCTGTACCAACGGCCATAAAAGTTGTGATCTTGACGGTGCGCTTCTGACCCTTGCTTAAATAGAAGGAGGTGCTGCCGTCGTCAAAGTGGATCGGCCTGATGAGGGTGTCATCGCCATCCAGAATTCCAAGATCGTGAACACTAATCAGGGTTCTTCCTGACTCCTGCTGAAAGGTGAAGGTGAAGGTGCCTGGGAGAGCATCCGCCGTTACTTGGGGAATTACGGGTCCAAGAACGCTCACCCGAGTCCTTCCTGTCTTAAGCGTTACATCGATGTTATCTCCAGGAATCGCGACTACCGGATGGGATTGTGATGCCTGGAGCAGCTGGTGGATTGCGGGAGTGGGGCTCGGTGAAACGGCGAAGGCGCCGGCCGGGGTTGTAGCCCCAACCAGCGCAATCGCTAGAGAAACCGCCAGGCGGTTCCGAGTTTTATTGATTATTGAATACATCGCTTCCAAATGCCTTCAGACCAGGTTGGGCTGCAAAGCCAAGGTGGCCCTTGCCGTCGAGTCCTGGAGAAGCCTTTGCCACCGCGAAGAGATCTTCGAGTGAGCGCAGGAAGCTGTAGTGGTTGTAGAAGGTGGTGTCGGTAGTACCTGGCTTGTTGAACTTAGAGATCAAGACCATTCCTACATCTCCGCCACCAAGGGTTGCGTGAGTTGCATCGAACATTGGGTCAGTCGCTGTTGTACGAGCGCTCAATGTGATTCCACTTACTGGACCTGTTGGAACCGCTGGCTGTCCATTTACGAGCAATTGGAATGAACCACTCACTACGCAAGCGTTTGGACATGTTGATGTTCCAGTCTTTGGCAACGATGCCCAACTTGGAAGGTCGTAAACAGTTCCTACGGTTGCACCAGCTGGAATGTTATTTCCAGATACTGCGCGACCCTCATCGTATGCCTGGATGGAGTTGTCAGTGATGTAAGAAGAACTTCCATCTGCTGAAGCTGCCGCATCGGTACGAGGACCTGGAACTGGTGAAGCTCCACCCATAATGAGTCCAGGGATTGTTGAATCGCGATCAACGAATGCGTTATCGCCAGGTCCAGGGTAGAGCTGGTTTCCACTTGCATCGGTCTTAACGATGGCATTTGGACCAGTTGGCTCGGTGTTGACGTTGACGCCGTTGATGTTTTCACCAGCAGAGTCCGCAGCAAGTGATGCGGCAACTGAAACTGGTGTAGCGGAGTTCTGGAAGCTGTTACCTGTGAAGGTGTAAGCAGGGAAGCCCTCATCGAAGGAGACGATGATCAAGCCATTGTCCTTATACGCAGGGGATGCTTCGATCTCAGGGATGATGTGCTCCAAGAAGAGATCGCCCGCATACAAACCACCGGTGTAATTAAGCGGCGCGGCAGGTGTATTTGCATCGACCCAACCTCCAGAGAGGTTGTTGCCATAGCAGACTGCGTCGTGTGCATCGGAACAGTTATTTGGTGAGATCCAAGAGAAGGCAGGAGTTGTGCTCTCGCTCTTGAGATCTGCTGCCAGACCAGTTGCAGGATCGAAGAGGTTTGCAGAGTGCTTCGAATCGCAGTAAGTGGCTGCATTGTCAATGATTGAGTGGAACCAAGGCAATGGGAAGTGCTTAGCGACGTACTGATCGGTTGCATTTGCTCCACCAGGGTTCGCAACAGGTGAATTTGTTGGATCTGTTCCTGGAGCTCCGCAAGCCGTAACAGAGTGCGGTGCACCGGTTGCATCCGGGTTACCAAGATCTTGTGCGTAAGCCTTCCAGCTTACATTTGCAGCCGTCAGTTGGTTGAAGATGGTTTGAACTGATGAAGGATATACAGAGCCTTGCAGGGTGTAAGGATCTCCTGCAGCCTTGAATTGGCCGTAGTTTGGGTCGCTCTTGTCGGCGATAACCGAACCAGAAGCATCCTTATAGGTTGGGCTATCAATTTGTTGATCGTAAAGCGGCGCCTGACCTGAGACTAGAGCGGTGTAGTTATCTTGGCTGTAGTGACCAGTTCCGTAATAGTTTGTAAGAAGAGTGCCCTGTGAAGGCAGGGTCTTCCAAAGATAGGTGTTGTTGTTAAGTCCTGTGAATGTAGCGTCGTAGGACTTGTTCTCCATGATGATGTACCAGACGTGCTTCACCTGTGGGAGAGCGTTGGAGGCAGGCTTTGGAGCTGGCTTAGCAGCGGCAACCTTGGTTGAAGCGGTTGCGGTAGTGGTTACAGTGGAAACACTGAAGAGAAGTGATCCTGCGACCAGAACGGTGAGTGCAACGCGTGAGCGCTTGCTCGATGCGTGTGAAATTGTGCGTACAGAATTCATGAACTTTGTCATGAGTGAACCCAACTCAGAGAATGTGGAGTGGGACTTACGCGTAAGTGAACGAGAGCATAACCTTCCCTGAATGCTGGACTTTTGTCAGTAAACTGCTGAAGTGGAAGATGTCCTGCGAAATCCCTCGGTTCTACGCATTATCGCTGAGATGAGCCAACGCAAGATTAAAGGTGAAGTAAAGATTTTGAGCGAGAGTGCGCGATCAGCTGCCGAGGCCGCCGCGGCCCTTGGAATCGAGAAAGGTCAGATCGCTTCCTCTATCGTCTTCAAACTCCCTGATGGGCGCCCCCTCTTAGTTATTACATCGGGAGCGCATCGCGTCGATACAGAGTTGGTGGCCCGCGAGCTAGGTGTCGAGAAATTGCATCGCGCAGATGCGGAGTTCATCAAATCGGCCTCCGGCATCAGCATCGGTGGCGTCAGCCCGTTTGGATGGAAAGATGACGGAACTCTTGCAAACCCAGCTCCACTAATTCTGATTGATCTAGCGCTGGAAGCCTTTGATGTTGTCTGGGCTGCCGCGGGACACCCGCATGCCGTCTTCCCGACTACATTTGAGGAGTTACGAAGGCAGACCGGAGCGCGCCCCATGATCGTTTCAACGGACGACAACAAATGAAGAAACTCCTCGCGCTGGCAGTAGTAACCCTCACGCTATTAACGGGATGCACCTCTCACGTTTCGTCGACCGTAAAGTTATCTTTGGCGCCTGTCCCGTATTCCATGCGAGTCGATTCAAAAATCGCACCGTTCCTTAGCGTTGCAACTGCCACGGGGGATTTTGCCAAGCAGGCGGCCGCCGCGGGAGCTCAAGCGCAGGCGATCGTCTACTACACCCCGCGGAGTGGGAGCAGGGCTATTTTTATGGCTGTGTATTACTTCCCTGCTGCGACCTTTGATGCGCTAAAGAATCCCAACGAGCCTCCGGCATATGGACAGGAAGTTATTCGCAAAAATGGAATGGTCTTCAGTATCGCGGGGCCACAAGATTCGATCTTTGATCCCAATACACAAGATGGGAAGAACATCTCAACTCTCTACGCGACCATCACCAAACCTGAGACCTACTCCCCGCTCCCATGATCCTCTCCCCACGCTCCGTTAAATTGACCACTCGTAGTGGTACAGAAATCAGTCGCACTCTGCCCCATCGCGAGATTCGCTCGATAGGTGCCTGGTGCTTTGTCGACCACTTTGGTCCGACCACACAAGAAGATGCCATGAGTGTGGCGGCTCATCCTCACGTGGGGTTACAGACAGTGAGTTGGCTCTTCGAAGGCGAAGTTGAACATCGCGATTCCGTGGGCAGCATTCAAGTGATTCATCCCGGTGAGCTCAACCTTATGACGGCCGGCATAGGAGTTGCCCACTCAGAGCTTTCGACTCCCAATGCGCGATTGATGCACGGGGTGCAACTCTGGACCGTCCTTCCCGATGCCGCTCGAAATAGCGTTCCGCTCTTCGATCACTACCGTGATCTACCAACCTTTGTGCGAGGTGCTCTCAACGTAAAGTTATTCGTCGGCGAACTCATGGGTCACGAATCCCCTGCTCGTACATTCTCAGAGTTGTTGGGCGCGGAGGTGAATATCACTGCAGATGCGAGTGAAGCGATCGCGATACGGCCCGATTTTGAATATGGAATCCTTCTCGTGGAGGGAGACCTATCCGTCAATGGAGAGAATCTGCCGTTAAAGAGTTTGTTCTATCACCCTCCTGGGAACCTCAATTTAGAGATCGCTTCCCGCTCGGGTGCGAAGTTCGTGCTTCTGGGAGGAGTGCCATTTCCAGAAGAGATCATCATGTGGTGGAACTTCATTGGCAGGACTCATGAAGAGATTGTGCAGATGCGTGAAGATTGGAATAGCGCGAGCGCACGATTTCCCTATTTTGCGGACAATATCCATGGGCGGATTCCCGCCCCTGAACTACCTAACTTGCGATTGAGCCCAAGGGGCAGTCAGCGACCAAGCGCTACTTGACCTTAAAGCTCACAGATACCGTAACAGTTACTGTCTTAGGAATTGTCGTAGTGTCGTAGAGACCGCCGCCAGATGTATCAACAGAGTCAGGTGATGTGACCTGTACAGGTCCACTCGATACTGCCACGACAGCGCCTAACTTAGAGCCAACTGCGCTAGTCATCGAGATTCCGCGTGCCTTGGCATCGACCATAGCTTGCGCAAGAAGTGATGGTCGAAGCGCCGCTAAATTCGAAACATAGAACTGCGGACCGTAGTTATTGATGTTCACTCCCGTTTGCAGCAACTTGCCGATTCCGTTGCTGAGCGATGAGATGAGATTTACATCCTTAGAGCGGACGGTCACATTTTGGGTTGCCTGGTAAGAGAGCACGCGACCAGTTGGATTACCATTTATATATTCGTTGATCGCATTTGTATTAACGCCACCAGTCTCGATTCCAGCAGCTGGAACTCCGCCGGCAGTCAGGTACTTGATCAGCGCTGTGACACTGCTACCGACTTTAGTTACTGCAGCGGACGCGCTCTGCGAACTCTCTTGGGCGCTGAGGGTCCAGACTGCATTATCTGCTGTTGCACTTGTACGCGCCTGACCGGTGACTGTAACTGAGTTACCTGCACGGGCCGCAAATCCCTGCCCAACGAGACTTAACCCATAAGCGAGAGCGATCGCCATGATGAGTGAAGCGATGATGGGAGCGTAAAACTTGCTAGAAAAACGTGGCTTTCCGAGTGCATCCATGGTTTAAGAATAGAGCACCTTCCTTACGGATAGATGGCAGATGCCAGTGCTGTCCCCTATTTCGCCCAGATTTCACGCCCTGTTTCAACAGGCCCACCTGATCGACCCGACTCATCGATCGCAAGCGAGATCAGGTGATCTTGGCAGGCCTCGCGGAGCGGGTAAGGAGCGCTGCCTACCCCAGCCACCCACTCGGCCATCTGAACCATCACAGTTGCAATTGCAATCTCTTCGTCCATCAAGCGCAGCCCAACAAACGGATTTCTGTAAATCACATCACCGTTGAGCGAAATATGCTCGGTATCAAAACCGTCGAGATTTAGGTCAAAACCCAACTGGTAGCGGCGGAATTCAGATTCGACTATCGCAGGACCTTCCTTCAGGGCAATTACCTGGTTATCCACTATCTCTCCGGCGCTGCCACGAATAACGATCCGGCGATGGCGTAACTGGTTGTGCCACTGATTCTCTACGAAGTTATAGATGCCAGATTTTTCGGAACCGAAGTCGACGGTCGCGATAGTTGTCGTGCGCGGTTTCGGCGCTAAATCTTTATTCCATCCATCGCGAGCTAAGGGGTCGATGAGAGAAGAAACAAATGTTTGCGTGGAGATCCGTGTAGGTTCAAATCCTGCTCCTAGGAAACCGCGCATCATCGATATAGCGTGATAACCATGAGTTGAAGAAACCTCTACTGAAGTGGGAATTCCGATGGCCCCGTTTTTGATCGCCGACAATCGCGCGGCGTGCCCGGGGAGCCACAAATATTGCTCTGCGACCTGCACCAGCTCACTTCCGCCAACGGATCCCCATAGTTCACGCAATCCATCCAGGTTGGGAGCAGGGGGAGTTTCACAGAGCACCGGAATTCCGGCCGCAACAAACTCCTCTACCAACTCTGGATTCGCCTCCCAGGAAACGGCGATGATGACAAAGTCGGGTCGACCAAATTGCAGTAGCCCGGTCACAGACTCAAAGATCGATGTTCCATAATCTGCTTGCAGCGTTGCGGCGCGCTCGGGGTTGCGAACCACAACTCCCATGAGTTCAAATTTCTCGGGCATCAACTGCCCCAGGCGAATATAAAATTCGCTACGCCAACCTCCACCTACAACTGCATATGTAGTCATGCGAGGAAGTTATCGATCAGTTAAGGGTGTTGAAGAAGTAATCCAGCGTACGCTCCCACGAGAGTGCAGCGGCTACGGGTTCAAAAACTTCAGGACGGTCATCGTTAAAGAAGGCATGTTGAGTGCCAGCGTAATCAAAGGCGGTGGCGACTCCACCAGCACCTTGAATTTCGCGCAGCGCTTTTTGAATCCCAGCTGCAGCCGATGTGCCATCCCCTTCAGCACAATGAATCAACGCGTGTTTGCCACGGTAATTTGCCCACGCAGGAGCATGTCTCTCCCATGAAGCACCTGGGTAGAAACCTACGGTTGCCAAGATCTTGGGGGAGAGAGTTCCACTCACAATTGCGAGCGATCCCCCCATACAGAATCCGACCACGCCTACATGTTCAGTGGAGGTTTCAGGGAGGGAAATCAAATAATTTGCGGCGTTAACGATCTCAGCGCCGGCGAGATCTAATTTCAACTCCATCATCAATTTCTTAGCAGTATCAGGTTCGGAGGCCGCTTGGCCGTGATAAAGATCCGGTGCGAAGGCGACAAAGCCTGCGGCGGCAAAACGATCCACCACATCTTTGATGTGACCGACGAGTCCCCACCACTCTTGAATGACAATAACTGCCGGGCCGCTCTCACTTTCGGGAAGCGCTAAATAGCCTTCACCGGTAACACCGTCATGGGTATAGGTGAGATGCATTCCCACTGAGATTACTTATCCTTGCGGCGAGTGCGGCGACCCACGGTTAATCCCACGCCAAAGCCAATAAGTAAGAGCGTTATGACGATTACGAGAGTGACTCCGGGGCTGCGATCGTCTCCGCCTATATCGGAAATTCGGGGACGGCCATCGTGCGTCTCATCGGCCCAAGCCATAGAAGTAGAGAG
This sequence comes from Candidatus Nanopelagicaceae bacterium, assembly GCA_036726125.1. GTDB lineage: Bacteria > Actinomycetota > Actinomycetes > Nanopelagicales > Nanopelagicaceae > PALSA-747. The sequence goes on from DAIMCZ010000009.1 coordinate 14,856, forward strand.
CACGAGCTGAGCAAGAACGACGGCGGTCAGTACTCGAGTTTTCACAAAAATCCTCCTCGGGGATGCTGTAAGTAGTCTAACTACTGCCGCATCGTCCTGGGTAAATAGTGAAGGATGTCTGAGGAGGTGATTGGAGATAGATCTTCCGCAGCCGCTCTTCCCGCTAAGGCATGTGCGCTAATCGCCTTAAAGACAACTGTTACCACTTCGTTGTAGTTCTCAGGTTTCCAGGATGCCAACATTGAGCCGATTAGTCCGGCAAGGACATCTCCGGTACCAGCCGTCGCCATCTCTGGTCCAGCTAACTCATCGACTGCCACCAGCCCTTCCGGTGAGGCAACGACTGTGTGATAGCCCTTGAGGACAACCACGCAATTGAGTTCGGCCGCCATCTCTAACGCGCTCTCTTCGCGTCCAGCATCGCCCTCCCCAATAACAAAGCCCAACTTTCGCGCTTCTCCTTCATGAGGAGTGATCACGACAA
>DAIMCZ010000009.1:15439-27142 GCA_036726125.1 Candidatus Nanopelagicaceae bacterium
CCAATAACAAAGCCCAACTTTCGCGCTTCTCCTTCATGAGGAGTGATCACGACAAAATCGGCCGAGATAGTTTTCGCCAAGCCCATCGCCACAGAATCCAAGACTGCATATTTTGTATGGGGAATCGCGAACCTGCGCCCTAACTTGGGGGAACCGGGGCCTATAACCCAAGCGTCGGCCTTAACATCACGAACCGACGATCGAACGACAACATCTGGATACGCGGAGAGAATTAACCCGCGAGTCAGTTTGTCTTGATAAATGAAATTGATGTAGCCAGATCCACCGCGACGCGCTCCGCCGACTGATAAGACTGCGGCTCCTGAATATTCTGGGCTACCAGCCAAGATTGCCACAGTTCCATGTGAGTACTTATGGGATTGCTTTGGCAATTTACGTAAGAAACTCTTCTTCATGGTCTTGATTATGCTCTTTCAGACTCGGTCCTGTGAAGTGCAGGCAATATCCATGAGATCTGACGCTCAATTCAGTGGTGGTGCGAGTCATCCTCTGCGACGACTTCACCTTGCACACCAAAGACATAGTAGACGGCCAGCACTAAGCAGATGAAGAAGGCGATCAAGGGGTAGATCAACGCAACAACAGAAGCGATGATGTAAGCGAAGATACCTATGTAACCCTTACGCAGAAGTGATTTGAGAGTAATGCCAGTTGCATTCGAAGAGAGATGTTCGTGTCCCATCAAGTGACTGATAGTTATCAAGTAAGTAGCCGATACATATACCCAATTGAGACAGTAAATACCAATAGCCCACTTTGCATTAGAGCCTTGGTTGTACCAGATTGCCGCCAAAGAAGTTGTGAATGGAATTGAAACGATGCCAATAAGAAGTGCAAGGTTGATAAAGAGAAGTTCGCGATCTGCCATCACAACACGATCGAGAATTGAATGGTGGTTAACCCAGCAGATTCCAATGGAGAGGAAGCTGATTACATACGCGAGGTATGAGGGCCATTGATGTCCAAGGGCACTACTTAAACTGCCTGACCCCACTTCTGGAACTTTTAGATTGAAGACCAGCAGTGTGATCGCTACGGCAAATACGCCATCGCTAAATGCTTCAAGGCGACTCGGTTTCATGCGAGAAGTCTGCCTGAAGAGTCAGCTCCACTGGGTGAACTTTTAAATCAAATTATTGAGAGGAGTTTGGCTCCGGCGATGCCCTCACATCGCTGGAGCCCTTTCTCTCGCGTTACTTAAGACCAGCCTTGGCTAGCGCTGTGACTAAAGAGTCGTAAAAACCTTGGGCGGTGTATGAAGCGCCGGTAATGTTGTTGATATTGGAAGACTGGGCCTGGATGACTTCCTGCTCCAAAAGTGGAATTGCTTGCGAGTTAATTTGTTGATCTCTGAAAGTTCCGACGGGATAAACGGGAGCAGTAACTTTGGTGATCTTGCCATTCTTAACAGTGACAGATACTTGAACTGCGCCATATCGAGTCTGCACAGCGCTACCGAGAAAGGTTCCACTCTTCTTGGCGACAGTCTTTGTGGTGGTCGCAGCATTTGCGGTGGCAAAAGTGGCGGGGATAAATGTCGCTACAGCGCCGATTCCACAGATAGCTGCGCTCTTTACAAATTTACTTGTTGCCAATTCATACTCCCTTTAATTCGTGGTTCGATGCTCAAATTAAAGGGGGTGGATCTGAGAGAACTCTGAGAGCGACCTGAATCTGACCTACGGGTTTGCCCTAGTTTTGGGTAGGAAAACCGAGGTTGATCCCGCCATGGCTGGGGTCTAACCAGCGACTGGTAATGACTTTGCCGCGGGTGAAGAAGTGCACGCCTTCTGTTCCATGGGCGTGAGAGTCCCCAAAGAGTGAGGATTTCCAACCGCCGAAGGAGTAGTACGCCACCGGCACCGGAATAGGGACATTGATCCCGATCATCCCGACCTCGATCTCATTCTGGAAGCGACGAGCAGCTCCCCCATCGTTGGTGAAGATCGCGGTGCCGTTGCCGTATTCGTGAGCATTGATAAGAGCGACGCCCTCTTCATATGACTTTACGCGAACAACGGATAGAACTGGTCCAAATATTTCATCCGTATAGATGCTCATATCAGTCTTCACCTGATCAAAGAGAGTTGGTCCGAGCCAGAATCCGCCTGACTCTCCGTCGACTACAGGATTGCGACCATCGACGACCAAAGTCGCACCAGAGGCAACCCCTGCATCAACGTAGCCCTTCACCTTGTCGCGGTGTGCCCCGGTAACTAGTGGTCCCATGTCGCAACCACGTCGACCATCGCCCACTCGAAGTTGTGGCATTTTCTCTGCGATCTTCTTAACCAATTCATCGCCGATCGGATCAACGGCGAGCACAACAGAGATCGCCATGCAACGTTCACCAGCAGATCCAAAACCAGCGTTAATCGCCTGATCGGCCGCTAAATCCAGATCGGCGTCCGGTAAGACCAACATATGATTCTTCGCGCCACCCAAAGCCTGCACGCGCTTCTTGTTCTTTGTACCGGTTTCGTAAATATATTGCGCGATAGGGGTAGAACCAACGAAGGAGATGCTCTTTACATCAGGGTGTTCAAGTAAGGCATCGACGGCTTCTTTATCACCGTGTACGACGTTGAAGACTCCATCTGGAAGTCCAGCCTCCTTCAACAGCGCTGCAATGAAGTTTGCGGCCGATGGATCTTTCTCACTCGGCTTCAAGATAACTGTGTTGCCTGCAGCAAGCGCAATAGGGAAGAACCACATTGGCACCATCGCCGGGAAGTTAAAGGGCGAGATGATTCCAACCACGCCGAGCGGTTGTCGTACGGAGTGGACGTCTACTCCTCCCGACACCTGCTCGGAGAAACCTCCTTTGAGGAGGTGGCCCAAACCGCATGCAAATTCAACGACCTCTTGCCCGCGGGTGATCTCACCTAGTGCATCACTCAAGACCTTGCCATGTTCGGCAGTAATAATCGCAGCCAACTCCTCTTTACGGGCATTGAGGAGTTCGCGGAAGGAGAAGAGGATTTGAATGCGCTTGGTGAGTGAGACTTCGCGCCACTCCTTGAAAGCCTTTGAGGCGACCGAAACAGCCACATCAACATCGCCGCGCGAAGCGAGATCCACCGCCTTGCCCGCAACTCCAGTTGCAGGGTCATATACGGGGGCGGTTCGTTCGCTAGCTCCTGGCCAAGTTTGGCCACCGACGAAATGTGTGATTCGGGTTGTCATAACCCAATCTTAAAGTGGTTAAGCAGGTGCATGCACAATCACTACGGGACACTTGGATTTTGCCGCGCAGCTCTCGGATACGGACCCCAGGATGAGATCGGCGAGCTTGCCGTGTCCGCGTGAGCCCATAATCAGCAGGTGGGCGCCTTTAGTGAGATCCACCAAAGTGCGTACCACGCTTCCTTCGATGGAGCTGACCTTCACTTCATCTGCTCGCTTCCCAAATTCGGTCGCGACTCCTTCTTTGAGAATCTGCTCAGACCACACCTGTGGGTCGCTCTCTCCAACATATCCAGCGGAACCAAATCCGACACCTGCTACATCGAGAGCCGATTCGGCATACTCCCAGATATGGACTACCTCAATTTGCAGTTGCAGTTGCAATGCATGTTCTGCAGCCCAATGTAAGGCCGCCGTGGCTGAAGGCGAACCATCAAAGGCCACCAACATGACTCCTTTTTTATCTTCCGAGCTCATAGTCTCTCCGAAATCTCTCATGGCAAACGTGCGATTTCAGTATCCTCCTGCTTCCTTACATAGCAACCAAGAATTGTGCAGCAGATTCTTACGAGAGTGGCAGCACCCGTTTATCAATTTGGCTCTTGAAAAAACTGTGTGAAGGCGCTATTGCCATCCGGTGAGATAAGCGGATAATTAATCAAGCACCTTCCTATCCCCCAGGAGGAAAAATGCTTCATCGAAACGATACAGATCATCTGCACTTTGCAGTCATCGGAAAAACAAGTGCGCAAATTTGGGGCGATGACAGTGGGGTCCATACCAAGCCGATTACTGTTCACGATCCTCGATCTCGTCCACATTTAGGAATCGCGTCTGGACCGAAAGCAACTTCAAATTACGATACCCGCGAATTAGCTCAGGGATCACGTGCAAAGTTCAACATCATCCCTGGATGGTTAAGGCCTAGCCTCGATGAGAATTACTGCGAATTGATTTATAAGCGTTTGAAAGAGTGTGATCGCGCTTATTTAGTTGGCGGAGGACTGGGTCGCTGGAGTGGACTCAATAATTTCATGACCTATGTTGAAGAACATCACCCTGTATTTGCAGCCAAAGTGGAGTATCGAATTTATTTTCGCCTTACTGATTTTCCTGAATCTAAATTGCGAAAGATTTTTCGTGACATGTCCGGCGAGGATGCAGACGACTAATTTCATCGCATTCATTTTTGCTTAATGGGTTTGCCCCTCATAATTAATCACTTTGCGAGCATCAGCATATTAATTGTCCAAACTACTTGCTATCTCACTACTTCAGCGGATACTGGGTTAAGTAAACCGATAGGTTTTCGTAATACATTCGGAAGGAACTCCGGTGAAGGAACCCGTTGCTGCATCGCACTCGGAAGGTTCTGGTTTTATAGTAATCGGAAAGACTCGCACATTGATTTGGGGTCAGAAGAAGCTTCTCTCACAGAAGCCCTACGCTCTCTATGATCCATACTCTCGCCCAAGATCGAAAAATCAATCTCATGCACAGACGACCTCGAATTACGACTGCCGAGATTACTCCGCGAGTTCCCAACTTCATTTTCGAGTTCTCTCTGGATGGATGCGTCCTCACCTTGATGAGCGGTACTGCGAGTTAATCACATCGCGCATTGCAAATTTCGATCACATTTATCTCTTGGGTGGTGGCCTCGGAAAATGGAGTGGGATTAACAATTTTATGAAGTACACCGACCAACACAATGCGTTCTTAGCTAAGAAGATTGAGTATCGCCGGTATATGCGCCTGACAGATTTCCCAGATGATCTGGCGAAGCGGATCTTCGAAGAGATGCTTTTGGAAGAAGGTGAGGGCTAGCCCTCAAGCCCATCTAAGAAACTTGCCTTTATGAGTAGGTAGTAGATAATTGATTTAGTGAATCTCAAGATTCATGTGAAGTAAATGAGAGGTACGGCCATGAAAGACCTCGTTGCTGAGACGCAGACAGAGAAGATGGGCTTCGTGGTAATCGGTAAGACCCGGACCTTGATCTGGGGAAAAAAGAGAGCAGGCACGCGCAAACCACTTGCCCTGTATGACCCCTACTCTCGCCCCTCGCTAGGTAGCTACGCCCAAGGCCCCCTCGGTCGGTTCAGCCTAATTCCTGGCTGGATGCGTCCCAACCTAGATGCCCGCTACTCCGAGTTGATCTGTGAGCGGATTGAAGATTTCAAAGAGGTCTTCATCTTGGGAGGCGGTATCTGGAAGTGGAGCGGGGTAAATAATTTCCTCGATTATGTTGCGGAAAACCACCCGGACCTCTTAGAGAAAATTGAGTATCGCCGCTACTTTCGACTAACTGATTTCTCTGAAGCTAAAACTAAAAAGATTTTTCACGAGATGGTTGACGACTATCTTGAAGAGTAGTCGAAGTATTCAATCTGAAGTGCGTCAAACTCTTTTGCCAGCAGCACGCGCTGATTAGTCGCAGGTGAATGGCCTATATCTAGTTTTTTAGCAACACGCGAGATTGCATTTTCGCAGGACTTTATTTTTACACCTTTGAGTCTCGCGATCTCGCGATTAGAAAGTCCCTCGGCGATGTAACGAAGGAGTTGGATCTCGACCGGAGATAACTTCGGAGAGAGATTCTTCTTACTCTCTGTTGGATTTAATTTGTTCACCTTGCATTTTTACACCTTGCTGCAACTTTTTCGCAACCAAAGGGCCTAAAGTGAGTTGATTACAATTGTTTTGGCTATGTAACTTGTATAGGAGGGGTACCCCCCATGATGATGCTTGTCAGCACACTTATAAATGAGGGGTTTTCCCTTTAGGATTTGCGAGTGCTAGATAATTGGACGCGTTACGTTGTTAAACATCGCACCTTCGTCTTTTTTATCTGGCTGGTACTGATTCTTCTCGGTGTCATATGTGGAACTAAATTAAATTCACACCTGACGACATCTTTATCTGTTCCAAATACCGCATCAGCTCAAGCTGACTCCGTACTTGTTTCGAAATTCAATGAAAATGTCGAAGGAACATTCACCGTTATTTATCAATTCAAGAACGCCACTTCGCAGGCAATCAACGAGTTTGAATCGCAAATTGCGAGCGCATCGAAGTCGATCCCGACGTCATCAATCGCGGAGGAAAAAGCGCTAGGCGGAACTCTCTTTGTCAATGTAAATACCGCACTCTCTCTATCCCGTGCTTCTGCTTATACGGACGAATTTCGCTCATCGCTTAGACGCGCGGGGCTGTCTGGGGCTCTTGTCACTGGTCCTCCGGCAATTAAGAGTGATGTGACTCCAATACTCGCCGGTGACCTGCATCGTGGCGAATTAATAGGGATTCTGGTTGCACTACTAATTCTTTTACTTCTCTTTGGATTCTCTCTTGAGATATTCGTTCCTCTGTTGGCGGCTTTAGCGACCATATCGGCAACAATCGGCGCGATCTTCTTGATCGCAGAAAGATTCCTTGTCGTTCTCTATATTCCAAATATCGTCGAGCTGATCGGTCTGGGATTCGCACTCGATTACTCCCTATTGATTCTCGTGCGGTACGGATCCGAGGCGCAGCAAGCGCCTGAGGATCGCACCGATGCAATCGTAAGAACCATGGCGAAGGCTGGAAGAACTGTCGGGCTTTCTGCGCTCACAGTGGCACTTGCCTTGGCAACCCTTACCTTGGTTCCGATCCCCTTCATACGTTCATTGGGAGTCGCCGCCGCTTTGGTACCGCTCATTTCACTCGGCGTGGCGTTTACGTTGCAACCCGCTCTGCTTTCGCTGCCAATCTTTACTGCGCATCGCCAACCTACTGGGGTTGCTTTTTTCAGCCGGGTTGGGCGTCTGACGGTCAAGCGGCCATGGTTGGTAGCGGTCGGATCGCTTACAGTTCTTCTGGCGCTAGGCCTGCAAACCTTGGCACTTCACATCACCCCGAGTTCGCTAACCGCTGTACCAAGTCAATTGGAGTCGCAGCGGGCCCTCACCCTCGTTACCTCAACCATTGGGGCAGGAGTCGTCACTCCAAATGAAGTGATCATTGATCTGGGTGCAAGCGAATTCGCTTCCAACCAGGAGATTGTTCAAGCACGTCAAGCACTCGCTTCCCATATATTGAAGGATCCCGAGGTATTAGCTGTAGCTAGTGGCAAGAAGCCTCCCTATGTAGATGCCGCAGGTAGATATCTGCGGCTCTTTGTCTTTGCACGTCATAGCTTTGGGGCCTCGCAGTCACAAGCGTTGGTAAAGAAGTTACGAGCGATCTCACTCACCGAGTATGGCTTTCCTACTTCTGCCACCTTCTTCGTTGCTGGAGCTGCTGCGCAGGGGGCGGATTTACTTCGGGTCTTGACCCACACATTCCCGTGGATCATTCTTCTTTCGCTCGTGGCAACTCTCCTACTCTTAACCAGCGCCTTTAAATCACTAATACTTCCAATTAAAGCTATTGCACTCGATCTCATTTCGCTCTGTGTTGCCTACGGTGTAGTCGTGGCTACCTTCGGTAATTCTCTTATCGCCAGAACTTTGGGCATCTATCATCTCAACCAGATTGAGGCATGGGCGCTGCTATTCCTCTTTGTGCTTCTCTTTGGCGTTTCGATGGATTATGAGGTCTTCATCATCTCGCGGATCAAAGAGGCGAAGGAGCGCGGGCTGAGTAATGTTGAGTCGATTATTGAGGGTGTCAGCGAAACCGGAATTGTCGTTACCGCCGGAGCGGTGATCTTCATGGGAGCGGTAACCGGATTGGCGCTTGGCCACTTCGCAGGCTTGCAAGAAATTGGAATTGGATTAATCTTCGGCGTCTTAATAGATGCCACGCTGATTCGTATGTTGCTTCTACCCAGTGCGATGGTTCTTCTCGGCCGTTGGAATTGGTGGCTCCCAACGTCTCTTGCTCGCCTAATAAAAACTAGCCCCACGCCTCTTCACGAGGAGCGGGGCTAGTTAAGTTATTGATTAGTTATCGTGTTACCTTGATTTCGAAGTGGAACGATGGAACTTGATATCCAAGTGCTAATCCTGGGAAATCCCGGTCGGAAGATAGTACTGGGAGCATTCCGTAAGGAGTGTTAGCGAAGGATGGTTGGTTGGTATAGAGCAATGGGTGGAAATCGATGATGTGGGTTCCGGGAGTACCCGTTGCCTTCAACCGAACCACCATGTAGCCATTGGAGTTGAATCCACAGCCATAGCCGATGTAGCTATTGTCGTACGTAACTGCCAAAGTGTTATCGAGCTGAGTCCAACCGACACCCTTAATGCTGATTGTGAAATCTTCACCAGCTTTAAATGACGTAGCAGGAACACCAGCCTGACCTTTTGCGATTACATCTGGTGCAGTGGAAGGATCAAATGTTGCGATTCCCAATCCGGTCTGCTTTCCGTTGTTATCGTAGAAAGGCATGATGCTTTCTTGGACATAGAACGGAGTCTGTGCCTCGATGACATTTCCCTTCATCATCTGAATGACGTGCCATCCACCTAAGTTGTCAGGAATAGTCACGTCATTTGAAGAGGCTCCATTTACAACGGTTGCACTTCCAAGAGGTATCGAGCTGAAAGCCCAACAGGTACTTGTAGGGCAGTTCACGCGGTTGCCTACCACCGTCGACCACACCAGTTGATAAGTTCCGTCAACAACCTTTGCGGTCTTGACGTTTACCTTGGTCAAGATTGGTCCAGTGGTCTTCGAAAGAGTCATGACACCCTGGGTATTTGGATCGAGCCCAGTATTCGTCAAGGTGGTGTGCAAGTTTGACGTTGGAGTTACCTTGGCAGGGAATGTCTCGGTTGGTGCAGAAATTCCCTTATCGCTCGTAACATTGAATGGAACAGATCCACCGTTTGTGTAAGGAATCGGGGATTGAATCACGTTGAGATAGGTAAAGCCGATCGCATTTCCTACGTTTACGTAGTGGATGCCCCGAGGGCCAGATGCGTAGATAACGACCTTGCCAACTCCACGAGTCCATATGGCTTGCTCTTCTCCGGCATACAAGTTGTCATAATGGACGGCACCGCCAGCGGTATAGAGGCTGGCTCCCATTCCTGTGTATGTCACGGTAATAGGAGTTCCAATTGGACCACTTGTTGGAGTAACTGTGAGAGTGCGGTTGATCTGATAGCCAGTGTGACCAACAGCTGCACCATTTACGACGGCATAGATATCGTGGACTCCACCGAAGTCGGCTGGAACCTTGGTTGAGTAGCTAAATGCTCCACTTGAATCCGTGGTGACCGTGGCCATGTTGACGGTGACTTTCGTGAATGAGATGCCGGTGTAGTTCACAGAACTTGGCTCTACATCGGTAACCCAGGTTCCAGTTGAAGTTCCCCAGGTCAACTGCACGCTAGTGCTGGCAGGAAGCCCAGTACCAGAGACAACGAATGGATCTCCAACCACGCCTTGGTTTGGTGTTAGGGCGAGGTTGACCATCGTTGTTGGGATGGTGAAGGTCGCTGCAGTCGCTCCCGTGAATGGGAGCGGTGCAACATCTGGGATATCAACTGGCTGCACCAATGGTTGTGAGTTAACCAAGGTATCTGCAGCTAGGGCTGGGGCCACCAGGAATACCGAGAACAGCGATGCCACGATGCCCCCCACGATCAGTGCTTTGGTAGGTGATGCTATTTTCGTCTTCATGATGGACCCTTTCCTAGGTTTAATTGATTGTTTTGTAGGAACCGCGTCAGAGGTTCTTACGTATTAGTTGGTGGGAACTGCGTAGAGAGTTACTTGTGAAGTAGGTGTGAAACTGGACTGCCAGACACCGGTTGCGCCCTTAAGAGCTGGGACAACAGGAACTGTGCGGTAGTAGCTGACACGGTCATAAACTGTGCGACCGTCTGCGCCCTTCACACGAACTCCATTTACCAAGCGAGGCTGCAATTTGGTTGAGAGGACCTTGATGGAATTTTGATCCTTGGTAGTAACAGTTACTTTGAAGTTAACGACTCCCAAGGTCCCATACAAGCCTGGTGCAGTGCCTGTCTTTAGTGGTGCTGACCAGAAGGCAACTCCACTGTGATTTCCATAGGTGAGCGGAATTGGATTGGCGATACCAGCAACAGTCACATATGCGCTGGCAACGTTGCTGCTGTCCAGCACTGCGCCTCCGAGATCGGAGTCATTGCCATAAACGCGGAAGACGATTGTCTGTCCAACGATGAACTGGCTGGTGATTGCACAGCTAACTCCGAAGCGAGGAGCCAAAGCACCAGTGGAGCCAGACGCGATGATGGTATCTACGTACAAGCTGATTGGTGATGGAACAATTCCTTGTACTGGAGTACCGATCTTTACCGTAAACGGAGCAGCGGTTGCTGTCGTGTAGGAAGTTGCATCAGTAGGTGTGAGAGTTGCATTCAAGACGGCTGGACCTGCTGCAGCTGGCACCCAAGAGCACTTTGCTACAAATGGAGTGACTGTAGTTGTAGCTACTGATTCGCAACCGACGATGACTGTGCTGCCGACTGAGAAGGCGACATTTCCTGGAGCGCCAGCGGTGGCGACGATGATTGCTGGATCGAGGCCAAATACTGTGCTTCCTCCGGAGAGAACAAGGGTAGGAGCAGTAGCTGCAGCGAAAGCAGTAGAGCTTCCTACTATTGCGGATCCTGCTAGGGCGAGTGCCACTATCAGGGCCTTGGTGGACTTACTTTTCATTGCATTGCTCCTTTTAGTTGTGAACTATGTATTAAGAACTATTTGGTGGTGAATGTTCCGGTGACTGTCAGTGAGAGTGCGCCAGAATCCTTTGTGCCTGCGGCAGTTGCAGAAACTGGAAAGGTGCCTGTGAACTTGAGAGTTCCAGTTGCTCCTGCATACTTTCCGGTTCCACCAGTGATGATCATGTTGCCGCTGATTGCTACAGAGGTAGGAGCAGCGCCATCCTTGGCGTGTGCAGTAGCACTTGGATCGAAGTTGGCCTTCAAAGTATTGGTGCCATCAGAAATGGAACCTGCACCTGAAATTCCAGCATCTTGACCAGATGGGGCGGAGGAGCCGGATCCGGTGAGTTGGGTAAGGCCAAGCGTTGTTCCGGTGCCGGTAGCCGTCACCGTGGCCTGTACATCAGAGTCGCTCCAGAGGCTGGAAATCTTGCCTGTGTAGGTCGCATTCAATGTGAAGGACTTAGAGGTTGAAGAGGTTGCCGCAGCTGGTGGAGTTGTCTTTGTGGCTGCAGGCTTAGTAGTGCTGTAACCGGCTGGGCACTTTGGTGCCGCTGCCTTTACAACTTTGGAAGTAGCACCCTTGTAGCAGGTGATTGATTTCGTGGCGGCATTGGAGGCTGGTGCCCCAATAAGCGCGCCAGAGAGAGTCGCGATCGCGACGATTGCACATACTCGTTGTAACTTTTCAATCCGCGTCATTTCTTGTTCCACCATCTCGTATGTAGGTTTCTTTACACCTGAATTGTTTACCTCGAGGGGGCTGAAGTCATTGAAAATTGCAGGGGCTAGCACTTGGCAGGCTATCTACTAGATCACATTGATTTCACAGCGGTGTGACCCATGAGACATC
>DAIMCZ010000010.1:0-23712 GCA_036726125.1 Candidatus Nanopelagicaceae bacterium
GTCGGGATCGACATCTGCAGGACCGGGATATCAGCGTCGGGGTACATCTTTAGCAAAGGTACATAAGCCCCGTGATCAAGGCCGCGATTTGGTTGTTCGGCAACCGGTTCGGTGAGCAGGCCTTTGATTCGAGCGGCTAGTTCGGGTGCCCCCGGGGCGCGATATTGCAGGTTGTAATACTTAGGTGCGAAGCCGCCAAAGTCATAGATCAGAGGGGTCTGTCCCGAGGTGGTACCGAGGGAGAGAGGCGCAGATTCCCAGTGGGCGCTGACGATCAAAATCGCTGATGGTCGCTCTAACTCTTTGCCCCATGATTCGAGCTGGGAGCTCCATAGTGAATCATCTAAAAGTGGAGGCGCGCCGTGTCCGATATAGAGAGCTGGGGTCAGTGACATGGTTAGATTTTAGCAGATAGTTGAAAATTCAACTATCTAGCCGACCGTTCTCGCGATGCGCTCCCGCGCCACCTCTTGGCTCGGGGATTCCTTTCCGAGCGCCAAACTCAATAACTTCAGGAGGACCGCACAGAGCCAGCGCCACCCCTTATTGACCGGTTTTAACCCCAGAATCTTCCGTTGCGCGGGGGTTAGAGTGGAAATCGCTGTCTTGGCCAGGACGAGATAGAACATCAGTGCAGGTAAGCCCAAGGGCGGTTTCAAGATGAATTTAACGACATCGGCTGTCGCGGCACTCGTCGCCAGATCGTTCGCTTGAAAATCATCCATCGCCGCCTTGAGCTCTGCGACGCTTTGAGGAGCGTTTGTTAAACCGAGGCCCGTGGCGCTCTTACTCCACTCTCTGACATAAGCATCGGCGCCCTCATCGATGGGATATCCAAAAGTTTGATGAGCCGTTAAAAATGAATCTGTAAATGCGCAGTGCACCCACAGGAGATAGCGCGGATCTGCCGCGCGATAAGGCTTGACCTCACCCGATTTGCTAGTGAACTCCCCCTGTACGTGACCGTGCATGGAATTTACGCGGGCGGCCTCTTTAGCGATCGCTTCCGTCGAACCAAAAGTGGTGATCGTCAGCCAACGCGATGTGCCGGCTAACCGACCGAGCGGATCGCTCTCGTAGCGCGAATGCTGACTCACTCCAGTCAGAGCGGCAGGGTGTGCCGCCTGTAGAAGGAGCGCCCGAATTCCTCCCACGAGGGTCGCCACAGTTCCATGCACTTGCCAGACGGCACTGCCAGGACCGAAGAGTCCAACTCCTTCGCCATGCGCAATAAGTTTGACCCAGTCGGGTCGACCATCAGGTGATCCCGAGACTATCTCTCGAAATTTATTAGCAACGCGGGTTTTCATAATCAATTAACTCGTCTTCTTACTCGCCAATCGCCTCACGAAGTTGATTGGCATGATCTACAGGATGGCTCGTATACATATGCAGCCAATCTTCCAGGGTGAGCGTCCCTCGCTCGCTATGGATGGCAAATTTCGCAAGATCGCTCTCTGCCAAATTTTGCAAGACTTCTAGTGAAGAAGCGCGGGCCGCCTTATAAAGCGCGAGCGAGTTCTCAATTGGGAAGGTGCGATACCCCAGCGCTGCACACTCCGACCATGCCTCTTCGTCGTATCCCAAGATTTGCGTGCCTGGCTGCGCGAGAATTCGGCGCAAACGCGCAGCGGATTGAGACTCACTATCGGCCATGTGGTGAATTATCTGGCGCGGCGTCCATCCTGCATGATCTGCCTTATCGATGTTCTCGGGCGTAATCAGGGCAACAGTTTCAATAAAAACTGCTGTCGCAGCTTTGTAACTCTGGGCATAATCATGGATGGTCATGCCCAAAGCGTACAGAAGTTAAAGATTTTCCTCCTGATAGTAATTCTTCCAAACCAGTCGGTGAATCTTGATCTTGTAAGGAAGCGATCGAATACCTGGTATCAACGGCATGCAGATCAATCCAAGCGAGAGCGCTCCCATGATCACCATGATCCACGCATCAGCATTAGCTCCAAAGGGGTGGTTATCCCCATTATTAAATGGCGGAATCTGATACCAGAACGAGTACAACCAGAGCCAAGCTTGGCCTGGATAGCGACCTGTCTCATTCATCATTCCCCACGTGGAACCTTGCAGATTCGATGCTGTGCTCTGATCGTTGAAGTAACTTCCATCACCTAAGAAGAGAGTCTGCTTGGTGTAATCGCTTTGGAAGTAATTTCCTTGTGAGAGAAGAGCGCCGTCAAGCGAGCCCGCCTGTGCCATTGTGAGCAAACCTCCAGCGAGCTGTGGAACCGGCCCATAGTTGCCGGCAGGAACCTTCGTTGGATCCTGATTTGCCTTGGTGAGCGCATTGTCATAATTCGTCGCCCATGCGGCTTGCGTCTTCGCGTCACTCCCCTGCCACTGCTTGAGCGCATCAGCAACGGGTGTTGCATTTGCGACAGTTGTGAGCGGCGTGATGACAAAATCATTGACCGTATCGATTGGGTGCGTGACTCCAGCAATCTTGGCCAGATGTAGGGGGCCTAAGTTCACTCCATCCGATGCTGTGTTGTACGGAGCACCGTAGCCAGCAGTTCCGCTGCTACCAGCGAGCTCTTGTACAGCTGTTGCATAGAAATCTGCAGGAGCAGCTACTGCCCATTGTTTGAATGTGATCTGCTTGTCATCTGGAGATCCAAAGAGAGTTGAAAGCGCCGTGAGGATGATGGTCAAAATGAGAACTGCGACTACTCCCTCTTTGATGAGGTCATAGCGACGAACTCTTCCGCTCCAAGGTGCTGCCTCTAACTCAGCGCGACGGTCGCTCATTTGCGCTCCCCCAACTCTTTGTTAAATGCATCAATCGGAGGTACGACGCCTTTAGCTCGAACGAGGAGCACGTGAATGATCGTGATTACTCCGATGATGACTGGAAGGAAGGCAACGTGGAGCAGGATCATCTGTCCGAAGTTCGTCACATTAAATCGTGATCCGATTCCCACCGAGTTGAAGCCATCCTTGGCCTCATAGGAGATCCACTGAGAATCGAAGTTGGTTTGAATGAGGTAGCCGGTGAATGCCGTTGCGATGGAACCTACGAAGGCGAGCGCACCAGTTATCCAGGTCAGGAGGCGACGACCGCGCCAAGCAGCCATCCAGAATTTGCCCCAAAGGTGAACCACCATGAAGATAAAGAAGAATTGGACGGACCAAAAGTGCATGCTATTTACAAAATGTCCCACCCTGGAGAAGTGGTACCAGCTTGCCCCCTCAAAGGAGAGAACAAGTCCTGAGGCAATGATCAGCGCGAGAGCTGCGAGAGTTGCCACCCCAAATAGGTAGATCCACGAGGCCACGTAGGCGGGCTGCGTATCAGGCAGTAACTTCTCGACGGGGAGATTCTTCTGCCAGCTCTTGCGGAGTTTGCTGGTCCACATCTCTTTCTCGATGTCAGTGCTCATTTTTGGCCACCTCCCTTCTTATTGTTTCCAGGGAACGGGAGAACCAGGGCTAGTCCAAAGAGGAGAAGCATCGAGAGGACGACGATGAGGTTGGTAATAGATATTTGGAACCAACCGAGGTGGATGTAGACCGCTCGGAGGTTCATGAAGTGCGAGAAGATACCCATGCGAAGAAGGTAGAACTCTTGGTCTAACAAAGGGGGCTTTTGAAAGAAATCTTTTATTATTGCGCTACAACTGAGTGCCAACACTCCTGCTAGAGTCCAGTATCGCAAGAACACGAGAGGGGGCCAAGATTGACTGATATAACGATCATGCAGCGTGAGCTCACCCCGTTTGAGCATTTAGTGCTCGACCTGCTCTGTAAGGGAATGTCTAACTCAGCCATAGCGCAGGAAACAGCGCATACCGAGAAGGTCATCGAAAATACCGTCTCCCGTTCGGCGCGAGTCTTCGGAATTACATCGGATGGAGACACCAACGTGCGCGTCCTACTCGCTCTCGCCTACCGGACCCATTTTGGCGATGCGGCATTCGATTCCTTTGGGCTCCCCTGCCAGCACTTGGCGCCCGGACCAGATGGAAAGATGTACTGCGCCCGCCACATTGAATAGTGCGTTTGAGTAAAGACTTATCGCAAGCCTCACAACTAGAGAAGAAGGAATAAATGAAAATTGCTGCGGGAATCTTTCTAGGTATCCATCTCTTGTCAGTGGCTGGAATCGTCGTCCTTTTACTTCTCCAGGCTGGTAAAGCGGTCAAGGTGGTTCCTAAGGGGCTAACCCATGCGGGTCTCACCGCACTCGTTGCCGGGATTGCAATGGTGGGAATTCGCCAATCTCAGCATCACACCGACGCTCATACCTATCCGCTCTATAACAACGGAACTATTGCCGTGAAGTTTGTCGTCCTCATTATCTTGTTAACCCTTGCATTTAAGAACGGCAAGAAGGAGTCCATCACTCGGCTGGAGTGGGCAACTTTGTTGGGACTCACCGTCCTCAATATCGGACTTGCAGGAACTCTCAAATAAATTGAGTGCGCTCCATGTTTTGATTCGCCCTCTAGAGGTTGAAGATAAAGAGCGCTGGCTGGAGCTGTGGCAGGGATATCTCACCTTTTATGAATCTGCCCTTACTGCAGAGCAAACCGAATTAACCTGGCGCCGGCTGCACGATCCCGAGTTCAATCTCCATGGATTGGTTGCAGTAGTTGATGGAAAAGTTATTGGACTTACACATTATCTATATCGGCCATCAAGTTGGGCCGTTAATGATTACTGCTATTTAGAGGATCTCTTTGTTGATCCCACGCTTCGTGGGGCTGGCGCCGGGCGGACACTCATCGACGCGGTGATAGTGGCCGCCCGTGCCAAGGAGTCGGGGCGGGTTTACTGGATGACTAAAGAGAGCAACACACGAGCCCGCGTCTTGTATGACTCGTATGCGCCGGCCTCTGAATTCGTCCAGTATCGCCTGCCCCAAACCTATTGACTTCTTCTATATGTAGTTTTTAGTTCGTAGCGTTACCGAACTCTTTTAAGCCTTCTCCTCCACGCGACGAGCGTGCATAAAGCCTAGGAAGGCAAGGATCAGGAAGAGGATTCCACCGAGGTAGGCAACGAGTGCTGCATACATGGCGATCTGTCCGATCTGCCAGAAGGCATATCCATAGAGCAGAAGTCCACGGAGGGTTGAACCGCGGAAGAGCAACTGCACTTGGTTAGCGAGGGCCGCATTGGTTGGATCAGCTTGAGCAGCTGCGCTCACCTGTGAATAAGTCTTCCCTCCAGCGATCTCGCTGAGGTGGACGGCGATGAAGTGATCGGCATAAACCTCAGCCTGACGACCTGTTGTCATCTCTTGCCCTGCATACTTTGCGATAAATGGCTGATCCTTAGCTGGGAGGCTAGTGATCGCACCGCTACCGGCTGCTGGGAAGGTGACATTCTGCTCGTGCAATTGCGTCTTCACCTGATCATTGGTGAAGGAATAGCCCCATGTCAGCAAGCCTCCTGCGAGGAGCAGGACCACTGCCAATAGGAGACCAGTAGTGCTGGCGACCTTGTCGATAAACTTTCTATTCACTTTGCTTTCCTTTCGTCGATGTAAGGAAATTGGTTAAAGACCTTGCGCTGCAAGAGACCTTCCGCGTTCCTCTCAGTGATAATTCTGTTTCTTCACAGTGCCTTTATGAAGGGAATCAAGCGGTGCTACCCCTCAGTGAAATGTGATCTAGGGAACTCTCAAGGAATGGTTGAGAGAAACGGTACAAAAAGTTGCTCCCGCTGGTGCGAAACGTAAGCAAAAACTGAGTAAGTTACAGGCACTCAACCCCTCACTAGCGAGGGACCCTCGGGAGGAAATCTTGAAGAAAACAGTTAAGTTCACTGCTCTCGCAGCGGCTTCAACACTTGCAATCTCTATGGTTGGAATTGTTGTCGCTCCTGCGTCACTCGCAGCTGCCGCAAAGCCAAAGGTCTGCTTGGCCCTTGATACCGGCGGAATCGACGATCACTCATTCAACGCTTCAGCTTGGGCTGGTGCACAATCAGTAGCAAGCAAGGCAACAGTTTCTTACGTCGTTGCAGATGCAAATAACCCTGATTACACAGGCGAAGTAAAGTCACTCGTTGACGCAAAGTGCAACCTCATCATTGGTGTTGGATTCTTGATCACTTCAGCAATTGATGCTGCAGCTGTTGCTAACCCAACAATCAAGTTCGCACAGGTTGATGATCCAGGACTTGTTAACGGCAAGGCCGTTCCAAACCTTCGTGGTCTCACATTCGCAACAAACCAATCAGCATTCGTAGCTGGTTACCTTGCTGCTGGTTACTCCAAGACCGGTAAGGTCGCCACATACGGCGGAATCAACATTCCACCAGTCTCCATCTACATGGATGGCTTTGCTCGCGGCGTTGCGTACTACAACGCACAAAAGGGCACAAAGGTCACAGTCCTCGGTTGGGATACCGCAAAGCAAGATGGCACCTTCGTGGGTGGCTTCAGCGATTCCAACAAGGCACTTCAAATCTCTAAGAACTTCGAACAACAGGGTGCGGATGTAATCTTCCCAGTTGCTGGTGGTCTTGAGAATGCAACTGCAGGCGAGTCTGTCACTTCTGGTAAGTCAGTCACCATCGGTGTTGACTCCGATATGTGGGGCCAAGTCACCGATTCAAAGGTGAAGGCAGTCATCCTTAACTCTGTAACAAAGGGCGTTGGCGCTTCAGTTGCAGCAGTTATCACTGACACAGTCAAGGGCAAGTTCAGCAACGTCCAGTACGTTGGAACTCTCGCTAACAAGGGAACCGGACTTGCTGGCTTCCATGACCTCGCTAAGAAGGTGCCTGCAAAGCTGCAACAAGAGCTTCGCTCATTGGCTTCTTCAATCAGCGCTGGCGCAGTGGATGTAACCAAGTAAGGCCTTACAAAAACTAGCACGTCTAAAAACCGAGAGAGTTATTTAATAACTCTCTCGGTTTTTTTGATAAAGATTGATTAAATAGGGTTTACATTCTCGAAGGGATCAACGTGTCACTAGAACTCCGCGGCATCACCAAGACTTTTGGTGCGCTGGTAGCCAATGATTCGATTGATCTTAAAGTCGAGACGGGTGAGATTCATGCCATTCTCGGCGAAAATGGCGCAGGCAAGTCCACCCTGATGAACATTGTGTACGGCTTAGTCGCCCCAGATAGCGGCGAAATTCTCGTCGATGGCGTAGTCAAGAAGATCTCAGAGCCGAGTGACGCCCTCGCATCAGGCATCGGTATGGTGCACCAACATTTCATGCTCGTCCCCGTTTTTACCGTGGCGGAAAATATCGTCCTCGGCCACGAGAAGACCGGCTTTGCTGGCCGCCTCGATCTCAATGAGGCGCGCGAGCGGATCAAGAAGGTCTCAGATCAATTTAATTTTGACGTCAATCCCGATGACCTGATTGAAGGTTTACCGGTTGGCGTGCAACAGCGCGTTGAGATTATCCGCGCCCTGATCTACGACGCGAAGGTGCTCATCCTTGACGAACCAACGGCGGTCCTTACTCCTCAAGAGACCGATGATCTCTTGAAAATCATGCAGGAGCTCAAAGCGCAAGGCACCTCCATTATCTTCATCACCCACAAATTGCGCGAAGTTAAAGCAGTTGCCGATCGCATCACCATCATCCGCCGCGGCAAGGTAGTAGGTAACGCCTCCCCTAGCGCCTCCCAGAACGAACTCGCTTCGCTGATGGTTGGCCGCGAAGTCGAATTAGCTCCCGACCGTGGTGCGCATGATGTCGGCGCGGAAGTCCTGGTGGTGAGCGATCTCTCCATTCTCGATATCACGGGACGTGCCCTCGTTAATAAGGTTAATTTCAGCGTTAAGGCAGGCGAGGTGCTCGCCATTGCAGGTGTGCAAGGGAATGGTCAGTCAGAAGTCGCGCGTGCAATGGTCAATCTTGAAGAGCACGTCAAAGGTTCGATTACTCTCAATGGCGAAGAGATAGTTGGCAAGAGCGTCCGTGAATCCCTTCACGCGGGTATCGCCTTCGTTCCGGAGTCCCGCGAATTAGACGGCCTCATCGGATCTATGTCGATCGCCGAGAACTTGATCCTTGACCTCCACGATCTCGCACCGTATGCGAAGGGAATCCAACTCTTCCCTAATGTGGTTCTCGATGAAGCCGCAAAGCGACGCGACGAGTTCGATATCAGGTTGCAGAACGTTACCGATCCAATCTCTTCTCTTTCGGGTGGCAATAAGCAGAAGGTAGTTCTCGCCCGCGAACTCTCGCGCCCGGTAAAACTCCTAGTGGCCTCACAACCTACGCGTGGACTCGATGTTGGATCAATCGAATTTGTACATAAGCGCATTCTTGAGGAGCGTGATGCAGGTCGAGCGGTCCTTCTCTTTAGTACCGAACTCGATGAGGTCTTGGCGCTCGCGGATCGGATTGCCGTTATGTATCGCGGCGAAATTCTCTCGATTGTTCCTTCCGGTGTAAGTGCCCAAGAGTTAGGACTATTGATGGCCGGTGTCGTCCATGCGTAAGTTAACCCTTAAGAGACCTTCGCTTCGGGCGCTCACTCTTCCCGGACTCGCCTTCTTGCTGGCAATGTTCTTTGGAGCACTGCTCATTGCATTTTCAGATTCGACGGTGCTTAAACATATCGGCCACCCATTTTCTTTTATCAAAGCAGCAGGAGTAGCCGTCTGGCAGTCCTACCTCGCGCTCTTTGAAGGCTCTGTTTACAACCCCAGTTTGGCGACGCCACATGATGCGCTTCTCTCCTGGTATCCCCTCTCTGAAACCCTTGTAACCGCAGCACCGCTGATGTTGGCAGGGCTCTCCGTGGCGCTTGCTTTTAGAGCCGGCCTCTTCAATATCGGCGCGCAGGGTCAGTTCATCTTCGGATCCATTGCTGCCTCATATGTCGGTTTTCATTTCCATTGGCCCATCGGAATTCACCTCATCGCGGCGGTCATCGCGGCGGTCATCGCGGGCGCTATCTGGGGTGGATTAGTCGGACTCCTTAAGGCTCGAACCGGAGCTCATGAAGTAATTGTGACAATCATGCTCAACTATGTTGCTCTCTACTTCTTGATGTGGTTGCTTGGAACTACAACCTTCCTGCGACCTGGTCGACGAGATCCGATCTCGCCCGATGTTCTGAACTCGGCGAAGATGCCGCTACTTGCGGGAAGCAACTATCGCGTTAATTTGGGAATCTTTGTCGCGCTAGCTGCTGCGGCATTCGTCTGGTGGCTCCTTACACGCAGCACTTGGGGTTTTAGATTTAGAGCGGTGGGCGCCAACTCTGCGGCGGCAAAGACTGCTGGCATATCGGTTCCCTTTGTTATGACTTCTGTAATGGCAATCTCCGGAGCGCTCGCAGGGCTTGGCGGTGCAGTCCACGTCTTGGGGAGTGATTTCTCGCTGACATCTGGAACCGCTGGAAACTTCGGATTTGATGCAATTACGGTTGCGCTCCTCGGGCGCGCTAAGCCAATGGGAGTCGTATTTGCTTCGCTCCTCTTCGGTGCGTTACGCGCCGGTGGTGGCACCATGCAGGCAAATACCAATACTCCGATTGACATCGTTCTGGTTATCCAGGCGCTCGTCGTTCTCTTCATCGCCGCACCTTCAGTTGTGAAGTGGGTCTTTAGATTGAAGAACGTCAAAACCACTGGTGAATTGGCAGCGAAGGGGTGGAACGGATGAAGGCCTTATCTGCTGCTGAACGTCGTAGGCGCCGCTCTCTCTACGTCATGGCGGCTCTTGCCGTCCTATCAACGCTCGTCTTCGGCTTGCTGCAAAAGAGCGGGCAGGTCGTCACCTATGGATTTGTCTTGGATAAAGAGTGGGTACTCGTGCAGCAGTGGGTCATCAACTCACGCACTGCCTCATTGCTCTTTGGTCTCGTAGCCATTGCAGCTTCCGGCGTTGCCTTCCTGCAATTCCGCGCCGGAAAGACAATCGGCATAGCAAGCGCCGTCGGCGCGGCGGGGATCATGATGTCGTTCTTGTCGTGGGCTGCTGCCGGAAAGTTCATCCCCTTTACCGGACTACTTCAAGGAGCGCTCCTGCTCTCAGTGCCACTGATCTTTGGTTCGATGGCAGGAGTTCTTAGCGAGAGATCTGGCGTTGTTAATATCGCGATTGAAGGCCAACTCCTAGCCGGTGCATTCGTCAGCGGCGTGGTTGCCAGCCTCACCCACTCCACTTTCTGGGGGCTGATCGTTGCTCCTTTCGCGGGTTGTCTAATCTCGACACTACTGGCGGTCTTTGCAATCAACTTTGCCATTGATCAAATCATTCTGGGATTCGTGCTCAACGTTTTGGTATACGGAATTACGGACTTCCTCTACAAGAAACTTCTTATTCCTTATCAAGCGACATGGAACTCCGGTCCAACGCTTGCTGCAATAAAGATTCCAATCCTGTGGAAGATCCCTCTGGTCGGACCTATCCTCTTTGATCAAAGCATCATCGTTTACCTGATGTACGGCGTCGTATTCCTAATCAGCTTCTCACTCTTTAAAACGAAGTGGGGGTTGCGCACGCGAGCCGTCGGCGAACACCCAACGGCTGCCGATAGCGTGGGCATCAAAGTAAATCGCTTGCGCTTTATGAACGTCATGATCGCCGGCATGGTCGCTGGGCTAGGCGGCGCTTACTTCACTGTGGGTGGAGTCGGAGCATTTAACAAGGAGATGACGGCCGGTAAAGGTTTCATTGCCCTAGCCGCACTCATCTTCGGTCGCTGGACCCCGTGGGGAGCAGTTTCTGCTGCCCTGCTCTTCGGATTCGCCGACAATCTGCAGAGCGTTTTAGGAATTATTGGAACCCCAATCCCCTCTGAATTCATGCTGATGGTTCCCTACCTAGTAACCGTCGTCGCGGTGACAGGATTTGTCGGTCGGGTGCGAGCGCCCGCCGCCGATGGCACGCCGTATAAGCGCGGGGAATCCCATTGAGCCCTTCTGATATTGACTGGGATGCGCTGCACGCAGAGGCAAAGCACATCATGACGATGGCCTATGCGCCCTACTCAAAGTTTCCGGTAGGTGTTGCTGGACTTGTAGATGATGGTCGCATCGTCACTGGTTGCAACGTTGAAAATGCGAGTTACGGCATGACCCTCTGCGCCGAGTGCGGAATGGTTTCGGAACTCATTGCCAGTGGTGGTGGCAAACTCGTTGCCATAGTCTGCGTGGATGGCGCTGGCTCATTCCTCTCGCCATGCGGTCGCTGTCGCCAACTGATCTTTGAACACGGTGGCGCTAGCTGCCTTCTCATGACCCCAGCCGGGGCGCTACCAATGTCTGAAATCTTGCCGTGGGCCTTTGGTCCAGACGACCTCTCTTAAAGGACTCTCATGACCGAGCCATTTGCAGCTGTTGAAATTATTACTGCCAAGCGCGAGCGCAGTGAATTGAGCGATCCACAGATCGACTGGATCATTGATGCTTACACGCGCGGAGTTGTTGCCGATGAACAGATGTCTGCGCTCTTAATGGCAATCTTGCT
Organism: Candidatus Nanopelagicaceae bacterium; assembly: GCA_036726125.1. Taxonomy (GTDB): domain Bacteria; phylum Actinomycetota; class Actinomycetes; order Nanopelagicales; family Nanopelagicaceae; genus PALSA-747. The sequence goes on from DAIMCZ010000010.1 coordinate 11,418, forward strand.
CAACGGGATGAATATGCGTGAGATCTCCCGTTGGACCGATGCCATGATTAATAGCGGCGAACGGATGAACTGGTCAGCCCTGACGCGTAAGACTGCTGATAAGCACTCGACGGGTGGAGTCGGCGACAAGATCACGCTCCCCTTGGCACCACTTGTAGCGGCTTGTGGTGGAGCGGTCCCACAATTATCAGGGCGCGGACTTGGTCACACTGGTGGAACTTTGGATAAGTTGGAGTCAATCCCTGGCTGGCGCGCTTCACTGACAAATGCAGAGATGCTCAAGGTCTTGCAAGATTGCGGAGCTGTAATTTGCGCAGCAGGCGCAGGATTGGCCCCCGCAGATAAGAAGCTTTATGCGCTCCGCGATGTCACTGGGACCGTCCCAGCAATTCCGCTCATCGCTTCAAGCATTATGAGCAAGAAGATCGCTGAGGGTACCTCCGCTCTGATTCTCGATGTAAAGACTGGCAGTGGAGCCTTCATGACCGACCCTCTTAAAGCGCGTGAGTTAGCGCAGACGATGGTCGAACTCGGCAAGCGAGCCGGAGTAAATACCCGGGCATTAATTACCGCGATGGATGTTCCTCTTGGCCTCACGGCTGGCAATGCCCTCGAAGTCCGCGAATCTGTCGAAGTCCTTGCCGGCGGTGGACCAGCAGATATCGTTGAGCTCACCATTGTGATGGCCCGCGAGATGCTCGATGCGGCTGGCATTAACCCAACGATGGATCCTGCCGATGCGTTGCAGAACGGTGCCGCGATGGATAGTTGGAAGGCAATGATCCGAGCCCAGGGAGGCGATCCAGATGCCGCGCTGCCGATCGCGCGCGAACAGCACGTTGTGGTTGCCGAGAGCAGCGGCGAGATTCTCGAAATGAACGCTCTAGCGGTTGGGATAAGCGCATGGCGTTTAGGGGCAGGTCGCTCCAAGCAGGGCGAGGCGGTGCAAGCTGGCGCTGGAATCGAGATTCACGCCAAGCCAGGTGAGAAGATTCTTGCGGGCGCTCCCCTCTTTACCCTTCACACGGATGAGGCACCTCGCTTTGAGCGCGCCCTAGAAGCGCTGTCGGGAGCAGTGCGAATCTCTGATTCGGGCGAGACCGCTCAGCGCCTTCCGCTGATTCTTGAGAAGATCTCTTAACGATTTCGAAACTTTGACGGGATACACTCAAATTATGACGCTTAACAAGAAACCTACAGCCGACCAGATCAAGCGCATCCCTAAAGCGGTGCTGCACGATCATTTGGACGGCGGATTGCGTCCACAAACAATCATCGACCTTGCTGCCGAGATTGGTTACACCAAACTTCCTTTTACTGAGGCCGCCGCACTTGGCGATTGGTTCTTTGAGGCCTGTAACTCAGGATCGCTTGTGCGTTACCTCGAAACCTTTGACCACACGATCGCCGTGATGCAGACCCATAGCGCCGTCGTTCGGGTAGCTCGCGAAGCGGCACTTGATCTAGCCCGCGATGGAGTGGTCTATGCCGAAGTTCGTGGCGCCCCAGAGCTCTTCACCCAAGGCGATATGGACCTCGATGAAGTGATCGAGGCGACCACCGAAGGATTTCAACTTGGCATGCAGGATGCTAAAGCCGAGGGATTAACAATTCGAGTCGAGCAGATTCTCTGTGCTCTGCGTCAGAACGATTGGTCAGATGAAGTTGCTCGCAAAGTTGTTAAGTATCGCGACGAGCACGTAGTGGGATTCGATATTGCTGGACCTGAGGATGGTTTCCCAGCGAAAGACTATCTATCCGCCTTTGATTACCTCCGCGCGGAGAATGCGCACTTCACGATTCACGCTGGTGAAGCCTACGGACCTGCATCTATCTGGCAGGCGATCCAGATCTGTGGCGCAGAGCGTCTCGGGCACGGAGTTCGCATCGTCGAAGACATTGACTTCAGCGGCGCCGAGCCAAAGCTTGGATTGCTCGCAGCATATGTACGAGATCGCAGAATTCCACTCGAGCTCTGCCCCACCTCAAATCTTCAAACAGGGGCTGCTAAGGACTATGCCTCCCACCCCATCGGGGTTCTAGAAAAGTTGCGCTTTCGCATCACAATCAACACCGATAACCGTCTCATGAGCGGTACCTCGATGTCGCAAGAGATGGAGCATGTCGTCGATGCCTTCGATTGGAGCTTCCTCGACTTACAGCGGGTGACAGTTAACGCGTTGAAGAGCGCATTTATCCCCTTCGATGAGCGCCTTGCAATCATCGAAGAGATCGTAAAGCCGGGCTACCAACGGATCAGCGAAGAGTAATTTTAAATTCCGATTGGATGCCAAACAGTTTTGGTCTCCATGTAGTTGAGAATCCGCTCAGGAGCCTTGGCCGAAGTATGTAAGCGAATCCGCTTCAAATTCGCTGCTCCAGCGAGCTGCGCCTCCTTGAGCTGCTTTGAGGATAGTCCGCTGGCATCAATCGCATCTATATCCATATGCGAAGCGGCCCACGGTGCTAATTCTGTAGCGCTACCCGTAAGAACGTTCACCACACCGGCTGGCAGATCACTCGTTGCCATGATCTCGGAGAATGTGATTGCGGGCAACGGGAACTTTTCAGAGGCGACAATAACTGCAGTATTTCCCGAGGTAATTACTCCGGCCAGCGCTCCAACGAAGTTGAGGAGCGAAGGCTTAGCGGCGGCAAAGATCGCAACAACTCCGATTGGCTCCGGAGTCGAGAAGTTGTAAAAAGGCCCAGAGACCGGGTTTGTTGAACCTGCGATCGTCGCAATCTTGTCACTCCAACCTGCGTACCAGACTAAAAGATCGACACTCTCTTGCACCTGCTCTGTCGCTGACTTTGAGGTGACACCTTCTAGCGCCATGATCTCAGCAACTAATTGTTCGCTACGACCTTCTAGCATCTCGGCCATGCGATAGAGAATCTGCCCGCGATTGTAAGCAGTAGCAGCCGACCAACCAGGAAATGCACTGCGGGCTGCAACCACAGCATCGCGAAGATCTTTTCTTGAGGCCAAGGATGGGTTGGCAAGATGGTTCCCTTTAGAATCCTTGACAGAGTAAACCCGGCCAGACTCGCTGCGCGGGAAGGCTCCCCCGATAAATAATTTGTAAGTCTTAAGAACATCAATGCGTTGCGATGGGGTTACAGCCATTTCTAGTTACTCGCTTTCAGATATGCAGCCAAGCCGTGGCGTCCGCCTTCGCGACCCCAGCCGGACTCCTTGTAGCCCCCAAAAGGGCTAGCTGGATCGAATTTATTAAAGGTATTGGCCCAGATCACTCCGGCGCGCAGGCGTGAGGCTGTCCACAGTACTTTCGAACCCTTCTCACTCCAGACCCCTGCCGATAGGCCGTAGGGGGTGTTATTTGCCTTCTCAATCGCCTCCTGCGGGGTCCTAAAGGTTAAAACTGAGAGGACAGGGCCGAATATCTCTTCGCGTGCAATTCGGTGAGTTTGTGAGACGCCAGTGAAGATTGTTGGCGCAAACCAGAAACCCTCTTCCGGGAGATTGCAGGGAGCGCTCCACTGCTCTGCACCTTCAGATCCCCCAGCGGTAACTAGCTCCTTGATCTTTGCCAGTTGGGCAGCGCTATTGATGGCTCCAATATCGGTATTTTTATCGAGCGGGTTACCGAGGCGAATATGCGCCATCCGCACTTTTAACTTTTCAAGAACCTCATCGTGAATATTCTCTTGCACCAACAAGCGCGAACCCGCACAACAGACGTGGCCCTGATTGAAGAAGATTCCATTCACAATTCCTTCGACTGCTTCATCGATCGCAGCGTCGTCGAAGATAATATTTGCAGCCTTTCCACCCAGTTCTAGGGTGGCACCCTTCTTGGTCCCGGCAATAGAAGTAGCAATTAACTTCCCTACCTCTGTTGAACCGGTGAAGGCAATCTTGTCGATGCCCGGATGGTTCACGATATCGGCGCCTGTTGCACCCGCGCCGGTCACGATATTGACCACTCCGGCAGGTAACTCTGCCTGCTGGCAGACCTCGGCGAAAAGAAGCGCAGTGAGCGAGGTTGTCTCTGCCGGTTTAAGAACAACCGTGTTTCCAGTGGCAAGGGCAGGGGCCACCTTCCATGCCAACATCAACATCGGGAAGTTCCACGGGATGATCTGACCAACTACACCATACGGTTTTGGTTGATCGCCGACACCCGCGTACTGCAACTTGTCGGCCCAACCGGCGTGATAGAAGAAGTGGGCTGCTGCCAATGGGATATCCGTATCTCGTGATTCGCGAATCGGTTTTCCATTATCGAGTGTTTCTAGAACTGCGAACTCTCTTGCTCGCTCTTGCAAGATGCGAGCTATTCGAAAGAGATACTTTCCGCGTTCCGCAGCGGGCAGCTTGCTCCATACCTTTGAATATGCGTTGCGCGCCGCCTGCACTGCAAGATCCACATCAGTGGAGTTAGCTTCCGCTACCTTCGCAAGAACTTTCTCGTTGGCAGGATTAATAGTCGGAAAGTACTTTCCGGACTTTGGGGTCACAAACTTTCCATTGATAAAGAGGTTGTATCGCTCCGCGATATTTACAATCGCGGTTGACTCTAGCGCTGGTGCATACTCAAATTGGCTCATAGTTTCGCTCTCAGTCCAGTGTCACATACGAAGGGCTGGCATAGTAGCCATCCCTCAACTTCATTCTTTGCAGCAGTAAATCATTGAGCAAGGCGCTTGCGCCGATCCGAAAGAGTTGCGGGTTAAGCCATTCGGGGCCAGCCACCTCGTTAACGAGAACCAGCTGCTTGATCGCATCCTTGGTATTCCGAATTCCACCAGCTGGCTTCACACCGATTCGAGTCTGGGTCATGGAGTAGTAATCCCGAACGGCTTCGAGCATCACTAACACGACGGGAGCCGTTGCTGCTGGGGTCACCTTTCCAGTGCTTGTCTTAATGAAATCTGCGCCGGCCAGCATCGCTAGGTAAGAGGCTTTGCGAACATTATCGAGGGTGACGAGTTCACCCGTTTCGAGAATGACTTTGAGGTGAGCCTTATCGCCACACAACTCTTTGATCTTGACGATCTCATCAAAGACCTCTCCGTAGCGCCCTGATAAGAATGCTCCGCGGTCGATCACCATATCGATTTCAGCGGCTCCGGCATTGATGGCATCCATCGTGTCTTGCGCCTTCACAGCGTAGGAGGCACGACCCGATGGAAATGCTGTCGCTACCGCCGCAACTGGAATCGCTGCGCCACCAATCAGATCAAGGGCGGTGCGGGCGACGCCCACCATGTCGTTGTAAACGCAGACAGCTCCAACCGAAGGGACTGAAAGATCTGTCGCATCTGGTCTGACAGCTTTTGCACAAATGGCTCGAACTTTTCCCGGAGTGTCGGCGCCTTCGAGGGTGGTGAGATCTACCATCGAGATTGCCATATCGATAGCCCACGCTTTGCTACTTGTCTTAATACTGCGCGTCGCTAACATCGCCGCGCGAGCATTTGCACCGACCTCATCCACCTGCGGCAGCGTTTTGAGGAAGGCTTTGAGGGAACTTTCAGAGGTGTCAGTAATCATGCAAAAAGTCCGCGGAGCACCGGTGACAATTGAGCGACTATCGCATCTGCGCTGGCCCGATCCTCAACTGAATCAGATGGGCAGACTACTTCGATGTAACACTTTACTTTTGGTTCAGTGCCACTTGGGCGAATGATCACACGCACATCACTCTCTAAATAAAAACGCAGCCCATCGGTTGGCGGTAGCGCTCCATCTGGTCGCATGAGATCGTCAAAGCGGAGGACTTTTAGCCCTGCAATATCTGCTGGCTGCGAAGAGCGAATGGAGTTGAGAACCCGACCGATATTAGAAAGGTCCTGCACTCGGATGGATATTTGTACAGTCTTGTGGAAGCCGTAGGTGACATTGATATTTTTGAGATACTGCGAGATGTTAGAGCCCTGGGCTTTCAACTCTCCTGCAATACGGGCCAACATAATGGCGGCAGAGACGCCATCCTTGTCATTAACGGTTTGTGGATCAACGGAGTAACCGATCGCCTCTTCATATCCAAAGCCGAGGTTCTCCAGTTTTGCTAACCACTTAAAACCCGTGAGGGTCTCGTGAAATTCAATCCCGTGGCGCTTTGCGATCTTGCTTAAGATGGAAGAGGAGACAATGGAGTTGGCGAAGCAACGCTCGCGATAACGTTCTGGGGATGTTGTGGCCAGGTACTCACCAAAGAGCGAGCCGAGTTCATCACCCGTGAGCATCCGCCAGGTACCATCATCGTTAATCGCCGCTGCGCAACGGTCAGCGTCGGGGTCGTTAGCGATGACGACATCTCCATCACTCGCCTTAGCAACCTCAAGGGATAAATCAATCGCGCCGGGCTCTTCTGGGTTAGGGAATGCCACTGTTGGAAAGTCAGGATCCGGAGCGGTCTGAGCGGTGACCAATATGGGGGCAGCAAAACCAGCCTCTCCAAATACCTTTTCAACCGTCTCGGTGCCAACTCCATGCATCGCTGTGTATACAGCTTTTACTTCATAGCGAGTCGGAGCAATGAGCGCAGTGCGCGCTACGTAGCGATTGAGAACGTCGTCATTAAGAATGGTCCACTCGGTGCCTCGAACTAGCTCGTGATTCTGCTGCGCGATGTGTGCCGAAATTGCTTCATCTGCGGGCGAGACAATTTGAGATGCGTTGTAATTAATTCCATCGACAACTCCCCCAAGATAAACCTTGTAACCATTATCTTGTGGAGGATTGTGACTAGCCGTCACCATAATTCCGCAATCGACTTGCAGGTCTCGAACGGCATAAGCCAAGACAGGAGTAGGTAGCGGCCTTGGAAGTACAAAGACCTCCATCCCTGCCCCGCTAAAAATTGCAGCGCTCTCAAATGTGAAATCTTCTGAACCGTGTCGGGCATCTCTCCCGATGACGACTGACTTTAATCCACGCTCTTTCATGTAAGCGGCGATTCCAGCGGCAGCGCGCGCCACTACTGCGCGATTCATTCGTGATGGACCAGGGCCAATTGGACCACGTAGCCCAGCGGTTCCAAATTGCAAAAATCCAGCGAAAGCTGCCCGCAGTTCGGTCTCGTTATCGCTATCTAACCACTCCTGCAAAAGTGCAGCTGTTTTGGGATCTGGATCGAGAGCAATCCACTCTTCAACCTCGGCGCGCAATTCTGCGGTAATCATATTTTGTGGAGTACCTTGCTCAAGAGTTCTCCCATCTTTCCGGCCGCGGCCTTACCGGCCGCCATGACCTCTTCGTGACTCAACTTCTCTCCGGTGATACCGGCGGCCGCATTAGAGACTAGCGAAATCGCCACAACTTCCGCGCCGAGTGCGTGCGCTGCAATTGCTTCTGGCACTGTCGACATACCAACAAGGTCGCCACCAATTACCCGAATCATGTTGATCTCGGCTGGTGTCTCGTAGGAAGGTCCGCGCCAATGGGCATAGACGCCTTCAGCGAGTGAAGGATCTTCGGCGCGCAAGATTGCACGAATTCTCTTGCTATAGAGATCAGTAAGGTCTACAAAATCCGCCCCGATCAGCGGGCTCACTGCGGTGAGTGATATGTGATCCTTGATCAAGACGGGCTGACCCACGGTGTACTCACGATTGATTCCTCCACAGGCATTAGTCAAGACGATGACTTTGCACCCTGCTTTAACCGCGGTTCGGACTCCATGTACTACTGGCTCGACTCCCTTTCCCTCGTACAAGTGAGTACGTCCGAGAAAGACGAGAGCGCGAATAGTTCCGTGCGGACCTTGCAGATCGTAGGAGCGAATCTTTCCACCGTGCCCAAGAACAGTTGGAGCGGGAAATCCAGGAAGATCAGTCGCTTCAAATTCGTGGGTGGGAGTTCCGAGCGCATCGGCCGCCGACACCCATCCCGATCCCATAACGAGAGCTACATCATGGTGCGCTTTTCCAGTTAGGCGGGCAAGTTCAACAGCGGCAACTTCTGCGGTGCCAAGGGGATCAGAATATAAATCGCTCATGGGAGAAACTTATCGGGAAGTGACCACCGCTGGAACATCTTCCTTGCTCATTTGCAAGACGGCGTAGGAGGCTATTAAGCAGAGCGTGGCAGCGATATAGAAGGCTGCAGCGTAGTTTCCCAGCTTGTCGTGGAGCACAGCCGCGCCAAAGGCCGCAATAGAGCCGCCGATTTGATGACAGGCGAATACCCAGCCATAGACCACGGTTCCGTGCGAAGGACCAAGCACCCGACGACAGAGAATCACTGTGGGAGGGACAGTCGCAACCCAATCAAGTCCGTAGAAGATGACGAATACTAGGGTCGAAGGGTGCACGCTCCGGAAGAGAATTGAAGGCAGCAAGAAGAGTGAGAGTCCCCGTAGGAAGTAATAGAAGAAGAGCAACTTAATTGGGTCGATGCGGTCGGTGAGCCAGCCCGAGGCCATCGTTCCAATCACATCAAATACCCCAACGAGTGCTAGCAGGCTCGCGGCGGTATCCATTGCCATCCCGTGATCCATCGCTGCGGGAATGAAGTGTGTTCCGATTAACCCGCTAGTTGATAAACCACATACAAAGAATGATCCGCAGAGCAACCAAAAATTCTTTACCCGACTAGCTCTGACCAAAGTATCTATCGCATCACGCCCCGCATTGCGCTTCACTATCTCGGGATATTCGTAGTCCTCAGGCGCACCATATGGCTTAACCGCTGCATGGAGCGGACTCTCCTTCAGGAATAGATAAATCACGGGAACCATCAAGAAGGCTCCACTAGCAACCGTGATTGAAACTGATTTCCACCCATAGAGAACAACTAGATGTGACATTCCGGGTAAAAATATTAGATTCCCAGCGGCGCTCGATGCCGTAAGAATTCCCACCACAAGTCCCTTGTTCTTAATGAACCAACGGTTAGCAATTGATGCAGCAAAGACCAGTGCCATAGAGCCTGTGCCACCGCCAACGATGAGTCCCCAAAGAACAGCGAGATGCCATGGACGGTTTATATATTGCGTGCACCAGGCGCCTGTGCCGACAATCGTGAGAGCAAACATGACAACTCTGCGAATTCCAAAGCGCTCCATCAACGCTGCCGCAAAGGGAGCAGTTAGTCCGTAAACGAGAACATTGATAGAGACGGCTGCGCTAATCGACGAACGCGACCACCCAAATGCGTTCTGCAAGGGAACGATAAGTACCGAAGGGGCAGCACGAAATCCTGACGTTGCAACGAGCGTAAAGAATGTAACTATTGCAGCGATCCAGGCCGGATGTAGCCGGCGTTTCATCATGGATATAGACCTCTTAGCTTGTGAGCCTCGGCAACTCTGCCAACCCCCAACATTAGTGCCGCCTCACGCCATGTGACCCCCTTATTTGTCGCGGTGACTTCAACCTCATTTAGGGCCCTCATGAGGATCTCCGAGAGGTTGGTCTTAACCTCGCCAGCGCTCCAGAAGTAGTTTTGCTTATCCTGGACCCACTCGAAGTACGACACAATCACGCCGCCCGAGTTAGCCAAGATATCGGGAACCACCAAAATTCCCTTGTCGTGCAGGATGGCATCGCCACTTGGGGTAGTTGGTCCATTCGCGCCTTCGACGACGATTTTGGCTTTTACTTTATCGGCTGTCGCTTCCGTGATTGCATCGGCCAATGCGGCGGGGATCAAGACATCTACATCTAAGTGCAAGAGCTCTTCATTGGTCAGACGATCGGTTCCAGGTAGATCCAAATTCTTGTTAGCTAAGAAATGATCCCAGAGGGCTGTAACGCTTGGGAAGCCGGTCACTCCCCCATTCACATCACTCACTGAAACCACTTTCATACCCATATCTTCAACGGCGCGCGCTGCCCAGTAGCCCACCTTTCCAAAGCCCTGAATAGCTACCCGCGCGCCTTCGATGGAAATGCCTTTTACTCGAAGGGCTTCGCGAGTTGCGATCGCTACGCCGTCACCCGTTGCAGAGGTACGACCGAGAGATCCGCCTAAAACAATGGGTTTACCTGTGACAACACCCGGGACTGAAAATCCAGCGTTTACAGAATATGTATCCATCATCCACGCCATATTGCGTTCATCAGTTCCGACATCGGGAGCGGGGATATCGCGCTCTGGTCCGATGATTGGCAAAATTTCAGAGGTGTATCGACGAGTTAGTCGCTCGTTCTCACGAAGAGATAGCGTTCCGGGATCGACTGCGATTCCTCCCTTTGCGCCACCGTAAGGCAGATTGGTGAGAGCGCACTTCCAAGTCATCAACATCGCTAGCGCGATGGTCTCGTCGAGATCAATATCGGGGTGGTAGCGCACTCCGCCCTTAGATGGTCCGCGGGTAGTCGAATACTGCACGCGATAGCCGTCATACATTTCAACTTCGCCATTATCGCGGCGCAGAGGAACGGCTACTTGAAGTACCCGTCGAGGTGTGGAGAGGGTTTGCCAATCATTCTCTGAGAGGCCTAGTTGATCGATTGCGCCTCTTAATTGCGAGAGCGCTGTAGCAAGCGGTGACTCCATTGTCATGCCAATAAGAGTAACCAGTTAGTTAAATGAGTTCTAGTGTCTCGCTTCCGACATCTCATCTTCCCACGCGCTTGCGAGGGTCTGCTGAAAGGCCTCTAAGGGTTGCGCCCCTGAAATTCCATACTTCATATCAAATACGAAGAATGGAACTCCGGTTGCGCCTAGTTGATGAGCAAGATTTCGGTCGGCAATAACCTCGTCAGTGTATAGATCCGAAGTCAAAAGGTCATCTGCTTTATCCGCGTCAATGCCCACACCCACTGCAGCCGATACCAAGTCGGCATGAGAGAAGACCGGAAGCGATTTCTCGAAGTAATTTGAGAATAGAGCCTCAAGAAGTTCATCCTGCTTCTCAAGAGTTGCTGCCCAGAGCAAGAGACGATGTGAATCAAAGGTATTTCCTGAAAGAGTCTCATCGAGTTGATAACAGAGTCCTTCTCCATCAGCCACCGCGCAGACATTTGCCTGCATCTGAGCCACCTGTTCCAGCGATGCCTGGTACTTCTGCGCCAAATAATCTCTTGTAGGTACAGTCTCTTTAATATCGGGTTGCAGCTGAAAGGCGCGATGTCGGATAGTGACATGATCGCGGTGTGGGAAGGTTTCTAGCGCCTTCTCTAAGCGCCGCTTGCCAATGAAGCACCAGGGACAGACAACATCGGCCCAGACATCAATGATCATGGCAACATCTTACGCGAGCTATTTCCAGCGACTTATAAGCAAAGTAGCCCCGCCAAGCATGAGCCCAAGGATTAGGAATTCCACTCCAACGCTTCCCATGTGAGAAGGGTAACAAGGCAGGCCAATATCTTCACTTCAATCAATTTGAGGGCTGGCACCAAACTATTAACCTGAAATGCGTCTGTAATCCATTCTTCGCCTTCTACGATTAACCATGCGAAGAATTTCAATTGAACAGTTAAAGACGATCTTGCAAGATCTTCCCGAAAATCCACGTGTAGTTGTCTCTGGCAATTTCGCTATGCCCAAGGCGTTGATGTCGGCCTTTGATGCTCAAGTTCCTAAATATCGCCTCCATATGCTCAACGCCCAAGTGGGAATTCCTAAACGTCCGGGTGTCTCATATGAATCCGCATTCATTGGACCTGGCATGCGCAACTCCCCCGAGTTGACCTACATCCCTAGTCGCCTCTCACTCTTGCCTGTCCTCATCAAAAGCCATCTCAAGCCTGATGTGGTGCTTATTCATACCTCTCTCCCGCGCTTCGATACCGTTTCGCTTGGCACAGAGGTAAATATTCTTCCTGCCGCGATTGAATCCGTCAGGGCTAACGGTGGCATCGTGATCGCCCAGGCCAACTCGCACATGCCATACACATATGGAGATGCCCAGATTTACGAGCACGAGATCGATTTCCTATTTGAATCTGATGAACCGCTTACTGAACATAAGTCAGGCGAGCTCTCGCCCATTGGTCGGGCTATTGGTGAGCGAATCGCTCCCATGATTAAAGATAACTCGACTCTACAGCTGGGAATCGGCGCCGTTCCAGATGCAACTCTCGAACTCTTGAAGGCAAGAAATGGCATGCGCATCTGGACTGAAACGTTTAGCGATGGTGTGCTTAATATGGAGGAAGCGAGCGCGCTTGACGAGGGCGTTCCAATCACTGCCTCTTTCGTCTTTGGAAGCAAGCGCTTGTATGAGTGGCTCCATCTCAATAGGCGGATCCGAATGTTTAGAACCGAGAAGACGAACGATCCATCACAGATCGGCAAGCAGGCTCGAATGACCTCCATTAATGCCGCGCTCCAAGTCGACCTCTATGACCAAGCAAATGCCTCGCGTGTGCG
>DAIMCZ010000010.1:23812-26945 GCA_036726125.1 Candidatus Nanopelagicaceae bacterium
GGCTGCTCAGGCGATGGGTCTGCTCGGCTAGAATTCCGCGATGCAGCCGCGCGTAAAGGACTATGGCGCGGTTATCTTTGCAGGTATCTGTTTTGGGACGACTGGGACTGCCCAAGCGCTTGGCCCAAAGGGAACCTCTCCACTAGTGGTTGGCTCCGCACGCTTACTCTTTGGAGCACTTTTCCTCTGGGCCATTCACCGCGTTCTGCGATCTGGTGGAGAGCGGATCAACTTTCCTGACCTCTTAATTGGTGGAGTCGGGGTCGCGCTCTATCAAATCTCCTTCTTCTCGGCGGTTCGCTCTACCGGCGTTGCAGTGGGCACGCTTACAGCGATCGGATCCGCCCCAGCGCTCACCGGGGTGATTGCTTTCTTGATAACCAAAGAGGTTCCAAGTCGAAGGTGGTTCGCTGCCACGGCGATCACAACAGTCGGAATTATTTTTTTGACGGGGGCGAAAGGTTTCTCACACGTCAACGTGCTTGGAGTTTTGGAGGCCCTGGGAGCCGGAGCTTCCTACTCGCTCTTTGCGGTCGCCAGCAAACGTGCGATGAGCGGGGGCGCTTCATTCACCGAGGCGATGTACAAGATCTTTGGGTTAGGTGCGATATTGCTCCTTCCGTGCTTCGCCCTTGGAAAGAACCACTTCCTCCTAACTGGTTCAGGGATTGCGATGGCCGTGTGGTTGGGCCTGGTGCCGACTGCCGTTGCGTACACCTCATATGCCTACGGGCTCAAGAGAATCAAGGTTGCGACAGTTTCCACCCTCGTCCTTGCCGAGCCGGCAACCGCGACGCTCTTGGCTGCAGTTGTGCTCGGTGAGAGCCTAAACATCTATTCGTGGTTAGGAGTACTAATCGTTGCCTCCGGTCTGATCTATCTCTCCCGCGAATAGCCGTTGAGTTTGATTGACCCCAGTTAGGTAGGTTGAGAGAATTCGCTATGCCAATATCAATGCACCGCGCGCTTCGACATATGTCATGGGCAAACCAGAAGGTCTACGCCTCCTTCGCCACTCTTCCCGATGAGGCCCTCGACGCCTACATAACGAACCCGGAGTGGACCGCTCGACATCTCTTGCAACATATCGTCTCTGGCTCGGATTGGTATGTGTATTGCTTAGGTATTGCTCCATGGAATGGAATCTCGACACCCAAAACCATCGCAGATCTTGAGCCACTAGCCCAAACGCTGAAGAGCTGTGATGCAAAGATTCTCTCTGCCGCCGATTTGGATGAGGAGCTCCTTACCTTCTCGGAGGGCGAGCGCACGATCAAAGCACTGCGCTCTACCCTCTTGGCGGAGGCGGTTCATCATGCAACTGAGCATCGCGCACAGCTCATGGATGCCATCGAGGCTCGCGGCTTCAGCACAATTACATTGGACTCCATCGACCTATGGGCATTTGAATACTTCGAGCGCAAGGGCATCTAGGGGGCGCGGGGACTTACCCAGCGCGCTCTCAGCCCTTTTTGTGCCCTCGCTTGACTCTCTTAGTTAGACTTGGGCGTGCTCCAAGGAATCTTCTTTAAGTCGTTAGCCGCTTTTTCGGCTGCCGCGGCGGCGGGAACTGGCCTTGGTGCCCCGACGACGACACTCATCTCCGGAGAGTCTCAGGTCCTGATCAATTGGACTCCTCCCACCGACCCGATCAATGGGGTGGATATTGAGGAGAGCACCGATTCGGGCAATACCTGGGCAACCGTTACCAAGTTGCCCCCGACCTCAACTCACATCCGAGTCCAGGGTCTGACAGATGGCAAAAACTACTATTTTCGGGTCCGCTGGATCTGGCCGGATAACTCCCTAGGCATACCTAGCGTCACCATGGTGGGAGTGCCCATCAATAATCCAACGACTCCGACGGGGCTGGTTGCGACAGCTAGCGGTACACAAGTGGCGCTCAATTGGGACCTAAGTACTCAGACTTCAATCACGGGCTATGAAATTCAGCAATCAACTGATGGTGGCACGACCTGGACCAATGTAACGATGAATACTGGTTCGGCCTCCCCCGGCTATCTCGTCGATGGCCTAACACCCGGCAATACATACTCTTATCGGGTCAAAGCGCTCGCATTCGGTGGCGGGCAAAGCGACTTCTCCGATGCCGCCGTCGTAAAAGTTGGCAAGGCTCCCACAGGCGGGTTCGCCCTCAACTACTCGATCGTGGGCACGAAAGTGACTCTGACGTGGGATACGCCGACGGATCTTTCCGATGTCGCCTCCTATGCGGTGAATACATCAGGCGATGGTGGGCGGAACTGGTTCACGGTCGCAAATGTCCAAGGCGGGGTGAATACTGCCATTGTTCCTTACGTGCTCGGCGGCTCCACATATCAAGTCGTTGCAACCTCTGCGGCCGGAGATACGTCGGCCTCCGCAGTTGAACTCATTCAAACAAATGCCATTCCCGATCCAGTCACCACGGCAACGTTTAATCCTGGTGCGACTGCGGTTCCCGACCCCAATCAAACACCCATAGATCTTCCAACAGATAGCCCAACACCCACGCCAACTGACACTAGTTCGATAGCGCCAACCCCTGCTGGAAAGAGCTCCAGCTTGCCGATCATTCCCATTGCCGGAGGTCTGGTTGTTATTGGAGTAGGCGCATGGTTGCTCATCGGTATGCGCAACAAGGATTCAAAAAAACGCCCTAAGAGCCGACCAAAGCCAAAGCACAAACCAGCGAAGAAGCCCACCAAGAATTCAGGATCAGATAGTTCAAGCGCTACGGGCAGTTCCAAAAAGGGTAAAAAGTAATCAGCCCGAGGGTTTAGGCAAGTCCCTATGTGTTAAGGGTTTGTGCCTGTCTTAAGAGCTCCACTCGTCGTCGACTTTGTAGTGCTAGTCGATGTCTTAGGGGTTGGAGTCGTGCTCGTCTTAGGGGTTGGAGTCGTGCTCGTCTTAGGGGTCGGAGTCGTGCTCTTTGTACCCGAAGTCGTGCCACCAGGCGTCGTAGGGGTCACAGTTGCAACGGTTCCGGGGATACGTACTCCCAGCGTTGGAACACCCGGGCCGATCACGCTGACTGCGCGAACACGAATCAATAGCGGGGTCTTATTACGGTTGACCACATAGTTTCGAACTGAAGGCAACAAGGTGGCGGCGGTCGTCCACTTTAAGCCGT
>DAIMCZ010000011.1:0-5379 GCA_036726125.1 Candidatus Nanopelagicaceae bacterium
ACGTGCCAGCCGTAGGCGCGGTAGCGAGCGGCAACATCTTCAGTAAATGCTACGTGGGTATCACCCTCGATAGAGATGCGGTTGTCGTCGTAGATCATCTTCAAATTACCGAGCGCTTGCGTCCCGGCAAGGGAAGATGCTTCTCCGCTAATGCCCTCTTCAAGATCTCCGTCAGAACAGATCACCCAGATGTTGTGATCAAAGAGGGATGTTGAGCTCTCCGGATCGAGTAGCCCCTTCTCGAAACGGGCCGCCATCGCCATTCCAACTGCGTTCGATACTCCGGCTCCCAAGGGACCGGTAGTTGTTTCTACGCCATTGGTGTGGCCGTACTCCGGATGGCCGGGGGTTAAAGAGTTGTGCGTGCGGAATGATTTGAGATCATCGAGCGATAGACCGTAGCCCGATAAGAAGAGTTGAATGTAAAGGGTAAGAGAGGAGTGGCCACAGGAGAGGACAAAGCGATCGCGTCCGAGCCACGCGGAATCGGTTGGATCGTGGCGTAAGAAGCGCTGAAAGAGCGTGTAAGCAACTGGCGCAAGGGACATCGCAGTTCCAGGGTGACCATTGCCAACCTTCTGAACGCTATCCATAGCTAAGGCTCGGGCGATTGCTACCGCACTGTCGTCTGTTGGGCTCCAGGTATTGCGTTCCATGGCGAGTTATCTCCCTATTTTCATATTATCTATTGTTGACTCTCGAACGTCCTTGTTCGTCAAAGTCCTGATTAACTGTTGATTAACGGCTGGCGACTAAATGCATTGGCTTTAAAAGCGATATTCCACATCGAGAGCCAGATCAAACCAGCTCCCAGCAGGTGCGCGGCGACAAGTGCTTCAGGCAGATGAGTGAAATATTGAATGTAACCAATCAAGCCCTGTCCGAGGCAGATTGCCAAGAAGAGAAGCACCTTCTTGCCGATGAAGGATTGGATTGGTAGCGGCTCGGAAACCTTGATGACAAGGTAGAGCGCAATTGTGAGGCCGATCAGTGCGATCACAGCATCTGCGTGTATCCACGAGATCGTGCGTGGATCGACGTGATAACGCTTGGCCTGGATGTCTCCGGCGTGTGGTCCGCTTCCGGTAACGACTGTTCCAAGGGTGATGACGATCAGGCTAAGGAGCGTCACGATGCGAATCAAGAGTCGAGTAGTAGGCAATACGTCGGTGCGCGCTTTCGCGTAAATACGTTCACGCAGCGAGAGAGTCGGAGGAATCAAGGCGATTGATAATAAGAAGTGAGCCGAGACGGTAAATGGGTTGAGCTTTGTAAGTACCGTAATCCCGCCCAAAACGATCTGAGCGACAATGCCCACTATTTGGGTGAGGGCCAGCAGCCGGATCATCTTCCAGTCTGCGCGCCCTTTGCCCCAACGGAAGGCTCCAACAACAGCCGCGATGATTGCAATTACCAATAGGACGGTGAGCAGCCGGTTTCCAAATTCAATCCACGAGTGGAGGGTGCCTTGAGCCTGATGGGGGACAGGTGCGATCGAACCCGATACGCATTGTGGCCAGGTAGGGCAGCCGAGTCCCGAACCTGTGAGCCTGACGGCGCCTCCGGTGAGGATGATTCCTACTTGCAGGATAACGAGCGCCGTGTAGATCAGGCTGGCTAGATTCACCTGCCTAGCCTATTGCCTTGCGGCTGGGAGCCCCGATTCTCGTCAGGAGGCCCCGACTCCTTCCGATTGGCGGAATGGGCGGAATTACGCAACACTTCTGTTGTGAAAAAGAGCGAGGATAAGACCAGGGATCTGGTTGCCCGCACTATTCTGGAAAACGGACCACAGAGCGCCGCTGAGCTCGCCGAGCGCTTGCAGTTGACGCCTGCTGGCATCCGCCGCCACTTAGATCTCCTTATCGAAATTGGGATTTTGGAGCCGCGCGAACCCCACCGTGTCGCGACCTCCCTCCGCGGTCGTGGTCGACCATCGAAGGTATTTGTTATCACCGATTTGGGCCGTGAAAAATTTGAACATTCTTACGACGATCTCGCACTCTCAGCACTGCGCTTCCTCGATACCCTCGAAGAGCCTGGTCTAGTCGGTGCTTTTGCGGCGAGTCGCGCGAATGACATTGAGCGTCGGGTTACCAAGGCAGCAGGGGGAGCGAACTCACAGGCAAAGCAGGTGGCTGCGCTCGCCGACTTTTTGAGCGCAGAAGGTTATGCGGCAGAGAGCAAGAGCACTCCGGCGGGAATTCAACTCTGTCAACACCATTGCCCAATTGCGCACGTAGCTTCTGAATTTCCCCAACTCTGTGAGGCAGAGACTGAAGCCTTCTCCCGCCTCCTCGGAACACATGTCCAGCGTTTAGCGACGATCGCCCACGGCGATGGAATCTGCACAACTTTTATACCCGCAACGCATTCATTGCAGAAGAGCGTTTCACCTAAGAAAAAGGGAGCACGAGCATGAGCGATACAACTCTCCATCCAGAACTCGATGGAATCGGAACCTACGAGTATGGCTGGTCAGATTCAGATGCAGCGGGCACCAATGTAAAACGGGGTCTTGACGAAGATGTTGTGCGCGATATCTCGGCGAAGAAGTCAGAGCCACAATGGATGCTCGATCTGCGGCTCAAGGGACTCTCGCTCTTCGAGAAGAAGCCAATGCCATCATGGGGTTCGGATCTCTCTGGAATTTTCTTTGACACCATTAAGTACTTCGTACGTTCTACCGAGAAGCAGGCAACTTCATGGGAAGAGCTACCAGAAGATATTCGCAATACCTACGATCGCCTTGGAATTCCCGATGCTGAAAAGAATCGCCTCGTTGCAGGTGTTGCTGCGCAATATGAGTCTGAAGTGGTCTACCACTCCATCCGCGAAGATCTCGAAAAGTTGGGCGTAATCTTTGTAGATACCGATACCGGTTTACGCGAGCATGAAGAGCTCTTTAAGGAGTACTTCGGTACCGTCATTCCAGTCGGTGACAATAAGTTTGCTGCTCTCAATACCTCAGTCTGGTCTGGTGGCTCATTCATCTATGTACCTAAGGGTGTACACGTTGATATTCCTCTCCAGGCCTACTTCCGCATCAACACCGAAAATATGGGTCAATTCGAACGCACCCTGATCATTGCTGATGAAGGTTCATACATTCACTATGTAGAAGGCTGCACCGCACCTATCTACTCTTCAGACTCTTTGCACTCAGCTGTTGTTGAGATCATCGTGAAGAAGAACGCACGTGTGCGCTATACAACGATCCAGAACTGGTCGAACAACGTCTATAACCTAGTCACCAAGCGTGCCACCTGTGCTGAAGGTGCAACCATGGAGTGGATCGATGGAAATATCGGCTCCAAAGTCACCATGAAGTATCCAGCTGTCTTTCTCATGGGTGAGCATGCAAAGGGTGAAACTCTCTCCATCGCCTTTGCCGGCGAAGGTCAACATCAAGATGCCGGCGCAAAGATGGTGCATGCTGCTCCGTACACGTCATCGACAATTATCTCCAAGTCGGTGGCGCGCGGGGGAGGCCGTACCTCATATCGCGGTCTAGTTCAGGTGCAACCCGGTGCACATCACTCTAAGTCCACCGTGAAGTGCGACGCACTACTCGTCGACACGATCTCGCGCTCTGACACTTACCCCTACGTCGATATTCGTGAAGATGATGTATCGATGGGACACGAGGCAACTGTCTCCAAGATCAGCGACGACCAACTCTTCTACTTAATGTCACGAGGACTCTCGGAAGATGAAGCGATGGCGATGATTGTCCGTGGCTTTATTGAGCCAATCGCTCGCGAACTTCCAATGGAGTACGCCCTCGAACTCAATCGCTTAATCGAACTGCAAATGGAAGGCGCTGTTGGCTAATGTCTCTTGCAACAACTACGAATTATTTAGCTCCCACGGGGCGAGAGGAGCCTTGGCGCTTTACTCCTCTTAACCGTCTCGCTGGGTTGCACGATCCTGCCGTGGCATTGCACGACCGCATCTCGCTGGAGCCCTCCGATATTCCTGTCGGGGTTTCCATCACAGTGGAGGATGCCTCCTCCTTCCCACCTCTCTCGGAGAGCAACGACCAGGTTGTACAGCGCGTCCGCGAAGCCGCCTCGAAAGTCTTGGTGATCTCGATTGCAAAGGATGCAGAGCTCGATGCTCCCATCATTCTTTCGCGCCAAGTTTTGGAGATGGCTCCTGAAGCTTCACGAGTGCAGATAAATGCCGGCCTCCACAGTCGTGCAACGCTCGTCATCTCAAATGCGGGCGATGGGGTATTCGCTGAAGATGTCGAGTTCAACCTCGCGCCCGGCTCAAACCTGCGTTTCATTACGTTGCAGGAGTGGTCTGCTAAGGCAGTCCATGTTGCACGTCACCACGCGATAATCGCTAAGGACGCCGCATTTACCTCATATGTCATAACAGTCGGCGGCTCCCTTGTGCGCCTCTTGCCGACCGTTGAGTACACAGGTCCGGGGTCAAGCGCCGAACTCTTCGGACTCTACTTTGCAACACATGGTCAGCACCTCGAGCATCGCGTTCACGTTGAGCATGGCGTTCCGGGAGCAAAATCTCGCGTCAACTACAAAGGCGCACTCAATGGTGACTCCGCGCATACCGTATGGATCGGCGATGTATTTATTAAAGCCGCGGCGCAAGGTACGGATACCTACGAGCTCAATCGCAACTTGCTGCTCTCTGATGGTGCGCGCGCTGATTCTGTGCCCAATTTAGAGATCGAGACCGGAGATATTGTGGGCGCTGGCCATGCAAGCACCACAGGTCGCTTCGACGATGAGCAACTCTTCTATTTGATGTCTCGCGGAATTCCTTCTGAAGAGGCACGCCGTCTTGTGATTCGCGGATTCTTCTCCGAGATCGTTTCCAAGTTGGGGTTGCCCGAGGTTGAAGAGCGGATCATGAGCCGTATCGATAATGAACTTGCGACGGTCCACATATGACCCAGATCGCCTTTGATTCCCTGATACCCGGAAAGCCCGTAGCTGTTGAGGTTGATGGAAAACCGGTTTGTGTCGCCCGCGTTGGCGATGAGGTCTTTGCAATCTCAAATATCTGCTCACACTCGTATGCCGAGCTATCAGATGGCGAGGTAAAAGGCTTTGCAATCGAATGCTGGCTTCACGGTGCAGACTTTGACCTACGGACCGGGGAAGCGCTCACCCTGCCAGCAACAGAAGCAATTGAAACTCTTAGCGTTACTCGCGATGGAAATGATTTAACTATTAGCCCCAAGACGAAGGAGATGTAAATGAGCACACTAGAGATAAAGGGACTGCATGTCTCCGTTGTCACCGAGGAGGGCTCTAAAGAGATTCTTCGTGGCGTAGATCTGACGATCAAATCAGGTGAAGTACATGCCATCATGGGACCTAACGGTTCAGGTAAATCTACCTTGGC
>DAIMCZ010000011.1:5479-24335 GCA_036726125.1 Candidatus Nanopelagicaceae bacterium
CAGGTGAAGTACATGCCATCATGGGACCTAACGGTTCAGGTAAATCTACCTTGGCGTATTCGATTGCTGGCCACCCCAAGTACACGATTACTTCTGGCTCTGTGACCCTCAATGGTGCAGATGTCCTGGCGATGACCGTTGATGAGCGCGCCAAGGCTGGTCTCTTCCTTGCGATGCAATATCCCGTTGAGGTACCTGGTGTCTCTGTTTCCAACTTCCTCCGAACAGCTGTAACCGCAATTCGCGGCGAGACTCCAAAGGTCAGGACATGGGTCGGCGAGGTTAAAGAGGCAATGTCAGTCCTCTCGATGGATCCTGCATTCGCCGAGCGCAACGTCAACGAGGGATTCTCCGGTGGCGAGAAGAAGCGCCATGAGATTCTGCAGATGGAGCTCTTGAAGCCAAAGATCGCGATCCTCGATGAGACCGATTCCGGTCTTGACGTTGATGCGCTGCGTATCGTCTCCGAAGGTGTGAATCGCGTGAAAGAGAATCAAGATCTTGGAATCATGCTTATCACTCACTACACCCGCATCCTGCGCTACATCAAGCCTGACTTTGTTCACGTCTTTGCCGCTGGTCGCATCGTGGAAGAGGGCGGACCAGAATTGGCCACGAAGCTCGAAGAGAATGGTTATGCAGAGTACGTCACTGCTTAAAGATGAATCCACCCTTTGATGTAGCGGCGATCAAGCGCGACTTCCCCATCTTTGAAGAGAAGATGCGTGGAGGAAAACGCTTGGTCTTCCTTGATAGTGGGGCGACCAGTCAAAAGCCATGGGCCGTAATTAACGCCGAACGAGATTTTTACACCAAACATAATGCTGCAGTGCATCGGGGTAGCTACTACTTAGCCGAGCAAGCGAGCGCTGCCTACGAAGGTGCTAGGCAGAGCGCCGCCGATTTTCTAGCGGTTGATAGTGATGAAGTTATCTTTACCAAAAGTGCCACTGAGGGTCTCAACCTGTTGGCAACCTCTTTCGAGAGAAGCAGGGGTAGCTACTACTTAGCCGAGCAAGCGAGCGCTGCCTACGAAGGTGCTAGGCAGAGCGCCGCCGATTTTCTAGCGGTTGATAGTGATGAAGTTATCTTTACCAAAAGTGCCACTGAGGGTCTCAACCTGTTGGCAACCTCTTTCGAGAGAAGCACGGGCCTACTCGGTATCCGAGCTGGCGATGAGATCGTTGTTTCAGAGTTAGAGCACCACGCAAACCTCTTGCCTTGGCAGCAGTTAGCCAAGCGCACCGGAGCCGTTCTTAAATGGTTCTCCATGAATCTAGACGGTTCGTTAGATCTCTCGAACATTGACGAAGTTATAACCGAGAAGACCAAGATTGTTGCCATAACTCATCAATCAAATGTCTTGGGTTCAGTTCCAGACTTGCCACCGATTATCGCTGCCGCTCACGCAGTGGGTGCACTTTTCGTCTTAGATGCCTGCCAATCAATTCCACACATGCCCGTTGATATTCGCGGGATGGGAGTTGATTTCCTCACCTTCTCAGGACACAAAGCTGCAGGACCAACCGGCATTGGAGTTGTTTGGGGTCGGGCCGAGCTTCTCAATCAGATGGAGCCTTATTTGTATGGCGGTTCCATGATCGAGTCAGTGACGATGACCGATTCAACTTGGGCGCCAATTCCACGGCGCTTCGAAGCAGGTGTGCCTAACATGGCGCAGGCTGTGGGTTTAGAGGCAGCTCTTAAATACCTCTCCAATATTGGACTTCCCAATATTCACTCATGGGAGATGACCCTCACCGAGTATGCCCTTAAGGGTCTCCAAGAGATTGAAGGGGTTCGCGTGCTCGGACCACAAACCATGCAGGCTCGAGGGGGAGTGATCTCCTTCGTAGTTGACGGCCTACATCCCCACGATGTTGGACAGGTGATGGATCAATATGGCGTTGCAGTTAGAACGGGTCATCACTGCGCTTGGCCCCTCATTCGCAAGCTTGGCGTCGTGGGTACAACTCGTGCCTCTTTCTATCTGTACAACGAACTTTCCGATGTTGATGTTCTCCTCGAGTCCGTAATCGGCGCCCGAGATTACTTTAGGAAGCGCTAATGGAACTCGATTCGCTCTATCAAGAGGTGATCCTCGATCACTACAAGAAGCCACACAACAAGGGTCTGCCAGTCGGAGAGATTCAAGTGCATCACGTCAATCCCAATTGCGGAGATGAGATCACTCTTAGCCTCTCTATTAAAGATGGGGTTGTCGAGGATTTAATCTGGGATGGGGTTGGGTGCTCGATATCCCAGGCAAGTGCCTCCATCATGAGTGATTTAGTAAATGGAAAGTCCGTAGAGCAGGCTGGAACCGCACTCCGTGAATTTACCGAGTTGATGCAGAGCAAAGGGAATATATCTGGCGACGAGGAAGTTTTAGAGGATGCAATCGCGTTGGCGGGTGTCTCTAAATTCCCAGCACGAGTAAAGTGCGCGCTATTGAGTTGGATGGCATTTAAGGATGCGGCGATTCAGAATGGAGCAGAGATATGAGTCAGCAGTTAGCTACCTTGGATGAGGTAACCGAGGCCCTCAAGGATGTCATTGACCCAGAATTGGGTATCAACGTGGTGGATCTCGGTCTCGTCTATGAGATGAGCGTCAACGCCGAGAACGTCGCTGTACTCGATATGACCCTTACTTCGGCAGCCTGCCCGCTGCAGGATGTCATCGAAGACCAAGCGCGTCAGGTGCTCGCTGATATAACTTCAGATGTACAGATCAACTGGGTCTGGATGCCACCTTGGGGTCCAAACAAGATCACAGACGATGGTCGCGAACAACTGCGCGCCATCGGTTTCACTGTCTAACTCTTATTAAGGATTACTTATGTCGATGGGTGCCAGGGGTGGCGGTGGTGGAGCGCGCTCCGCGATGCGCTCATTAACGCGCGATCCTGCTGTTAAGGATATGAAGCTGAAGCCAGATACCCTCCGACGTATCTGGGAATTCGCCAAACCATTCAAGCTCTACTTGTTCCTCTTCCTGCTGACGATCATCGCCGACTCCTTTCTTACCGTTGCCACCCCGCTTCTTCTAAAGAATTTAATTGATAAGGGTGTTATCCCTCGCAATGGCACCGTGGTGACCGAACTAGCTGCCATTGTCGCAGTCATTGCTTTGGTCGATACTGGAGTAAATCTCATCTCAAGGTGGTATTCATCGCGCATCGGTGAAGGTTTGATCTACGAGATGCGTACGCAGGTATTTGCACACATTCAGAAGCAGTCGATTGCCTTCTTCACTCGTACGCAAACCGGTGCCCTTATCTCACGCATCAATTCCGATGTAATGGGGGCTCAGAACGCCTTCACTGACACTCTCTCCGGCATTCTGAGCAATATCTTGACGCTTACTCTTGTCGCTGCCGCGATGATCACACTTTCGTGGCAGATCACGGTGGCTTCGCTGCTCTTACTTCCGCTCTTCTTGATTCCGACCAAGTGGGTGGGGAAGAAGATTCAAGGGCTGACCCTCGCATCCTTCACTCTTAATGCCGAAATGGCGTCCACTATGACTGAGCGCTTCAATGTTTCCGGCGCTCTGTTAGTCACGCTCTACGGAGAGCCAGCTCGCGAGAAGGAGAGCTTCCGCCTGAAAGCTCGCCGAGTTGCCGACATTGGTATCCAGACTGCGATGCTCAACCGCATCTTCTTTATGACGATTACAACTATTGCAGCGATTGCATCTGCGCTGGCCTACGGAATTGGTGGCCATCTTGCGATATCTGGTGCCATCACGGTGGGATCGCTGCTGGCGATTACTACTCTTTTGGCTCGCCTCTACGGCCCTCTCACCTCGCTCTCTAATGTGCGAGTAGATGTCATGACGGCTCTCGTCTCATTTGAAAGAGTATTTGAAGTTCTGGATCTGCAGCCGATGGTGCGCGATCGCGATGACGCTCGTGTAATTCCTTCTACTAGTCCTTCGATCACATTCGACCATGTGCAGTTCGCTTATCCAAAGGCGAGCGAGATCTCACTTGCGTCGCTGGAGTTGGCCGCGAAGAAAGAGATGGTGGATTCGGGAGTAGTTCTACAAGATATCTCCTTTTACTGTGCTCCTGGAACTTTCACGGCAATAGTTGGACCATCCGGGGCAGGAAAGAGCACGATCTCCGGTCTCGTTCCGCGGCTCTACGATGTCACTCAAGGTTCGATTCAGATCGATGGAGTAGATGTACGTGAATTGACACTCGCATCTCTGCGCAATGAAATAGGAGTAGTTACGCAGGATTCACATATGTTTCATGACACTATCGAAGCTAACCTGCGCTATGCGAAGATCGATGCTACTGAAGCTGAAATTCAGGCTGCGTGTGAAGCAGCTCAAATCTGGTCCTTTATTCAGTCCCTTCCCAATGGGCTCGATACGGTGGTAGGAGAGCGTGGCCATCGTTTAAGTGGAGGCGAGAAGCAGCGCTTGGCAATTGCACGTTTGCTCCTCAAGGCACCAAGCATCGTAATTCTGGATGAGGCAACTGCCCACTTAGATTCTGAAAACGAAGCCCTCGTTCAAGAAGCTCTTGAAGTGGCATTGGAAGGTCGCACCAGCATCGTCATCGCGCACAGACTTTCGACAATTCAGAAGGCCGATCAAATCCTGGTTTTAGAGTCGGGAAGAATCGTGGAGCAGGGAACGCACGAATACTTGGTAGGTCTACGCGGGCTTTACTTCGATCTTTACCAACGACAGGTCTTAAATTCCGCCCTGTAACAGATCCTTCGAATTGCCCGAAATCTGCCTTCTCTGCACACCCATAAGAGAGTTTGGACCCGAGGAATTTTCCCGCCCAGCATTAGCTAAAACAACGGCAACATAGGGGAGGAATACTGCTCCTGCCATCGAGATCCAGCGGTATGGATTGGGAAGGAAGATGGAGGCGACAAAGCAGGCTGTTCGGATCATCATGGAGAGGAAGTAGCGACGTTGTCTGCCGCGCTGATCTTCCGAGAGTGGGTCAAGAGCGCTCGTGATGACTACCGGTGTCTGCTTCTTTCCGGATTTGGCGCCGTCTCTAAACATGGCTAAAGCGTAGAGGCGAGGACCCTTTCGCGCCTCTTTTAACTACGCATCAGTAGCAGTTAGCCTGCTCCTATGACATCGACGCCTGAAGGTCCGCGTATTGTTTTTGTGACTGGAGGCAATCGCGGGATTGGGCTTTCGATTGCTCGCTCCTTCGCCAAAGATGGAGATCTCGTCATTGTGTCCTACCGCACAGGCGGAGCGCCTGAAGGGCTAGTCGGAGTGCAGATGGATGTCACTAGCCAAGAGAGCGTGAACGCAGCATTCGCCGAAATTGAGGCGAAGTACGGCTCGGTCGATGTGCTGGTAGCCAATGCAGGAATTACCCGCGATGGGCTAACGATGCGTATGAGTGAAGAAGATTTCACCGCGGTCGTAGAAACCAATCTGACTGGAACATTTAGAACCGCACAGAAGGCCATCGCGCCAATGATGAAGAAGCGCAGCGGACGGGTGATTTTTATTGGATCGGTTGTTGGACTTCTAGGATCTGCCGGTCAAGTTAATTACGCCGCTACTAAGAGTGGTCTCGTAGGGATGGCCAGAGCGCTGGCTCGTGAATACGGCTCCCGCGGACTGACCTTCAATGTGATTGCGCCCGGCTTTGTTGAAACCGATATGACGGCAGAACTCAGCGATTCGCTGCGCGAAAAGTATGTGGGAGCAATTCCCCTGGGCCGCTTCTGCTCGCCAGAGGAAGTTGCCGCGGTAGTTAAATTTGTTGCCTCTCCAGAGGCTAGTTATATAACAGGAGCAGTTATTCCGGTCGACGGAGGAATGGGAATGGGTCACTAATGGGACTACTTACTGGCAAGAACATCTTGGTGACGGGAGTCCTCACAGACAGTTCCATTGCTTTTCACATCGCCAAGCTCGCTCAAGAAGAGGGCGCCACTGTAGTTCTGACGGGTTTTGGTCGCGGCCTTAGTTTGACCACTCGAATTGCTGGACGCCTGCCTCATCCTGCTCCCGTCATTGAACTTGATGTCACCAACAAGGAGCATCTGGCAGCTCTCTCTGGTGAAGTGAAAAAGTATGTCCCGCACCTCGATGGGGTAGTCCACTCCATCGGCTTTGCTCCCCAGGCCGCGCTAGGTGGCAATTTCCTCAATACCGAGTGGGAAGATGTCGCGATCGCGGTTCACACTTCAACCTTCTCCTATAAGTCTCTTGCAATGGCTGTTCGGGATCTCTATCCCGAGAGTGGAGCCAGCATCGTCGGCCTCACCTTCGACGCCACGGTCGCTTGGCCAAAGTACGACTGGATGGGCGTTGCCAAAGCTGGCTTAGAGTCTGCCAACCGCTACTTGGCCCGAGATTTGGGTACGGACAATATCCGCGTCAACCTGATCGCCGCCGGGCCACTGGCCACCATCGCGGCCAAGTCGATTCCTGGTTTTGAGGAGTATCAAGACGTTTGGAACGCCCGCTCGCCTTTGGCCTGGGATTTCACCGATCCAGAGCCCTCCGCACGTGGTGCGATAGCCCTACTTTCGGATTGGTTTCCCAAGACAACGGGCGAGATCATCCACGTAGATGGTGGAGTCCACGCAATCGGGGGATAGCCACCGATTTCTCCCTTTGCACACCCTCGGGGTATCCTTACCCCAACAAGTGGAGTTCGTCGCTCCCACCTCATCGGCTCCGGCTGATTGGTCAAGAAGATGCCCACCCATATTTGGGGGGTCTGTTTTTGTGTGCGACTAATCCCTCTTGTGAAAGCAATTTTCTAGAGAGGAAGAGTTATCAGCGCCGAACAAAGAATCAACGATCGAATCAGAGCCTCAGAAGTTCGTCTGATTGGTTTCTCTGGTGAGCAGGTCGGAATCGTAGCTACCGCTACTGCCCTTTCCATGGCAGAAGAGGTTGGCCTCGATCTCGTAGAAATCTCTCCAGATGCTAAACCACCCGTTTGCAAGATCATGGATTTCGGAAAGTACAAGTACGAGATCGCACAGAAGGCACGCGAGGCTAGGCAGAACCAGACCCACATCGTGGTCAAAGAGATTCGTTTTGGATTGAAGATTGAGCCACACGATTACGAGACGAAGAAAGCTCATATCGAGCGCTTCCTCAAGGGTGGCGACAAGGTGAAGGTAACTGTTCAGTTCAAAGGAAGAGAGCAGACGCGTCCAGAGATGGGCTACCGGTTGTTGATGAAACTCTCGGAAGAGGTTGTGGAGTTCGGCTTCGTCGAGTTCGCTCCTAAGAAAGAGGGAAAGAGCATGACGATGGTTTTGGGGCCAGTTCTGAAGAAGAGCCAGGCAGCAAAGAAGCCAACGCCAAAGCCAGCACCTGCAGTAACCCCAGAGGTTTCGGCCTCGCAAGAGGTCGCGAATTAATTTTTAGTCAGAAATATTTAGAAGTACCACAGAAGTAAGTCCTACACGTTAGTCCAAACAGGAGGTATGAAGTGCCAAAGATGAAGACCCACAGTGGGGCCAAGAAGACGTTCCGTCTGACCGGCACCGGCAAGATCATGCACGAGCGCGCTGGTAAGCGCCACCTTCTTGAACATAAATCTTCGCGCGTTACTCGTCGTTTGAGTAATGATGCAACTGGTAAGAAGACAGTCACCATGACAGCCAAGCGCATGCTCGGTTTGAAGTAAGGAGCAGGTAAATGGCAAGAGTAAAACGCGGCGTCCACGCTGCCAAGAAGCGTCGTACCACTCTCGAGCGCACCGCTGGTTATCGCGGACAGCGTTCCCGTCTATTCACAAAGGCTAAAGAGCAACTTACTCACAGTATGGTCTACGCCTTTGACCACCGTAAGGATAAGAAGGGCGACTTCCGCCAACTCTGGATTCAACGCATCAATGCTGGTTCTCGTGCACACGGCTTGACCTACAACCGTTTCATTCAAGGCCTGAAGGCTGCGGGAATCGAAGTAGATCGTCGCGTTCTCTCAGAGATGGCCACTAACGACCCAGCTGCATTCGCGGCTTTGGTTGAGGTAGCGCGCCAACACGTCGTTAACGCGTAGTTTTATCCAGCTTTGACACACGCACCTATTACGAGCCTTCATTCGCCCCATGTGGAGCGAGTGAAGGCTCTTTTGGGTCCACGAGGGAAAAAGTTGAGAACCCTGGAACGAACTTTCGTGGCAGATGGGTTGCAGTCTTTGCGCAGCGCGCTCGTGCCTCACGTGGCAAGCGCACCGCTGATCGACATTCTCTATCTCACCGACTCAGGTCTTGAGAAGCTACGTTCCGATTTTTCTCAAGAGATCTTGGATCGCCACGAAATTATTATGGTCAGCGATCAAGTGATGAGCGCGATGGCAGATACCCAATCACCGCAAGGAATCTTGGCTCTTTGCAAGTACCTTCCTTCAGATATCTCCCGTTTTGGCGACACGGTTCTGACAAAGGTCGCTTATTTTTGGCAGATTCAAGATCCAGGTAACGCCGGAACTGCGATTCGTACCGCCGATGCATGCGGCTTCGATCTAGTAATTTTTAGCGATCAGAGCGTCGACATTTATAGTCCTAAAGTTGTTAGATCTACCGCTGGATCGCTCTGGAATATTCCTGTTATTGATGAAGTCCCGCTTGATCTCCTCGAAGAGTTCGCCTACGCACGGCAGCTAGCCTTAGTAGCGCTAGATGGTTCCTCCGATCAATCAATTGCTGAGATCGATAAAACCCTGCCTACTGTCCTGGTCTTTGGGAATGAGGGACGTGGCCTGCCGGAACTTGCCCCAGCCTTTCAACGTATCTCGATTCCGATGCGTGGCCATGCCGAGAGTTTCAATGTGGCAAGTGCAGCCGCCATCACGATGTATTACCTCTCAAACTAACTCGGCGTTCAGTAGGATTCTCTCCCATGAGCCTCTCCGCGTCAGCAATTGAAAGTGCGAAGAATGAAGCGCTTGCTGCGATTAGTGCGGCCAACTCTCTAGAGGAGATTAAAGAGGTAAGAACGGCCCATGCCGGGGATAAGTCTCCGATAGCGCGAGCCAACCAGCAGTTGGGCACTTTGACTCCTGAAGAGAGATCTACCTTTGGAAAGATTATCGGTCAGGCGAAGAATCAAGTATCAGTAGCGCTCGAAGCTCGAATTCAAGTCTTGGAGGCGGAGCGCGATGCGAGGGTTCTGGTTGAGGAGCGAGTTGATGTCACCATCCCTGCGCGACGTTCCCCGAAAGGTGGGCTGCATCCACTAACTATTCTTACAAATGAGATTTGTGACCTCTTCTTGGGAATGGGGTACAGGGTCGCCGAGGGACCCGAGTTGGAGGCCGAATGGCTTAACTTTGATGCCCTCAATATCCCTGCAGATCATCCTGCTCGAACTATGCAAGATACTTTTTTCATCGAGCCGCTCGACTCTCATCTGGTCCTAAGAACGCACACATCACCTGTACAAGTTCGCACCATGCTCGAGGAGAAGCCTCCGATTTATGTGATCTGTCCCGGTCGCACCTACCGAGCTGATGAACTCGATGCGACTCACACACCCGTCTTCTCTCAAGTCGAAGGACTTGTCATTGATAAAGGGATCACGATGGCTGATCTCAAAGGCACGCTTGATCATTTCGCGCGTTCCATCTTTGGACCCGACGTAAAGACCCGCCTACGCTCTTCCTTCTTCCCTTTCACAGAACCAAGCGCTGAAGTTGATTTTTATTTCAATGGACGCTGGATCGAATGGGGCGGTTGCGGGATGGTCAACCCCAAGGTCTTGATCGCGTGTGGAATCGATCCCGAT
Organism: Candidatus Nanopelagicaceae bacterium; assembly: GCA_036726125.1. Taxonomy (GTDB): domain Bacteria; phylum Actinomycetota; class Actinomycetes; order Nanopelagicales; family Nanopelagicaceae; genus PALSA-747. Next base: position 15,229 of record DAIMCZ010000011.1, read on the forward strand.
ATTTATAGTGGATTCGCATTCGGCATGGGGCTAGAGCGCACGCTGATGGTTCGCCACGGCATCACGGATATGCATGACATCGTTGAAGGGGATCTCCGCTTCTCCCAGAGTTTTGGAACAGGTGTGAAGTGAAAGTTCCTCTGTCATGGCTCAATCAATACGTAGCAATCCCACAAACGCTCACAACCGCTGAGATTGAGGAAGCCTTCGTCTCGGTTGGCTTTGAAGTCGAGAGCGTGGAGGAGCAAGGTAAAGATCTGAGCGGACCATTGGTGGTCGGAAGAGTTCTCTCCATCGAACAAGTGGAGGGTCAGAAGAAGCCGATCCGCTACGTGGGTTTGGATTGCGGAGAGTCCGAAGTTCGCTACGTAATCTGTGGCGCCACAAATTTTGCCGTCGGTGACTTGGTGGTTGTCTCGCTTCCCGGTGCGGTGCTTCCCGGGGGTTTTGCTATTGCGGCGCGACAAACGTATGGACATATATCCAATGGAATGATCTGCTCTGCCCGTGAGTTAGCGCTCAGCGAAGATCACACAGGAATTATCGTTCTTAGCGAAGGTGAACCTGGTGCAGATGCTGTGGCACTCCTACAGATTAACGATGTCATCTTTGATGTAGCGATTAACCCCGATCGGGGTTACGCCCTATCCATCCGTGGACTAGCGCGCGAATTAGCGGCCTCGTTACAACTACCTTTCCACGATCCTGCTTCTGATGTTGCTACTGACGGTTATGTATTAAATGGTTCAGGCGTACAAGTTTCCATAGATGATCCGACGGCGGCGAGTGTGATTTACATTCGCACCCTTACTGGATTTGATCCGACTGCTCGTACTCCTCTTTGGATGAGTCGTCGCATTGAAAAGTGCGGAATGCGTTCCATATCGTTGGCGGTAGATGTAACTAACTACGTCATGCTCGAACTCGGACAACCGCTACACGCTTTCGACGCAGAGAAAATCAATGGATCACTTCATATTAGGCGGGCCGATCGCGAGAGTGAATTTACAACTCTCGATGGGCAGGTGCGCAAATTAGTGCCGTCCAACCTACTAGTTGCGGACGATGCACAAGCTCTCGCCTTAGCGGGAACGATGGGTGGGCTCTCATCAGAGGTGACCGCAACAACGACCCGCATCGCGATTGAAGCGGCGCGCTTTGATCCAATATCGATCGCAAAGAATTCACGATCGCACCGACTATCTTCCGAGGCCTCTCGTCGCCTGGAGCGGGCGGTAGATCCAGCGCTAGCGTCAATTGCAAGTGCGCGTGCGACCTCGCTCCTGATCGAGTTAGGGGGCGCTACCTATGTGGGGAGTGCAACCGCAGGTGCAGTCCCACCGAGCGTGACGATCGATTTTGATCCCGAGTTTGTCTCGCGACTCTTGGGAGTAGTCGTACCGACTGAGACGGTTTCTGCCCACCTCAAAACTGTCGGTTGTGCTATCGATATTAAAAGTTCCACGCATTGGCTGGTAACCCCGGCAACCTGGCGGAGCGATCTCTTGACTCCTTCTGATCTTGTCGAAGAGGTCGGTCGGTTGGTCGGGCTCAATGAAATTGTAGGAACGCTTCCTATTGGAAGAGCCGCGGCTACTTTGAGTCCGGCGCAGTATCGTAAGCGCGGCATCGCACACTACTTAGCAAACCAAGGCTTCTCTGAGGTTTACAACTATCCCTTCGTCAATCAAGAGATGGTTGACACCTTGGGTTTCACAGGCGCAAGGGCCGCCAGCTTCAAATTGGCAAACCCTATGTCCGATCAAGCACCACTACTCCGGACGCATCTGCTTCCTGGCCTGCTTGAAGCAGCGAAGCGAAACTTGGGCCGTGGTGCCAAAGACGTAGCAATATTTGAAATTGGAACAGTCTTTCGTGATGTAGCGAAATTGACGCACGTCTCACCGGTAGCGACCACTTCACGCCCGTCGGCCGAAACTATCGCCGAGATCTATGGCAGCGTTCCTCCTCAACCTCTCTTTGTGGGATCAGTTGTTGTCGGTTCACTCGATCGTTCTGGATGGTGGGGGGCGGGCCGCGCCTTCGATTGGTCCGATGCCACGAATATGGCGCTCTCCATTGTGGAACTAACTGGCAATAGCGGAGTGCTAGCCCAATCTGACTTGGCTCCATGGCATCCAGGTCGTTGCGCGGAGATTCAAGTTGGTGGAAAGCCTGTAGCTCATGCTGGTGAGTTGCACCCCCGGGTCCTCGAAGCACTTGGTCTCCCAGCTCGGACCTGCGCCTTCGCAGTTAATCTCTCTGAACTACCTTTCGTGGCCTCCAAGAGCGCTAAGCCAATCTTTACGATGCCTGCCGCAACTCAGGATGTCTCGCTCATCGTTGACAGCACTATCCCAGCGGCGAAAGTTGAGGCGGCGCTAGTTTTAGGTGCCGGAGCGCTGCTCGAGTCAATATCTCTCTTTGATCGATATGAAAGTCTGGGGGAGGGCAAGGTCTCTTTGGCCTTCACCCTCACATTCCGGGCGGCGGACCGGACACTCACAGCCGAAGAGGTCTCAGGTTATCGGGAGTTAGCAGTGGCGAGTGCGGCAGCAGAGTGCGGGGCGGTGGTTCGCGCATAATTATGCACAAAATTGCATAATTATTCATACTCCTCTACGCTGACCCTATGAAAATAGGCATCGTCGGGGCTAGCGGATACTCGGGTGGCGAGTTGATCCGCCTGCTTCTTAACCACCCTCTTTTTGAGATTGAGTACCTCGCTGCCGCCTCACAGGCGGGCAATTTGGTCGCGGCCGTACATCCACAGCTCGCAACGCTGGGGGATCGGAGCTTCGAGGAGACCAACTCAACTCGGATGAATGAATGTGAGTTGATCTTCTTTGCTCTTCCACATGGAGAATCGGCCAAGCTCGTTGCGGATTTAGATTCTGGGGTAAAGGTTGTTGACCTGGGAGCCGACTTTAGGTTGCACTCAAGTGAGCTATGGGAAAAGTATTACGGAGGAACGCACGCTGGCACTTGGACATATGGTCTTGCAGAGATTGGTTCACAGCGCGCTGCTATAGCTGGCTCCAACAGAGTCGCCAACCCCGGTTGCTATGCGACAGCGATCGCCCTCGCTGCTGCGCCCGCGCTCAGCCACGGAATAATCGATGCCGAAGATATTGTCGTCGTTGCGGCATCTGGGACTACAGGAGCAGGTCGTAAAGCCAGCGCGAACCTCCTGGCCAGCGAAATCATGGGCTCACTTACTTCCTACAAATTTGGGGGAGTGCACCAACATACGCCAGAGATAGAAGAGACCCTTTCGAAAATTACCGGTGGTTCCGTAAAGATTTCATTCACGCCAATCTTGGCCCCCATGCCCCGGGGCATTCTCGCAACGGTTACCGCAAAGTTGAAGGAGCCTTTGACGACCACGCAGGTGCGGGAGATGTATCAGGGTGCATACGAGAGCGAAGAGTTTGTATCGCTCCTACGTGAACCATTACTTCCAAAGACTGCAGCTGTACTTGGTTCTAACGGGGTGCAACTACAAGTTGCAGTTGATACCCACACCAATCGCCTTATCGTCTCTGCGGCCATCGACAACCTCGGTAAGGGTGCAGCATCGCAAGCGATTCAGAACGCAAATCTGATGGTAGGCGCTGCTGAAAATTCTGGTCTTACCAGTGTCGGTGTAGGCGCATGATCGTCATCAAATATGGTGGTCATGTTTTGGAGAGCGCTGCAGCAAACTCCGCCATCATCGCAGCGATCGCCCAATTTCACCTTAGCGGTGGACGCGTTGTTCTAGTACACGGAGGCGGACCGGCTATCGATGCCGAACTGAAATTTCACGGCGTTGAGAGTGCGATGAACTCTGGCTATCGAACAACTAGTCCTGAGGCGATGGATATTGTCCAACGCACTCTTTCCGGGGGTGTCTTACGAGAACTCACAAACAAGTTCATCGCCCATGGCGTCAATGCAGTTGGTCTCTCATCCGGGGATGGGCGAACTCTGCGCGCACGCAAATTCAAACCGTCGGTCAACGGAAATGAGATCGATATCGGTCTCGTGGGCGAAGCCGAAAGCGCTGATCCTTCGCTTCTGAATTTGCTGCTCGATAATGGATACCTACCAATTATCTCGCCCGTCTCTGTGCAATCTGATGGACAGGCTTTGAATATTAATGGCGATATCGCCAGTGGGAGTATTGCAGGAGCGCTAAAAGCGAGTGAAGTCTTATTTGTTACTGATGTTCCGGGAATTTACAGGAATTGGCCGGATACGACTTCCTTGATTGATGAGATCTCACTGCCCGAACTCATGGAATTGTCGCCTTCCTTTGCGGATGGAATGGCTCCTAAAGTAAAAGCGGTAATTAATGCGCTCTCATCGGGAGCTGCGCGTGCCCGCATTATCGACGGCAGAGAAATTTCCAATCTTTCGGCGGCCCTCAAAGGTCAGGGCGGAACGGTGGTCTACGCATGAATACCCAGGAGCGCTGGCACGGCGCGATGCAGAATAACTACGGCGTTCCCGCGATTACCTTGGTACGCGGAAAAGGCGTGGAAGTCTGGGATGAAGAAGGCAAACGTTATCTAGATTTTCTAGGTGGTATCGCTACCAATATTCTTGGTCACGCGCATCCGGCAATAATCAAAGCGGTAAGCGCCCAAATTGCGGAGTTGTCTCACATCAGCAATCTCTATGCTCATACGCCCGGTGTCGAACTAGCGGAGAAATTGCAGGATCTCACCAACGACCCTTCGGCCAGAATCTTTTTCTGCAATTCGGGCGCCGAAGCAAATGAGGCCGCCATCAAGATCTCGCGCCTTACTGGTCGGGTCGAAATTGTCGCCGCCATCGGGGGATTCCATGGAAGAACGACAGGCGCTCTCTCGATAACTGGACAAGAGGGAAAGCGCACCCCCTTTGAGCCATTACTGCCCGGAGTGAAATTTGTTCCGTATGGAGATGCGAAAGCTCTGCGACGTGCAGTGACTAAGCGAACCGCGCTCGTCATCCTAGAGGCCATCCAAGGCGAAAATGGTGTGGTTGTTCCACCTGCGGGATATCTCAAAGAGGTGCGTGAAATATGTGACGCAAAGGGCGCTCTCTTTGCTGTGGATGCGGTTCAGACTGGAATGGGCCGGACTGGTGAGTGGTTTGGTTACGAGAGCGAAGGTATTTCACCTGACATCATCACTCTTGCAAAAGGTCTTGGTGGAGGACTTCCACTTGGAGCGATGATCACCCTGGGCAGGAACGTTCCTGCGTTTAAGCCAGGCGAACATGGTTCAACATTTGGTGGTAATCCAATCTCTTGTGCGGCGGCAAATGCAGCTCTTGATTTCATTGTTAAGAGAGGGATTCTGGAACAAGTAGTTGAGTCAGGAGATTTCTTAAAGCAGGCGCTGATCCAGTTGCCCGGAGTTAATGAAGTTCGCGGTCGTGGGTTGCTTCTTGGAATAGTTCTTGACGAGAACATAGCAAGCGACCTACTGATTAAAGCGAGCGCTAACGGGCTGCTTCTCAACGCCCCCAATAAGAACGTGATTCGCATCGCACCGGCGCTAATAGTCACCAAGGCGCAGTTGAAAGAGTTCGTGAAGATATTTTCCAAGAGCCTTGATGAGGTTAAAAATGGTTAAGTCCCTAAGTAGTCCAGCTGAGAAGCGTAAGCAGTTGATCGCGTCGCTGATACAGGCTGGAAAGATTCACTCACAGGCTGATTTAGTGCGCGAACTTAGAGCACAGGGGCTTGAAGTGACTCAAGCAACCGCGAGTCGTGATCTACAAGAGTTAGGTGCGATGCGCTCCAAGAGTGCGAATGGGGAGATGCGGTACGTGTTGGATGCAGGTTCGCAGCGCCCTGCAAGTGCCACCTTGATCGTGTCGATCGCTTCCAGCGCAAACACTGTAGTTGTTCGCACGCCGCCTGCGGCGGCACAATTTCTTGCGAGCACTTTGGATGCCGCAATAGTTGCCGAGGAGCTTCCGCAAGCAATTGGAACCATAGCTGGCGATGACACGGTGCTGGTCATTGCAGCAACCGCTAACGGCGGTGCTGAACTCGCTCAGAATATCGAACTCATGTTTGGAAAGGGAAAGTAATGGCGCTCTGGGGTGGAAGATTCTCGACTGGTCCTAACGAGGCCGTTGCCCGACTCTCGCGTAGTGTGCAGTTCGATTGGAGGCTGGCTCCCTACGATATTCGAGTCAACATCGCACACGTCGCGGGGCTACGGCGTGCTGGAGTCTTGGATGCAGAGAACGCCGCCTTGATTACCGGTGCCCTTAATGAACTTTTCGCCGAGATTGCTTCTGGGGAATTCTCATACATCGATAGTGACGAAGATGTGCATAGCGCAATCGAGCGTGGACTAGTAGGGAAGCTTGGAGAGTTAGGCGGCGCCTTTCGTGCTGGACGCTCGCGTAATGATCTGGTCGTGACGGATTTCAAGCTGTACCTCATCGATCACTTGTTGGAGGTGGCAAGAGAGACAGTTGAGTTAGCGACCGCGATTGATACCGCAGCTAACAAGTACATGGATATCGTTGCACCTGGATTCACCCACTTGCAGCACGCACAACCGATCTTGTTCTCGCACGAACTAGCCAAACACTCCCATGCTCTGCTGCGTGACGTCGATCGAATGAAGGATTGGCTCTCTCGCAATTCTGTTTCCCCGTTGGGTTCGGGTGCACTGGCCGGTTCCGCGCTAGTCCCAAATCCAGAGATTATTGCCGCAGATCTCTCCTTCCAAGGAGTAACTCGAAATAGCATCGATGCGGTAAGTGATCGCGACTTTGTCGCGGAAGCCCTCTTCATCTTTGCCATGCTCGGGGTGCACCTGTCTCGCATCGGGGAAGAGTTCACAATTTGGAATACCCAGGAATTCGGATGGGTGACATTGGACGATGGATTTTCTACAGGTTCCTCCATCATGCCCCAGAAGAAAAATCCGGATATTGCGGAGTTGGCCCGCGGCAAGTCAGGACGCTTTATCGGAAATCTCACGACTCTGCTCGTGACACTGAAGGGACTTCCCTTCGCCTATAACCGTGATCTCCAAGAGGACAAGGAGCCGATCTTCGACTCGATTGAGGAGTTATTGATCCTGCTCCCTGCCCTTCGTGGAATGATCGAAACGGCTCGATTTAATGGAGCGAAGATCTCGGACGGCGTCCTTGGTGGGCATGCCCTTGCAACCGAGATCGCTGACTTCCTCGTCAAGCAGGGCGTTCCCTTCGCCAACGCTCACGAAATTTCAGGACGCGCAGTGGCCGTGGCTGAAGCTAGGGGAGTGGATGTCCATGCCCTTACCGATGCGGAATTCACCGCTCTTGATCCCCGCCTCACCGCAGACTTGCGCAGTACTTTAAGTGCGAGTGCGGCCATCGAGTCGCGCACATCCATTAACGGAACTTCAACCAAGAGCGTGACGGCACAACTCGGCCAACTGGAGGCGAAAATTCGGGGCTATTCCGCTTGGATTGCCAGCGAGCGCAAACGGTTTTCGGGCATGATGGGCGCATGACTTCTGCACTTATTGCTGACCTCGAATGGCGCGGTTTGATTGCGCAGACCACCGATAGAGAAGCTCTCCTCGAGCAACTCAACAGTGGCTCAACCGCTTTCTACATTGGTTTCGACCCAACTGCTCCATCGCTACATTTAGGAAATCTTGTCGTCTTGCTTGTGATGCGACGCTTCCAACTTGCTGGACATAAGCCGCTCCCACTGGTTGGTGGTGCCACCGGTTTAGTCGGTGATCCAAGCGGAAGAAATGAAGAGCGCTCACTTAACGATACTGAGGTTGTCGAGCAATGGGTCGGGCGCATCCGTAGTCAGTTATCTAAGTTTCTTGATTTCGATAACAGTGACAACGCAGCGGTGATGACTAACAACTTGGATTGGACCAAACCAGTATCCGCGCTCGAGTTCTTACGCGATATTGGAAAGCACTTCAGCGTTAATCAGATGCTCTCTAAAGACAGTGTTTCATCACGGTTAGAGAGCGGCGGAATCAGCTACACAGAGTTTTCATATCAAGTGCTGCAGGCCTTTGATTTTCTTGAGCTGTACCGTCGCCACGGTTGCACTCTGCAAATGGGAGGCAGCGATCAGTGGGGCAATATCGTCGCTGGCCTTGATCTGATTAGAAAAGTCGAGGGTGGCTCTGCTCATTGCCTAACGATTCCTTTGCTTATGAAGAGTGATGGAACAAAATTCGGCAAGACCGCTGGGGGTAGTGTTTGGCTCGATCCGGAGATGACATCGCCTTACGCCTTCTACCAATTCTGGCTCAATAGCGATGATGCAGATGTACCGCGCTATCTAAAGGTCTTCTCCTTCAAGAGCCACAAGGAGATTGAAGAGTTGATCGGGGTTCACGAAAGCAATCCCGGGGCACGCCATGCGCACCGAGAATTAGCTCGTGAAATGACGATCCTGGTGCACGGGATTGAAGAGTGTGAGGCGGCGGAGCGGGCGGCAAAGGCCCTCTTTGGCCAAGGGGATCTCTCAGAACTTGATGAACGGACGCTGGCTGCAGCCCTCGCACAGCTTCCGCGCACGACGGTCAATGCGGGGGAGCCGCTACCCACGTGGGTTGATCTCCTAGCAGCAACTGGGGTCGTAGAGTCGAAATCAGCCGCGCGTCGCATCGTCAAAGAAGGTGGCGCATATCTCAATAACGAGAAGGTGCTCTCCGAGGCCTTCGCTCCCGCTCCAGAGAGCCTACTTTTCGGGCGTTTTCTACTGCTCCGCAAAGGGAAGCGCGATCTGGCGACGGTAGAAGTACTGCCCAGCTAGTTTCCAAAACTTCTGGTAGGAGCCCTGAAACCCTTATAAATCAATGGTTTCAGGGCTTTTCTGCATATCCCGCTGAAAATGTGGCGGATCGCACAGCGCTCATTGGGTGGGCGATTTGACCCTTGCGCCCGGTTCGGGTTATGGTACGTCCTCGCTCGCGGAACGGACTGAAAAGAGGCCGTGCGACGACAATCTGCAAATAGCTTGTGTTTGGTCCTGGTCTATGTGAAATTGACCTAATGTCCATCTTGCATTAAGTTAAGCAGTCTGCCCTGCAAGCGGTGAGAAATTACCGTGAGTGGAGCGCGCTCGTACCTTGAGAACTCAACAACGT
>DAIMCZ010000012.1:0-9709 GCA_036726125.1 Candidatus Nanopelagicaceae bacterium
AAGCGCTCTACCGCTGAGCTAACCGCCCGGTATTGAGTGCCCCACTGTACCTGAGTAAGTGGGGCAGACCAAAAATAGGCTGAAATACCGCTATTTCTTAGAGGGCAGCGAGCGCAGCCTTGTAATCACCAATGTTGCGAGCATCGCCCATTCCATTGACTACCTGCCAGCTGACATTGCCTTCCTTATCGATGATGAAGGTGCCACGGAAGGCGCAACCTGCAGCCTCGTTGAAGACTCCATATGCCTGTGCGACTGCGCCATGTGGCCAGAAGTCAGAGAGCACAGGGAAGTTGTAATTCTCTTGGGCGGCGAAGACCTTCTGCGTAAACATCGAGTCGCAAGAGATCGCAAGGAGCTCGGCGTTCTCGTTCTGGAAAGAAGAGAGATCATCGCGTAATGCGCAGAGCTCGTCGGTACAGGTACCTGTGAATGCGAATGGGATGAAGACGATGACAACGTTCTTCTTGCCCTTGAATGAGGAGAGAGTGACCTCTTCGCCGAATTGATTCTTAAGAGTGAAATCTGGTGCTGCTTGGCCGATTGTTAAAGACATTTCTCTGCTTCCTACCGTTTGGCACTCTTTCGCGCGACTAGTTTGGTTGCGGTCCAGTTGGGTGCGGCTAAAAATGAGACTGTTTGGGTGAGACCAGCGGTTGGAGCGGCATCTTGGATATCGCTCGGCTCCACATGGCCTGCGATGCCAACTTTAGGGGTAAGGAGCCAGATCGGCCCGTTTTCGCTGAGGTAGGTGAGGGCATCCACCAAGTCATCGACGAGATCTCCATCACCCTCGCGCCACCAGAGAATTACCGCATCGACCACCTCATCTACGTGGCCCGTCAAAAGGGTGGTTTCGGTCCTCGCCTCTACGGCAAGGCGCAACTGAGAGTCGCAGTCATCATCCGACCCGACCTCAAGTATCAACTCCCCGGGCATCAATCCGAGGCGCTCAACACTCGCCGCTAACCCCTGTGGGGAGTTCACCTTAACCTCCGGCCTTCCTTAAATCGCTCGTGCCCCTCCTTGGGCCCCGCCCCCTCGGGGCGAGTAGGAGTAGTCCACTCAACTTCTGGCGTGAGCGCAAGCCTTTTGATGTGAATAAACTCCTCCCATGAGCGAAGCGAGCGGATTCAACCAATTCATCGATACCCCAAATAACTTGATCGACCAGCTGGTGGATTTGGATCCTCAAGAGACCGCCGAATGGAAGGCCTCGCTCGACTCCCTACTGCAGGCCGCCGGACCAACTCGCGCCCGCTACATCATGCTCTCGTTACTACAGCACGCCCAAGACAATAAGTTGGGGGTCGGCGCACTTCGCACTACTGATTACATCAACACCATCCCAACCAATCGCGAGCCAGAATTCCCTGGTGATGAGGCGCTAGAGCGTCGCATCCGTGCCATCGTTCGTTGGAACGCCGCAATCATGGTGCACCGCGCACAACGCCCAGGCGTTGGAGTCGGCGGCCACATTTCAACTTTCGCATCGTCAGCATCGCTTTACGAAGTTGGTTTTAACCACTTCTTCCGCGGTCAAGATCATGCTGGCGGCGGAGATCAGATCTTCTTCCAAGGACATGCCAGCCCAGGCATGTATGCCCGTGCCTTTGTTGAGGGACGCCTGACCGAACATCAGATGGATGGCTTCCGCCAAGAACTTTCTCACTCTGGTGGCGGACTCTCCTCCTATCCGCATCCCCGCTTAATGCCTGACTTCTGGCAGTTCCCAACAGTTTCAATGGGTCTCGGTCCTATCAACGCCATTTATCAAGCCCGCTTCAATCGCTACCTGCATGGTCGCGGCATCAAGGACACTTCAGATCAGAATGTTTGGGCCTTCTTGGGCGACGGTGAGTGCGATGAGCCAGAGACGCTAGGCGCAATCAGTCTCGCTGCTCGCGAAGGACTCGATAACCTCAATTTCGTTATCAACTGTAACTTGCAGCGCCTTGATGGTCCGGTTCGCGGTAACGGCAAGATCATTCAAGAGCTCGAGTCAATCTTCCGCGGCGCCGGGTGGAATGTCATCAAGGTTGTGTGGGGTCGCGAGTGGGATGAGCTCCTACAAAACGACCGCGAGGGCGCACTCGTTGATCTCATGAACCGCACCACCGATGGCGATTACCAAACATTCAAGGCTGAAAGTGGCGCATATGTACGCGAGCACTTCTTTGGTCGCGATCCTCGCACTGCGGCGCTGGTTGCAGACTGGAGCGATGAGAAGATCTGGGGTCTTAAGCGCGGTGGCCACGATTACCGCAAGCTCTTCGCTGCGTATAAGGCTGCGACAGAGCGCAACGGTAAGCCAACAGTTATCTTGGCGAAGACCATCAAGGGTTGGACTCTTGGATCGCACTTTGAAGCTCGTAACTCAACGCACCAGATGAAGAAGATGACTCACGAGGATTTGATTCAATTCCGCGACACCCTTCACATCCCACTTCCAGATTCTGCAATCGACGCGAAGTTGCCTGCGTACTACCACCCTGGTGTTGAGTCCGAGGAGTACAAATACATGATGGAGCGCCGCCGTGAACTCGGTGGTTCGGTCCCATCTCGTCGCAAGATTTCAAAGCCACTTCCACAACCTGCTGATTCCACGTATGACTCCGTGAAGCGTGGCTCTGGCCAACAAGAGGTCGCAACAACGATGGCATTCGTTCGCCTCTTGAAGGATCTTGTTAAGGATCCCGAGATTGGTAAGCGCTTTGTTCCGATCATCCCTGATGAGGCACGTACATTCGGAATGGATAGCCTCTTCCCTACTCTCAAGATCTACTCCCCTCTCGGTCAGACATATGCATCAGTAGACCGCGAGTTGATGTTGTCCTATAAAGAGTCAACCTCTGGAGTGATCTTGCACGAAGGTATCAATGAGGCAGGCTCGACCGCTTCATTTACCGCAGTGGGATCTTCGTACTCCACGCACGATGAACCAATGATTCCTATTTATATCTTCTACTCAATGTTTGGCTTCCAGCGCACCGGCGATGCTTTCTGGGCGGCTGCCGATCAGCTCTGCCGTGGCTTTGTACTTGGAGCAACAGCGGGTCGCACAACATTGAATGGTGAAGGTTTACAGCACGAAGATGGTCACTCACTTCTTCTCGCATCAACCAATCCAGCAGTAGTTGCTTATGACCCTGCATTTGGTTACGAAGTAGGACATATCGTGAAGGATGGTCTGCGCCGCATGTATGGCGAAGATAGCGAGAACGTCTACTACTACCTCACCGTCTATAACGAGCCTTATATGCAACCAGCAGAGCCTGAGAACCTTGACGTCGAAGGTCTGCTCAAGGGCATGTACCTCTACTCCCCCGCTACCAAGAAGGGGAAGAACGAGGTCAACATCCTGGCCTCTGGAGTTGCGCTTAACTGGGCTTTGAAGGCACAACAACTCTTGATCGATGAATGGGGCATTAGCGCCGACGTCTGGTCTGTGACCTCATGGAACGAACTCCGCCGTGACGGCTTGCAAACCGATCGCCACAATCTGCTCAATCCTCATGATCAGAAGGTTGCTTACGTCACCAAGAAGCTCAAGGTATTCGATGCACCTGTCATTGCAGTCAGTGACTTTATGCGCGCAGTGCAAGATCAGATCGCACCATGGGTTCCACAGGACTTCTACTCGCTCGGTACCGATGGCTTCGGACTTTCTGACACTCGCGGTGCTCTCCGTCGTCACTTCAAGGTCGACGCTGAATCAATCGTCGTTGCAACCCTCGCTCGACTCGCCAAGAGTGGCGAGATCAAGTCGAAGGTAGTTAAAGAAGCGATCGACAAGTATCAGATCGAAGATGTGACTGCAGCTGATGCCGGCAACACCGAAGGTTCTGGCTGATCCTTATCCGAAATCAATCTCTAGCTCGGACTGCCTCTGGCAGCCCGAGCTTTTTAAATTGTGAGAAGGCAATCATTAATATGCCCGGGATCATTAATCCATAAGTGATGGAGGTTACCTGAACTACCCATGAAATGAGGATCTTCACGATGAATGTAAGGACTGCAAGCGCGAGACCTATCTGAGCCACAACGACTCCACCGGGGAGCGATGTCCTGGTGTTGGCCATTTGAGTGAGAAGTCCAGCAAAGAATGAGCCGCAGACTCCACCGATGAAGAAACCAACTATTTCAAAGGTAAATGCCAGAGCAAAGTTTCGTGAAGCAAAGAATTTAGCCAAGAGAAGGAAGGCAATGAACCCGCTTCCGCCAATCCGAGCCGATAGTTTTACCCAGAATGCTTCAGATCGAATCACTAACAACTTGTGAATACCCAGCCGGCCCAGGGTCATCCCGGTGAGGAAAAAGAGATAAGGCAAAATGCTGAGAGTCGTGCTCGCCTTGATCTCCTGGTGTGATGACAAAGTCACCCAATCAGTCGTTGAAAATTCCACCATAACTGCGCAGACATAGGCGAATCCAATGTAACGATCCTTGGTCAACATGGCGAAGGTATCGCGGATCCTGATCGTTTCATCTGCGGTGCGAACCTTAGATCCCGCGATCAGGAATGGACGCATGCGATAAATAGAGACCAATGTTCCCGCCCAAAGAACTGACATGAGAATATCAATATGCCAAGCCAGCGAAAAGTGAGAGGTGACTATTATTGAAAGAAGCGTCGCAAGTAGGGTTCCAAGACTCCACGCTCCATGAAGACGAGGGATATTGCGCTCTCCACTTAATTCTTGACGTTTCAAGGCTTGGTGATGCAAAGCAATGTTGTATGAGTTGAGACCAGCGGCGAGCAGGATGTTAATCAGAACATATATCCATGAACTATGAACGTGTGGAATCGCAGCAATCGAACCAAAGGTCAGCGCGCCAGTTACCAAAAGTACGGGACCCACACCTACTCGATGAGTGATCTGCCCGATACACATGAAAGCAATGACTGCCCCAATTGCTCCCAAACTAACGAGAACTCCATAGGTTCCATTGTTAACGTTGAGATTGCGTTTAATATCTGGAGTTCTAGAGGCCAAACAGAGAACTGCCACCCCGAAAAACAAGAAGAGTGAACTTAAATTGCGGCGCTCACGGCCTGTGACGATCAGAGTCAAAAGAGTGCGCTCGCTAACTGTTGTCGTGCCTTTATCAGCGTGGGATCTGCAGGATCTACCAACGCGAATAACCCTACAAGATGCTCGCGTAACTCTTTACGCTCATCCCCCGCGGTGCGCTTGATAGCGGCGATCAGGCGATCAAAGGAGGCAGCAAAGTCTCCCTGCCCAATCTCGCAATCAGCCGCCTGGCGCAGCAGCGCAAAGTCGTCAGGGTTTTCATTCGCCCGTCGAATCACATCGGCGCTATCTAAACCGTTGATTCGAATGAGCAGTTCGACCTGAGCCAGCCCGAGAAGAGCCAGCGGATTCTTGGGTGCACGATTTAGCCACTCTTGGTACACCGCTCTTGCAGCAGCAAAATCACCATTGTCGAGCGCCTCGAGGGCGCGAATCTCCTCAGGCTCCAACCTCTCTTCACTTACCGCCTCGCCCGCGACGGGGGCGGTGCCGAGTCCACGCTCCGCTGCCAGGCTCAATACCTTGTCGATCACTGCACGGAGTTGCGGCAGTGTTGGCACCGTTTCAAAGAGAGGGACGATCTGCTCTTGAATGACCGCTAGCGCAAGCGGCACCGTCTGTACTTGTAGTGCTTGCGCAACTTCGGGTTCCTGATCAATATTTACATTGCCGAGCAACCAGCCAGCCCCTGATGGTTTAGTGGAATCTTCTTGCAACAACTTGCCGAGTGCGGCCATGACCGCCTGCGACTGGGGTGAACGGGGTGACCAACAGATAAGGATCACGACCTGTTCGTGCGAAGCTGGCAGCACTTCTTGCATCAAGTTCACTTGATTGATCGAGACACCCGAAAGTTCGGCGGCCACCGCAGGGGTGCGCAGGGCGCTCAGATCGAAGGCGGCCCCAAAATTCTTAGGAAGAGAACTCATCGACCACTACCGCTTCCTGTTGATTGGGTGCATTTCTAAATGGCAAGATCGAACGGATGTAATCCTCGGTGGCATATGTAATTCCCAAATCTTTTCCGGCCTTCTCGCCGAGATACCAACGATGTTCGAGAATCTCGTGGAACATCTGTGCTGGCTCAACACGACCACGTAACTCCTCGGGAACCATATCGATGACGCGATGGTAGGTCTCGGATAACCAGCGCCGAGCGCTATCTTCGATCGGAGGCAGCGGCTTCTTCTCCCGGCCGCGGAAGCGATCGAAAGAGGCGAGCAGCCGCTTAGCCTGCAGCTCTTCGGCGTGGATTCCCATGATTTCGAATAAACGATTTTGGTGATAACCGGCGGCCACCAACTTTGGTGAGAACTTGAGCGCTCCCTTATCTCCATCGAGGGTGACCTCAACTTCTTCAACAGCGAAGCCCAAATCCTGTACGGCGCGCATCGCCTTTTCGACTGCATGGCGATCGCTGGGATCCAGAACCTGAGGCTCCTTCAACATCGACCACAAGCGGCGATAACGAGAGATAACACGATCTGCGGCGCGGATGGGATCCATTCCGGGGTGGAGCAACCCAGCGATAGCCAGATCCTCGAGTTCTGCTGCGACGTTGAACTGCGCGATTTCTAGGTCGTGTTCGCGCTGACCGTTACTGAGACCGGGTTGGAACTCACCGGTTTCGGCATCGACCAAGTAGGCGGCGTATTCGTTGGCATCTTGTCGGAAGAGGGTGTTGGAGAGTGAGCAGTCGCCCCACCAGAAGCCAAGGAGGTGTAGGCGCACCAACAAGAGCGCGAGCGCATTGGCCATGTTGTTGATCTCGTGAGGGGTCACTGTTCCACTCATGATGACGCGATAGGGCAGCGAGAAGGGCAGGTAACGAGTTACGAGTGCAACAGGCAATGGGTTGGCCATGTTATCCATGCGATTTTCCACGATGGCGACTGGCTCGACGCATGGAGCGTTGCGGTTGTTGAGTTCACGCAAGGTCGCGTACTCGCGGGTCGCGAACTCTTCGACCGTCTCTTTGACGGCGAAGACATCGCGATCACCAGGACCGGTGCGGATCAGACGGACGATGTGGCGCGAGATACCGCGCATGCTGGTCAGACCGGGGTCTTCAGGCCAATCCTCGAGCGGCTTGCGCCAAGGCATCGCTGCGAGCGCGAGCATATCCTCGCTTAAACCTGTGATCCGAAGCTCGCTCATGACCGTATCTTCTCGTATTATCAAACTATGGCGCTCAAGAAACTCAAGATGCCCTTCGGCAATAGGGAGAGCGATTCCTCACACGAGGCCATTCCCCCATTTATGGGTACCCCGGGCGCCCCTGTAGATAGGGGACATCCCTTCTATTTTGGCTTCTTAGCCGCTTGTGGCGCCGTTATAGCCATTACCGTGCTCAAAGCCTTTGCCAGCGCTAGCCAGGTCTTCGTCCTGATCATCATCTCCCTCTTCCTAGCGGCCGGCCTAAACCCCGCAGTTGAATTCTTCCGCCGTCGTGGCTTGAAGCGCCAATGGGCGGTCGCCACGGTGGTCTTCATAACCCTTTTAGCGGTGGGAATCTTCGCTGCTGTCATCATTCCACCGGCCATCACTCAGGTAAATAACCTGGTCAAGACAGCACCAAAAATTTTGCAAGATTTAAAGTCGAACACCTATATCGGCAATCTCAACAAGCACTACGGGATTATCGATTCACTGCAGGCCAAAATCAACGCTTCTCTCCATGATGGTAAATATGTGATCTCGGCATTTGGTGGCGTCATCGGAGTTGGCAAGGCGGTTCTCTCCGGTGCCATATCTGCTTTCACAGTCCTAATCCTGACCCTCTATTTCCTCGCATCATTTCCGACGGTTACTAGCGTCGCATATCGCTTTGTACCTGCTTCCCGACGTGACAGAGTCTCAAAGATTTCAGATGCCATCATCCTGCGCATCGGTGGCTTCGTCGGCGGTCAGGCAACGGTGGCTTTCATTGCCTCGATCTTTGGGTTGATACTTGCGCTCTCTCTCGGGTTGCCATATCCATCTGCCATTGCGGTACTGGTATTTGTCTGCGGTGCAATTCCCCTCATCGGTCACATTCTTGGAATCGTACTTGTCACCCTTATCGCACTCAGCAAATCGCCGACTGATGCTGTCATTACGCTGCTCGTCTACGTTGTTTACATCCAAATCGAAAATTACTTAATCATGCCGCGGATTATGCGTAAGTCACTCTCAATTCCAGGTGTTGTAACAATTATCGCTGCCCTGGTTGGAGTCAGTCTTCTGGGAATCGTTGGTGGAATTTTGGCTGTTCCGATCGCCGCAGCGGTACTCCTCATCATCGATGAAGTGGTCTTTCCAAAGGCAGATAATTCTTAGCTTTTGATATTGAAAGGTCAGCTCGAGACCTTAATGATGATGCAGGTATTTTGTAACTTTGCACATGAAGGTTCGAGCGTTCCACCCATCGGCTTTGTCACAACAATCGCCTTTGGCGATGTCTTCATAATCTGCGCCTTCACTGCATTTGCTCGCGTAGCTGAAAGCTGTTGATCCACTGCACCCTTGCCTGTTGGTTTAACGTAACTAAAGATCTGAATGATCGGAGTCTTCTTCGTAACTGCAGATATAGCCGTCTTGATCTGCGCTGGGGTCAAGACCGTTACTCCCTTGCTGCTTCCGCCGGCAGTAACCAGGGCTGGCGCGACCGTGCCTAGGGGGACGATGATGGGAGGCAGTAATTTAACGATTAGCCCGACGCTGATTTGCTGGATGGTGTAATCGTTCTGATCATCAGGAACGAAGGTTGCCGAAAGCGTCTGGTTACCAATCGGAAGAATCGTTCCGGAGGCTGGAGTGTAGGTAAATTTACCGGGAACGTCCGCGGTCGCATTCAATTGAGTAAGTCCCAAAATCTGATCAGAATTAATTGGAGCAGGAGCAGGCCAGGTTAGAACTGGATTTGCACGAGCAATTACCAGTGTTCCGCTAGCACTTCCGAAGTAGCCGTCAGTGGTGACCTTCACCTCAACGTCGTAACTCCCAGCGGCAGTTGGGGCACCCGCAGAGCCGTCGTAGGTGATGGAGTAGCCAACTCCATCGGGAAGTCCCCCGACAATGGCGCTCTTGGAATTTCCATCATAAGTAGTTGCAAGTCCACTGAGTGTCGGCGTCACGGCAATCGGCGCAGGAGTAACAAGGATCGAAACAGATTTAGTCGCAGCCAAGTAATGCACCTGGTCAGCTGGGGTAAACGTGACACTCAAAGTTTGTGTGCCTGCAGGCAGTGTTGTCCCCGCTGCAGGGCTATATGTAAACGTCCCATCAAGTCCCGATGGAGAGCTCAATGAGGCATTCAACTGCACGCTAGATAGAGCAGTATCGGAGGTAATAGGAGCAGGCACGTTCCATTGAATTGTTGGGGCAACTTTCACAACCGGTGGAGGTGGAACAAAGATTGGTGCAGGTGGTGGTGGAGGCGCAACGTATGTAAAGAGCCCAGTTCCGGTCACGCTCTGCGCATCAAGATTGGTTACAACTACATCCTTGGCCCCCGCCGTGCCAGCTGGTGTAGTTGCCGCAATGGTTGTGGAAGTAATCGTTCCTACCGTCGCACTCGCCCCGCCGATAGTTACTGTGGCACCAGCTACAAAACCAGTTCCCGTTATCACGATCGCAGTTCCACCAGCCGTCGTTCCAGAGGTAGGACTTATCGACGTGATCGTTGGAGCGGG
>DAIMCZ010000012.1:9809-12617 GCA_036726125.1 Candidatus Nanopelagicaceae bacterium
TGGAGCGGGAGGCGCAATAGGAGCTACGTACGTGAAGAGAGCGCTCCCGGTTGCAGACTGTGTGTCGGGATTTGTTACGACAATATCCTTCGCCCCAGCCGCACTGGCCGGTGTGGTCGCTGCGATCGTCGTGGCAGTTATGGGCCCAACTACAGCGCTCACCCCTCCGATAGTGACCGTGGCACCTGCAACAAAGCCAGTGCCAGTGATGAGAATAGAAGTTCCACCAATGGTAGATCCAGATGTCGGACTAACCGATGAAATTGTTGGGGCAGGTAACCCAATCGCTTGGATTTGGGGAGATGAGCTTGAGAAGACTTGGCGGACCACATTTCCCTGTGTCTGCGTGACAAGTACACGTAAATAATTCCCAACATCTCCTGCGATGGGGAGATAAGTATTGGAGGTCGAACCAGTTAGTGGTGCGCAGCTTGATACTCCCGCATCAGAGGAATTTGCACAGGAGTACCACTGCAAATTTGTAGTTGCGGTTGTGAATCCAGTCCAAGTACCAGGTGAAACTGATAATTGAGCGCCAACAGCGGCGCTCCCGGAAATTGAAGGCAAGAGGGTGTTGTTGAAGGCCTGACTAGGAATCGTGAAGGTCTCTCCTAAATAATTCGTAGCGTAGGTTCCATCACCCAAGCGAAGATAACTCACGACCCCATCGACTGTCGTGGCGTTGCCGTTAGTACCAGCCAATTGAAGATAGTCACCCTGATTTCCAGAGTCTGACCAAGCAATCGTTGAGACTGGTTTTCCGAGACTCCAACTAGAAGAGATGCGGTCAAATGTTTCAATAATTCCCTGGTTATTCGAATAACCGACCGATTTATACATATCGCTACATACCAACCGGTTGCCTGTTTGGCTTATGCCGTCGCACTCCATGGACGACGTTAAGCCATCGGCACTGGTAAGAGTTCGGGCCAGCACCCATATCCCCGAGCGCTTCTCGTAAATAAAAACTTGAGTAGGCGTATTGCTATATGAAAGCGCGATCGTCGATCCATCCTGGGAAAATTCCAGTGACTGCGCAATTGAACCGTCCTTGAGATCGTTAAAAGATCTAATCAGACTCAATCCTGATCCAGTATTTGCCAGCAAAAGAGCGGTGGCTCCATCGCTACAGCCGATTACCCCAATAAGAAAGAGAGAGCCATCAGAAGAAACTTTATTTTGATAAGAAGCTCCAGCGACGCAAGAGTTTGGCAGGATATAAGGCGCGGATATTGTGGGGGTCGAGGCAGTTAAGTTGACCGTAAAGACTTGACCTGTCAGTCCAGAGAGTAGCGCAGTGCTTCCATCTCCGGACATTGAGGCGTAATTGATATTGGCCAGAAATCCCGCGCTAGTGGTGGTCCTAGAAGTGATTTGAAAGCATGCACTTGAACTCGCTGGTTGGATTAGGGATCCGCTGCTCCAGACGTTCGACGGACTCTTCTTGTAGACCACAATTCCGCACCCTTGAAAGTCGCTTGCCGGATCATTCCAATTTGAAACGGCATATCTTGCGCTAATAGGAATCAAGACCGTTTTTCCATCATCGGAAATTGCCGCATGAAAGCCAAATGCGCCGCAGTTGTCTGCTTGGACCCAAGGAATCGAGGTTCCGGGCAGAAGAGCGCCAAGTGCGGGAGGGGTAAATTTCACCTCTTCCGTCCAATTATTTGGACCGTTGGTGAGATTGTCCTCAACCGTCACGCCGCCGGTCACCGAGGATCCGTAGTTACACCAACCTCCGATAACGGGTGGCGGAAAATAGTGAGAAATCTTCAAGCGATAATTTCCAGACGGAGTTAAGGCCGTTGATACAAAGTTATTGCCGTACGGTCCAGACCCCAAAGGTGCAGCCAAAGTATCGGGACTAGTTAGCAGTGGCGTCTGAGCAACCCCACTCCCACCAGTCGCATTGAAGGTGGCAGAAATATTGGGTCTAAGAGTAGGAGCCAGATAGCTACACGGACTGGTGGATAACACCCCTGCACAGGAGCCAGTCCAGGTCATCGTGACATTTGCCGCTGGGGTCCCTGTCGCCGTGAGGGTGCTCTGTGGAACGATTTGGATATTGCAATCCGCACTGCACGTCGAATTTCCGAAAATCGAAATCGAGCCGAGTCCACTCCCTGAGAGATGCAAACGCATCGTGTCATTGATACCGGTGCCCGTTAGAGCCGCCGCCGCATTCACGATTCCGCCCGAGAACGCGTAAGGCGCCAGCGCAGACGTCCATGTAGAGGTCGCAATGATGTCCCGCTTCACTTGTGCGGGAGTCCACGATGGGTGTGCGGAAAAGATTAGAGCCGCTAATCCTGAGACCTCCGGTGCCGCCATCGATGTGCCGCTCAAATAGCCGTAATCGCCGGAGCCACCAAAGGAACCCGCGAGCATTGTGCTGTAAATATCTTGGCCGGGTGCCAGCACATCTACTGAGTTCCACCCGTAATTCGAGAACGAAGCCTTGGTTCCATCTTGAGCAAGCGCGCCTACAGAAATTAAATTACTAAGTCCATAATCGGCTGGATAGAAAGGTGTTGTTGTTGTATCCACCCCACTATTGCCGGCAGCGGCGACAACTAAGGCGCCCTTGCGCAAGCCAGTGCCGGGACCGGAGATGGCGGTAATCATGTCCCGCTCTGCAGCGGCAAAGGCTCCCTGACCTCCGAAACTTTCATTAATTACTTGGGCGCCATGGTCATAGGCATACTGCAATGCTTGTAACACCCAGTCGAGATAACAGCCGGCGGTTGTATTTCCGTAACGCGGACCGCATACTCGCAAAGACATGATCGAGGTGTGCCAGTTAAC
>DAIMCZ010000012.1:12717-23851 GCA_036726125.1 Candidatus Nanopelagicaceae bacterium
GAAGTTTCTGCTGTCGCCATAGTTTGTGGGGTTGCAAAGCCCAAGATCTGGGCGTTAAAGGTTCCAGCACTGCTTGAAATATTGATTGACTGACTCGATTGCACCGAGAGAGAAGTCGCTATCGTCGATTGCGTGCTCACACTTGGCGCATTTTTGTACTGCACGATCAGACTGTTGTCGTTCGCGACGGTAACCCCAGAGCCTCCCGCAAGAGGCGCATTTGTCGGCGAGTTCACCGAAGGCGTCGATGAGGTGGCCGAGCTACTCGTTGTAACTGGATCTGCGTTGGTGGGGGCAGGAGTTACATCTGCAGAAGCGACCGAGACTAGAAGAGAAGATTGCAGAACAGCTGAAAGGAGGAGTGCGAGAAGTCTCGTTCGACTTCTATCGCTTCTCACCACGTAACGATCCCGCCCTTGGGTGCAGTCAAAGGCACCCCTATGAGCCTCTCTTGCTGCATTCGTGCAAGGTAAGGGTAAGAGGGTCGTAGGGCAACTGCAACAGAGCCACTCCTCATCGGACCATACGAGATTCTGAGACTCGGCTGAGTTCCCTAAACTTCAACCGGTAGTGGAAGTCGGCTCGGCGCAATCTGCTCAGTAATCTTGCTCAGAATGAGATGAACATAGGGCTCCCCCACCCAGAGATGCTTCGCTCCATCGACGGGGATAAGTGCGAGGCGAGGAAAATCTCTGAAGCGTTCGATCGCTTGGGTTGGATTTAAATATTCGTCATGCTCTGGAACGTAGGCAACGACGGGACGCGCATCGGCCTGCCAGAAGGCAAGGTCCGCATCCTGGGTGCGCTGCATTGGAGGACTGAGAAGGATCAACCCCTCAAGGCGCGGGTCTTTGGCGTATCGAAGTGCTAGATCAGTGCCAAAGGACCATCCCACCACCCAGAGTTTGTCGACTGCTAACTCGTCGAAACAGAAATTGATGGCCGCCTCGACATCCAACTTTTCTGACTCACCGTTATCGAAGGTGCCCTCGGAGGTGCCGGCTTCGCTCGAAGTTCCGCGGGTGTTAAACCGAATGATCTGAATCCCGGCCATCGCGGGCAGGCGATTGGCAGCCTTCTTATAGATATGACTGTCCATCATTCCGCCGCCCGCAGGGTTGGGATGGAGGCAGAGCAGAGCTCCAGTGAGCTCTCCGATGGGGGTTGCAACTTCGCCAATTAATTTGAGTCCATCTGCCGTGACGATGGTGATGGGTCGGCGATTGGCTGGAAGAACGGTGCTGGGTCGAATTAACTCACTCACGAAAGGAGTTTACCCTTACCCCATGAACCAAGAGATCATCAGTTATGCCCCCGCGACGGGCGAAGAGGTAGGTCGCTACCCCAATACTTCGGCAGCGACGATTAATGAACTTGTTGCACGTGCTCAGGCGGCCTCGTTTCAATGGCGTGCTTTGGAATTCCGTGGTCGTAAGGCAGTTCTTCGCTCTTGGGCGCACTACCTATCTACCCACATTGATGAATTAGCAACTGTTGTTTCGCAGGAAACGGGGAAGCCTTTAAGCGATGCCCTCCTTGAGGTGTCAATCGCAATTGATCACCTCTCTTGGGCGGCGCGCAATGCCGGCAAATACCTAAGAGATTCGCATCGTTTCTCGGGTCTATTGCTAGCAAACATGTCGACGCATGTTGAGTACCAACCATTGGGAGTCGTCGGAGTAATAGGTCCATGGAATTACCCGGTCTTCACACCAATGGGTTCGATTGCATACGCGCTAGCCGCAGGTAATGCCGTCGTCTTCAAACCAAGTGAATACACACCTGGCGTAGGGCATTGGCTCGGTGAATCCTTCAATCAAGTAGCACCCAACGCAAATGTATTTTTCGTTGCCACCGGCGGACCTGAGACAGGAGCTGCGCTTACCAAGAGCGCCGTAAACAAGATCGCCTTTACGGGTTCGACGGCTACCGGAAAGAAGATCGCAGCTATTTGCGCCGAAACCCTAACACCTGTCCTCATGGAGTGTGGTGGTACCGATCCGGCAATTATCGATCGCGATTGCAATATCGATAAAGCTGCAGAGGCTGTGTTGTGGGGCGCAATGGCGAATGCGGGACAGACCTGCGTGGGAATTGAACGAGTCTATGTCCATGAGGATGTCGCAGATAGGTTTATCGAAAAGATTTCACTACTGGCTCGTGACGTTGTCGCTGGTCGCGAGTACGGTGCCGCAACCATGCCGAGCCAACTTAAGGTGATTGATTCTCACATCAAAGATGCAGCGCGACTTGGCGCGGAGTTTGTAGTCGGCGGCATTGATTCTGTTCAACCACCTTATGTATTACCAACCATCATGGTCAACACTCCTGAGGAGAGTTTGGCTGTCACCGAAGAGACCTTCGGACCGACACTCACCATTCGTCGCGTTGCAACGATGGGTGAAGCGATCGCTCTCTCCAATGCTTCAAAGTACGGGCTATCTGCATCGGTCTGGTCTAAGCGTCAAGGCAAAGCAATCGCCCGACAATTGCATTGCGGAATGGTTTCGATTAATTCAGTGCTCGCTTTTACGGCTACTCCGTCGATGCCTTTTGGTGGAGTTAAGCAGAGCGGATACGGACGAATCCACGGACCTGAGGGATTACGAGAATTTGCCTACACCCGCGCGGTGGTGGCGCTTCGGTTCCGCATTCCACTGGAGTTTGCCACCTTTAAAAGAACGGCCTTCACCGACCGATTTATCAAGCGCTTTATTCAGACCCTTAACCGTTAGAAACGAGGGGCATTGCGCGAGCGCTCAATGCGAGGCTTACGCTGATCCTTCTTGCTCCAACACGCGGTATGCCAATGGCGACGGCTCTCTAGATCATCATCGATCCAGGCCACGATATGAGGGGTCGCTGTGGGGATCAACTGATCGCAGCCTGGGCAGCGGTATGGCTTGGAAGAGCTTGAGCCCGTGATCTTTCGTACCGTGTAGATACCCTCGTGGTGCTCCTCAACAGTTTGAAAAGAGGTGCTCACATCTCGATCTTCGGGCTGATTTCCAGATGCCCGCTTGCCTTTGGGGTGGTTGCGGCGGGGGCTCATGGCCCCATTCTTTCCTATTCCCAGCAAAACTTCGCCACAAGAGGTAGCGACTCCCCGCGCGCATGAGGCAAGATGCCCCCATGAGCGCCGCGATTGAAATTCACGACCTCCGCAAGAGCTACGGCGATCATGAAGCGGTAGCCGGCATCTCTTTGACCATCGAGCGGGGGGAGATCTACGCCATTCTCGGTCCAAATGGAGCGGGCAAGACGACAACGGTCGAGATTCTGGAAGGTTTCAGAGATCGTGACAGTGGAACCGTCCAAGTTCTAGATGCTGACCCCGGTGCCCTCGGCATTCATGGCTCTTCCTGGCGCAATCGAATTGGGATCGTTCTGCAGTCCAATAGTGATGCTGCCGAGCTAACGGTCGCTGAAACAGTTCATCACTTCTCTCACTATTACTCCAAGCCCAAAGATCCCGATTCTGTTATCGCGCTAGTTGGACTAACTGAGAAGCGCGATGCTCGAATTCGCACCTTGTCGGGTGGGCAGCGCCGCCGTCTCGACGTTGCCCTTGGAATCATCGGCGCTCCCGAAATTCTCTTCCTTGATGAACCAACAACTGGATTTGATCCAGAAGCGCGACGTGCTTTCTGGGAACTGATCCTCGCGCTTAAGGCGGAGGGAACCACGATCGTTCTGACTACGCACTACCTTGATGAAGCAGAAGCGCTCGCTGACCGAGTAGCTGTGATCAACGCGGGAAAGATCATAGAAATTGCAACTCCTCTGACCCTTGGTGGTCGCCACCTAGCCAAAGCGACCATTAGTTGGCATGAAGGTGGCGAAACCAAAAAGCAGATCTCTGAAAATCCAACACACGATGTTCTCGAAATTGCGAAGCGATTCAATGGCGAGATTCCGGAGCTAACGGTCACTCGACCATCTCTGGAAGATATCTACCTGACCATGATTGAAGGTCAAAAGTGAACACACTTCGGATCGGATTTCTCCGTGGCAATATCGAGATCAAGCAGTTCTTGCGCCAGAAGGAGTCGGTCGTCTTTACGCTCTTCTTCCCACTCCTTTTACTTGTAATCTTTGGCAGCGTCTTTACTCAGTCGATCGCTCCGGGAGTTAAGTTAAGTCAGTACTTCATCTCAGGAATGATCGCCTCTGGGTTAATCAACAGCGGATTCCAACAATTAGCAATCAATATTCCTACTGAGCGCGACAACGGCGCACTCAAGCGTCTGCGCGGCACGCCGATGTCTCCTATCAGTTTCTTTATTGGAAAGGTCATCCTCGTCTTTCTCACGATGCTGATCCAGGTCTTTATTCTTCTCCTCGCTGGTGGGCTCTTCTTCCATATTCGAATCCCTAATGACGGAACTCTCTGGCTCCGCTTTATCTGGCTCATCATTCTTGGCTCTGCCTGCTCCACAGTGCTAGGGGTAGCAATGGCTGGAATCATTAAGAGCGGGCGCGGCGCACCTGCCGTGGTCACCCCTATTGTTCTTGTACTGCAGTTCAGCAGTGGAGTCTTCTTCCAGTACAACAGCCTCCCAACATGGATGAAGCAGACCGCGGCTGTCTTCCCTCTCAAGTGGTTGACCCAGGGAATGCGTTCGGTATTCCTCCCCGATAGCTTCGCAACGCAAGAGGTTGCGCATAGCTGGGAGCTGGGAAGAATCGCCCTTGTACTAATCGCCTGGCTAGTTGCTGGAACGTTCCTCGCGACGCGTTCCTTTAAGTGGTCTAGACAGTGATATTGCGCAGGGTTGCAATGGCCCTGGTTATTCTTCAAGCGCTCACGCTTGCCCCGGCGCAGGCTGCCACGCCAACTGCCAAGCCGAAAGCTAAAGTTTCCGCGGTAAAGACGCCGCTCAAAGTTACAACCGCAAAGCCCAAGGCAAAGCCATCAGCCGCAAAAACAACTTCCCGCAGCACAACCACAAAACCATCTTCCGTCTTTGCGACGACAACTCCCACAAAGAAGAGCGCCGTCAGCAAGAAGCTCGCGGCCGCCAAGAAGAAGGCCGCGCTAGCCAAGAAGAAGGCGGCGCTTTCAAAGGCAAAGGTCGTGCGTCACTACTATTACCGGCCTTCCGCACCCAAGCCAGTTCCGCCATCACCTTCACCCGCCTGGCCTCCACATGGATTTACCTCGGTGGGCACGGCATACGCACGTATTCCAACTGGAACAGAGTTAGTTGGAATTCTCTCCGCCATGAAGGATGCGTCATCACCCGTGAAATCATGTTCGATTGATCCTAATAATCCTACGGCTCCTGCTTTCTCCTGCGCCGCAGTGTTAGTGGGCGCAACCGAGCGCTGCACTTGGTGGAAGGTGAGCGCTGATATCTCTGGCATAGATCCGGCCGATGCAACTGCGCGAGTAGACCTCGGTGAAATTTCTGTCCTGGAACCTGGAGCACCTGGTAAGACCATTCAAACAATCGTCTTAGTAAGCCCGGTGCCACTTCAAACTGGAGTTAGATTCTCGGGAGTTCACGCGATGTGCGGCATTGGACCATCTGCTGATCCCGTTCCAAGCAATACATTTGTTGCAGCCCCTGCAGGCACTCCGGCACCAGGAGAATCGACTCCCAGCGCCACGCCTTCGCCATCTAATTCTTAATTAGCGATTGGCCCCAGGAACCCAGAGCACATCTCCGACTTCGCGATTTTCGTAGCGCGCGAGTACAAAGAGTAGATCCGATAAGCGGTTGAGATACTTCGCAGTCAAGGGGTTGACGCCTCCACCAAAAGAGTGAATTGCATGCCATGTTGAACGTTCTGCACGACGGGTCACCGTACGCGCCACATGTAGAAGCGAAGCAGCAGGTGTCCCAGATGGCAAGACAAACGACCGCAACTCTGCAAGGTCCTTGTTGTAATGATCGATCTGACTTTCAATATATGTCACTTGCTCTTCGGTAACGCGAAGAGGCTCTACCTTTGGCTCATCAACCACCGGAGTAGATAGATCTGCTCCCACATCGAAGAGGTCATTCTGAATTCTGATCAGGAGCCCTTTTACTGACTCCTCGGTTATCGAGCCAAGTGAGAGGGCAACCCCGATGGCGGAGTTAGCTTCATCAACATCGGCATACGCCTCAAGGCGCGGATCGTTCTTGGAGGTGCGACTCATATCCCCTAGCGAGGTCGTTCCATCGTCACCAGTTTTTGTATAAATCCGCGTCAAATTAACCATGGGGCGAGCCTATTGGAGCAACTAGAATGAGACCACTCAAATTTTCTTTTAACGCAGGTGGAGGTGATGTGTGGCGGAGAATTCATCTGCGCTTCGCATCGTAGGTCCTACTCGCCTCGCCGGCGAGGTCACCGTGACGGGCGCCAAGAACTCAGCTCTTAAATTGATGGCCGCCTCTTTACTGGCCCCAGGAAAGAACACCCTTTACAACGTCCCCCAGATCGCCGACGTCGACATCATGTCCGAATTGCTCACTCGGATGGGCTGCACCGTGGCTTTCGATCGTGCAACCTTAACGATGGAGATTGATGTCCCTGAGGTCCCGGGGCATAAGGCGGAGTATGAATTAGTCCGCAAGATGCGCGCCTCGATCAACGTACTCGGTCCTATCTTGACCCGCGTTGGGATTGCCGAGATCTCACTCCCTGGTGGTGATGCGATCGGTTCACGAGGACTTGATTTCCATATTGCAGGGCTTGAGGCGCTAGGTGCGACGATCTCCTTCGAACACGGCTACATCATTGCGACTGCCCCTAATGGCCTGGTCGGAGCAACCTTCGAACTTAACTTCCCAAGCGTGGGTGCGACTGAAAATCTGATGACCGCCGCCGTTCTCGCCAAGGGAACAACGACTTTGTATAACGTCGCCCGAGAGCCAGACATCATCGACCTCGGCGAGTATCTGATCGCCATGGGAGCTCGCATCGAAGGCCTGGGTACCTCAACGCTCACTATTGAAGGTGTGGATGCGCTCCACGCAGCCAGCCACTCCACGCTCCCTGATCGCATTGTCACCGGAACGTGGGCCTTTGCAGCTGCGATGACCCAAGGTGATATCACCATCAAGGGTGGCCGCGCCGATCACCTAGAAATTCCCTTAGATAAATTGGTAGCGACCGGTGCGGTGGTTACTTCAACCGCCGACGGTTTCCGCGTCCGCATGGATCAACGCCCCATCGCCGTGGATATCGCGACGCTCCCCTATCCAGGATTCCCCACCGACCTGCAGCCCATGGCTATCTCACTCAATGCCATTGCACGTGGCAGCGCTATGGTTACTGAAAATGTCTTTGAAGCGCGCTTCATGTTCGTCAACGAGTTGCGCCGGTTAGGTGCGAATATCACTGTCGACGGTCATCATGCAGCTGTTTCAGGAGTCCCCCTACTCTCGGGTGCACCTGTTGCGGCAACGGATATTAGAGCGGGCGCTGGCCTAGTTCTTGCGGCCCTAGTGGCTGATGGCGTGACGATTGTCGAAGATGCATTCCATATTGAACGCGGCTACCCAAATTTCGCAGCCAATCTGCGCGCATTAGGCGCAGATGTCACAGTTATTTAGCGGCTTCCTCGCCCAAAATAGATACGCGGTTATTGTTTACCGAGATAAATCCACCAGCCATGTTGAAATCAGGCGTAGATCCATCAGCAGCGTGAACAGTTACAACCCCCGGAACCAAGACTCCGAGTAGGGGAATGTGGTGCGGCAAGATTCCAATATCACCGTCGACTGTGCGAGCAGATACTGAAGTGGCCTCACCCGACCAGACGCGCTTTTCGGGTGAGACTACTTCGACAGTGAGTCTTGAATCGCTCATTATTAAGCCTTAGCCAACTCTGCAGCCTTAGCCTCAACATCTGCGAGGCCACCACACATAAAGAAGGCCTGCTCTGGAACGTGGTCATACTTTCCATCTGCGAGAGCTTCGAATGCTTCGATGGTCTCTGAAAGTGGAACGAATGATCCATCGATACCGGTGAAGACCTTAGCAACGAAGGTGTTCTGTGAAAGGAAGCGCTGGATACGACGAGCGCGACCTACCAAGATGCGATCTTCTTCAGAGAGTTCATCGATACCCAAGATAGCGATGATGTCCTGTAGATCCTTATAACGCTGCAAGATCTGCTTCACGCGGTTTGCAACACGGAAGTGGTGCTCACCGATGTAGCGTGGATCCAAGATGCGAGAAGTCGAGTCAAGTGGATCCACGGCAGGGTAGATACCGAGCTCAGAGATCGGACGAGAGAGAACTGTCGTCGCATCAAGGTGGGCGAATGTTGTGTGTGGAGCAGGGTCGGTGATGTCATCGGCAGGAACATAAATTGCCTGCATCGATGTAATCGAGTGACCACGAGTAGATGTGATGCGCTCCTGGAGCTGACCCATCTCATCGGCAAGTGTTGGCTGGTAACCCACGGCAGATGGCATACGACCTAGGAGGGTCGATACCTCTGAACCTGCTTGGGTAAAGCGGAAGATATTGTCGATGAAGAGCAACACATCTTGGTTCTGCACATCACGGAAATATTCCGCCATTGTGAGAGCCGAGAGAGCCACGCGCAGACGCGTCCCTGGTGGTTCATCCATCTGACCGAAGACCAAGGCGGTCTTATTGATAACGCCAGTCTCTGTCATCTCAAGGAAGAGGTCGTTACCTTCGCGGGTACGCTCGCCAACACCAGCGAATACAGATACACCACCGAAGTTTTCAGCTACGCGGTAGATCATCTCTTGAATCAAAACTGTCTTGCCTACACCGGCGCCGCCGAAGAGGCCGATCTTTCCACCCTTTACATAAGGGGTCAGAAGATCGATAACTTTGATACCAGTCTCGAACATCTCAGTCTTTGACTCGAGTTGGTCGAAGGCTGGTGCAGTGCGGTGGATTGGCCAACGCTCTTGAATATCGAGTGATGAGGTTGGAACATCGAGTGACTCACCGAGGGTGTTGAATACGTGCCCCTTGGTGACATCTCCAACTGGAACCATGATTGGTGAGCCGGTATCTGTTACCTCGGCGCCGCGAACCATTCCGTCGGTAGGTTGCATCGAGATCGCACGCACCACGTTATCGCCAATGTGCTGTGCAACCTCGAGGGTCAGCTTGCGCTGTTCACCCAATAGCGTGACCTCAACGGTGAGTGCGTTGAAGATTGATGGCATCGCATCTGCTGGGAACTCAATGTCAACAACGGGACCGATTACTCGGGCCACGCGACCTTGCTTTCCTGCCATGGTGGTTGTCTCTGACATCATTCGCTCCCTGCGCTAGCTGAGGCAAGCGCATCTGCGCCGCCAACAATTTCACTGATCTCTTGTGTAATTTCGGCTTGACGGGCCGCGTTTGCAAGTCGGGTTAAGGACTTGATGAGCTCATCAGCATTGTCAGTTGCTGACTTCATGGCGCGACGGCGCGCAGCGTGCTCGGAGGCAGCCGATTGCAACATCGCATTGAAGACACGTGCTTCGACATAGCGAGGGAGGAGTGCGTTGAGCACGCTCTCGGCGCTAGATTCGAATTCGTAAGTAGATCCTGCAGCTTCAGCCTCGCCAGTGCTACCCAGTGGCAGAAGGACATCGGCGACAGGCTCTTGCAGAATCATGGACTTGAAGCGGGTAAAGATGATGTGGAGTTCATCGACGCCTTCTGGTGTTCCAGAGTCGGTCAAGAAGGTAGTGATGAGAGCCGCAGATACTTCGCGGGCATTCTCGAAGGATGGGTTATCGGAGAATCCGGTCCAAGACCCCTTGATAGCGCGATCGCGGAAGCGGTAGAAGTTAACAGCCTTACGACCAACCAAGAATGCATCTACTTCAAGGCCGCGAGCTTTTAGTTTTGCGATCAAGAGATCGCCCTCTTTAATTGCAGCATTTGAATAAGCGCCGGCCATTCCGCGATCAGCGGTGATGATCAACACGGCAGCGCGCTTTGGATGTTCCGCCGCATAAGTTAACGGGTGTGAGGTGTTCGAGGAGAGCGCAACTGCGCGCACAGCATTGGTCAGCTCAGTGGAGTAAGGCGATGAGGCCTGTACTCGCTGCTGCGCCTTCACAATGCGGGAGGCAGAGATCAGCTCCATCGCGCGCGTAATCTTTTTCGTCGCCTTAACCGAACGCATTCGGCGGCGATAGATTCTAAGTTGGGCACCCATTTTTTAGTTAGTGTCCTGCCACGAACTCAAGCTTGAACTCATCGACAACCTTGGTGAGCGCTGCGACGGTATCGT
Source organism: Candidatus Nanopelagicaceae bacterium (assembly GCA_036726125.1). Taxonomy (GTDB): domain Bacteria; phylum Actinomycetota; class Actinomycetes; order Nanopelagicales; family Nanopelagicaceae; genus PALSA-747. Next base: position 22,934 of record DAIMCZ010000012.1, read on the forward strand.
CGGAGAGTTCACGAGTCGCTGCGATTGCTTCGAAGATCTGTGGGTGGCGAGTTGCGATGAAATCGAGAAGTTCGCTCTCAAAGCGACGGATATCAGCAACTGCAACGGAATCCATCTTGCCGGTGGTACCAGCCCAGATAGAAACAGCTTCGCGCTCTACTGAGTAAGGCGAGTATTGGCCCTGCTTCAAGAGCTCAACCATGCGCGCACCGCGCTCGAGTTGTGCCTTAGAAGCGGCATCTAGGTCGGAACCGAATGCTGCGAATGCTTCGAGTTCGCGATACTGCGCGAGATCCAGACGCAGACGACCAGCAACCTTCTTCACAGCCTTAGTCTGTGCCGATCCACCAACGCGCGATACCGAAATACCAACGTTGATAGCTGGGCGGACACCCGCGTTGAAGAGGTCAGTCTCTAGGAAGCACTGACCATCGGTGATCGAAATAACGTTGGTAGGAATGAAGGCAGAGACGTCATTTCCCTTTGTTTCGATGATTGGAAGTCCGGTCATAGAACCGCCGCCAAGGTCATCGGAAAGCTTTGCGCAACGCTCTAGGAGACGGGAGTGCAAGTAGAAGACATCGCCTGGGTAAGCCTCGCGACCTGGTGGACGGCGAAGGAGCAATGAGACTGAACGGTAGGCCTCAGCCTGCTTGGAAAGATCATCGAAGACGATCAGGACGTGTTGACCGGAGTACATCCAGTGCTGTCCGATTGCCGAACCTGTGTAAGGAGCGAGGTACTTGAAACCAGCTGGGTCTGATGCAGGAGATGCAACGATGGTGGTGTACTCCATGGCGCCTGCCTCTTCGAGCGCTCCGCGAACAGATGCGATCGTAGAACCTTTCTGACCGATAGCAACGTAGATGCACTTAACCTGCTTCTTAGGATCTCCGGACTTCCAGTTATCGCGCTGGT
>DAIMCZ010000013.1:0-20100 GCA_036726125.1 Candidatus Nanopelagicaceae bacterium
GGCAAAGAATTTTGAATCTTTAGGCGAGCCCAAGAACTACGGTACTTCGTTGGTGGATTAGCGCTCTTTTCAATTTCGTCGATGGCGCGCGTCAGTGCAAGGAGCTCTTCTTGAGTGGGAGTTCCGGCATGAATGGTGAAACCAAGTTTGCGGAACTCGCGTGGAAAGTCTTCGCTATGTGGCATTAGAGCGGGATATTTCCATGCTTGCGAGTCGGTAGATCAACGCGCTTATTTGCTAGGGCGCGCAGCGCCTTAGTGATCTGACTGCGCGTGGTGTGTGGCTCGATAACGGCGTCAATGAATCCACGATCTGCAGCAATGTATGGGTTAAGCAACTGCTCTTCATACTCATTGATGAGTTCGGGAGAGCGCTCTGGATTTTCAGCGATATCTTTGCGATAGAGAATATTGACCGCACCCTGAGCACCCATGACCGCGATCTGAGCAGTCGGCCAAGCAAGATTTACATCCGCACCTAAGTGCTTAGAACCCATCACGATATATGCGCCGCCATATGCCTTACGGGTGATGACGGTGACGAGTGGAATAGATGCCTCACCGTATGCGTAGAGCAACTTCGCTCCGCGGCGGATGATTCCGTTCCACTCTTGCTCTGTACCTGGTAGGAATCCGGGAACGTCAACGAGGGTGACGACAGGAATTCCAAATGCATCACAGGTGCGCAGGAAGCGCGCCGCCTTCTCGGAGGCGTCGATATCGAGAGTTCCTGCAAAATTCTGCGGCTGGTTGGCGATGATTCCAACAGGGCGGCCTTCAATGCGACCAAAGCCGACCAAGATATTTGGCGCGAAGAGGGCATGAACTTCAAGGAAGTTTGCCTCATCGAGGATCGCTTCGATGATAACGCGCATGTCATACGGCTTGTTGGGATTATCTGGGATCAGAGAATCAAGTGCGCGATCAGATGGCGCTATCCCATCGGATTCGGTCGGGCGTAGTACCGGTGCATCATCAAGGTTGTTGCTTGGCAGGTAAGAGAGCAACGCCTTCACATACTCGAGAGCGGCGTCTTCATCCTCAGCTAAGTAGTGCGAGTTGCCTGTCTTGGTGTTGTGCGTAGCCGCACCACCCAATTCCTCCATGCCAACTTCTTCACCGGTAACGGCCTTGATCACGTCTGGACCAGTAATGAACATATGCGAGGTCTCATTCACCATGATGGTGAAGTCGGTAATCGCTGGAGAGTAGACGGCCCCTCCCGCACATGGTCCGAGAATCACAGATATTTGCGGGATGACACCCGAGGAGCGCACATTGCGCTTAAAGATTTCGCCGTACTGACTGAGCGATGCGACGCCCTCTTGGATGCGAGCACCACCTGAGTCATTGAGACCGATCATCGGGATGCCTGACTTGAGAGCAAACTCCATGACCTTGACGATCTTCTTACCCATAGTCTCACCGAGTGAGCCACCGAAGACCATAAAGTCTTGTGAGGAGATGGCAACGGTGCGACCATCAATCGTTGCGTACCCCGTCACGACTCCATCGCCGTAAGGATGCGATTTATCCATTCCGAATTTGTCAGAGTGATGCGTAGAGAAGGCATCGAACTCAACGAATGAGCCTTCATCAACCAACTTTGCTATGCGCTCCCGCGCTGTGTACTTACCAGCGGCATGGCGCTTCTCGATTGCTGCTGGTGTTCCGCTCTGCGCTGCCTTTTCGAGGCGCGCTTTCAAATCATTGATCTTGGCGGCAGTAGTATTTATCGCATCAGTCACATCCACACTTTACTAGTGAAGCAGGCTCCTGTGATACGTCCGGCTCTTAATAACTCTGCGCTATCAGCTGCGCTCCCCTCGAATTACTGGCGGGTACGCGTACTAAGTGAGGTCGCTTCAACACAAGATGAGTTGAAGAATGAACTCGTCAGTAGCGGAGATTGTGTCGTCGCTGAATTTCAGAGCGCTGGGCGCGGAAGGTTAGAGAGAAAATTTGAGTCCGTGCCGGATGTCGCGCTGCTCTTCTCTTTTTATATCGAACCCAAGCGCAGCACAGAATGGGGATGGATCCCCTTACTCACTGGGATTGCAATTGCACGGAGCCTCAATGAGGCAACGGGATCTACCGCCTTTGCTACTAAGTGGCCCAACGACGTGATCTGCGAAAGTGGCAAAGTCGCAGGAGTTCTCTGCGAAAGATATGGTGCTGGAGTTATAGTTGGAATCGGAGTAAATGTTTCGACTACCCCAGAGGAGTTACCGGTTGATACCGCCACCTCTATTTTTATTGAGAGCGGTATCGAATTGGATCGCAACGAACTGCTGCCCACGATCCTTCTCTCCTTCCGAGAGCTCTTTGCTCGCTGGGATGATGGCGAAGATTTGGTTGCCACGTATAGAGCCCTTTCCAAGACAATTGGTAGCGAGGTTCGGGTAATCCTCCCTGATAGCCGCGCAATCGTCGGGGTAGCGATTGGAGTCGATCAAGAAGGACAGTTGCGATTAGAGAGTGGTGATCTCATCGGCGCCGGCGACGTAGTGCACCTTAGGTAGAGTTCGTACATGAGTTTTCCAATCGTTGGAGTCATCGGGGCGGGGCAGCTCGCCCGCATGATGGTTCCTCCCGCGGTTGATCTTGGTATCACGCTCTCGCTCTTTGCAGGTAGCTCAAGTGAAAGTGGAGCTCAAGTAGCACCCCATACAGTTGGTTCGCTCTCTGATGTAGATGCGGTGCTTGATTGGGCGAGCAAATGTGATGTCATCACTTTTGAACATGAGTTAATTTCACAAGAACTTATCTCTGCCATTGAGGCCAGTGGCGTAAAAGTCTTTCCGAAAGCACAATCGTTTCTCTTTAGTCAGAATAAATTGGCGATGCGTCAAAAGATGGAGGAGTTGGGTCTTCCTAATCCGCGTTGGCAGGCGTATGACGGGGGAGAAGTAACGGTTGAGTTTCCGCTCATCGCAAAGAGTATTTCCGGAGGGTATGACGGACGCGGTGTCTTTCAGATCGCAGATCACTCAGCCTTAGAAGCGCTCCATAAAGAGGTCGGCAAGACCATCTTGCTTGAAGAGAAGCTCTCCTTTGACTTTGAGATTGCGATCATGGTGGCGCGCTCACCACACGGTCAAGCATCGACGTGGGCACCAACCCTGACAGTGCAAGAGAATGGAATCTGCACCCAGACAGTTACCCCAATCCCAAATTTCTCTCGGGCTCTCGCCGCCCAAACCGTGCAGATCGCGCTGCAGATCGCGCAAGGGATCGATCTCGTTGGTGTTATGGCTGTTGAGATCTTTGTTGTTGGCGATCAGTTGATCATTAACGAACTTGCTCTGCGTCCTCACAACTCTGGCCACTGGAGCATTGAGGGTGCGGTGACGAGCCAATTTGAGCAGCATCTTCGCGCCGTTCTCGATCTTCCCCTCGGAGATACGTCGCTAGTCGCACCCTTTGCTGTCATGGGGAATGTAATTGGAATCGAGACAGAGAAGAGCAAGGATCTCTATAAGCCGTATCTTCACCTCATGGCGCGAATCCCCGGGCTGAAAATTCATCAATATATGAAGGAGTTGCGCCCCGGGCGCAAGGTTGGTCACGTCACCCTGTTGGGTGATGATCTTCTACACTTAAGGTCTGAAGTGAGCCATGCCGTTGATTACCTGAGTGGAGCTATCGATGAGTAAATCTGTTGCGATCGTTATGGGATCAGATTCGGACTGGCCGACTATGCAAGAGGCTGCCACGATCCTTGATGAACTTGGGATTAGTTATGACGTTGATGTAATTAGTGCACACCGCACTCCGAATGAGATGTTGGCCTTCGCTACCGGCGCGGTCGGTGCTGGCTACAAGGTCATCATTGCCGGCGCAGGTGGTGCGGCGCACCTCCCAGGAATGATTGCGGCAGCAACAACACTTCCAGTTATTGGGGTTCCGGTCGCACTTAAAGTATTAGATGGAATGGATTCACTCCTCTCTATTGTGCAGATGCCAGCCGGAGTTCCTGTCGCAACTGTCGGAGTTGGCAACGCTAAGAATGCCGGCCTACTTGCTGCCCGCATCTTGGGCTCTAGCGATGCATCTGTAGCAATAAAAATTGGTGAGCTAATGGAGAGCGCCCGCGTAGCGTCGCTCGAAAAAGGTAAGTCTTTAAACTCTAAGAGAAATATGCGAACTGGCTTTTAGATATTAGAACGGCCGAGTGCGCGGAACTTCCATCCCGCATCTCGCCACTTATCGCGATCTAACGCGTTGCGACCGTCAATGACAATAGGATTCGCGACGAGCTTAATCAAATCAGCAGGATCAATCTCGCGATAAACCTTCCATTCGGTCAGGTGCAACACGAGATCAGCGCCTGCAACGCACTCTTCAATACTCTCTGCAAAACTTAACGTTGGAAAACGCTTCGCAGCATTTTCGATTGCCTTGGGATCGTGCACGGTAACCAGCGCACCCGCGCCCTGAATCTGCACCGCAATATCAAGCGCGGGGGAGTCACGCACATCATCGCTGTCGGGTTTAAATGCAGCGCCGAGCACGGCAATCTTCTTGCCGCGCAGGTCTTCGGAGAGGTCTTTGCGAACTAGATCGATCATGCGAGTGCGCGCGCGCAAGTTGATCGAATCAATCTCCCGTAGGAACTCCAAAGCTTGTTGTGCACCCAGCTCCTGCGAGCGCGCCATGAAGGCGCGAATGTCTTTTGGCAGGCACCCTCCACCAAATCCGATACCCGCTTGAAGGAATCGACTGCCAATGCGTGGGTCATATCCAATTGCTTTGGCAAGGACAGTGACATCTCCGCCCGCTGCCTCGCAGATCTCGGCCATCGCGTTAATAAAGGAGATCTTGGTAGCCAAGAACGAGTTGGCGGCCACCTTTACCAGTTCGGCTGTTGGTAGATCGGCGACTACCCAAGGCGTCTCTTCAGAAAGGCTCTTTGCATAGACCTCTCGCAAAACGCTCTCTGCGCCTTCGTTTGTTACACCCACTACGAGTCGATTTGGCTTCAATGTATCTTCAACCGCAAAACCTTCACGTAGAAATTCGGGGTTCCATGCCAGATCGGTACTGGGATTCACAGCCAAGAGCTCTTCCCGCATCTTCGCAGCAGTACCTACTGGAACGGTGGATTTGCCGACAACAAGGGAGCCATCTTTAATTATCGGAGCAATCGAGCTGAGTGCACCAAATACATAGGTGAGATCTGCAGCAAGTCCATCCTTCACCTGCGGAGTACCTACGCATATGAAGTGCACATCGCAATCTTTGATGGCATTGAAATCTGCAGAAAATGAGAGACGACCTGATGCCAACTCACCCTGTAACAATTCTTGGAGGCCCGGCTCGTAAAAAGGAATCGTCCCCGCGGCCAAACTCTCAATTTTGGCGGGATCGACATCGATGCCGATCACCTCGAAGCCAAGGCTCGACATACATGCGGCGTGGGTGGCGCCCAGGTATCCGGTACCAATCACAGAGATTTTGAGGGTCATTGCGCCGATAGTAACGCTCGGAAACGGTAGCGTGAGCGCTCTATGAGTCAGGACAACGTAAATTCAAAGCAAACTCCTGAGGGCGCGAAGCTCGGAGTCTCGGTTGTGCTGCCCATTTTGAATGAAGAGCGGTACCTGGATGGAGCCATCAGAGCGATTCTGGCGCAGCGTTACGACGGTCCTCTTGAAGTCATCTTGGCCCTTGGGCCCTCCAAGGATCGAACCAACGAGATAGCCGCCACGCTCGCTGCGGACGACCCTCGGGTTCTACTCGTAGAAAATCCAAGCGGTCGAACCGCAGCGGCACTCAATCTGGCTATTGCTGCATCGCACTATTCGATCATCTGCCGTATCGACGGCCATGCCGAGATCTCGTCGACTTACATCGCTGATGCGGTTAAGACCATGAACCAAACAGGGGCGGTCAATGTTGGGGGCATCATGGCGGCCTCCGGAGTCGGTGCTTTTGAGCGGGCAGTAGCTACCGCAATGCGCTCACCTCTGGGAGTCGGTGCTGCGCGCTTCCACGTTGGAGGTAAGCCTGGCCCGGCAGATACCGTCTACTTAGGCGTCTTTAATAAAGAGGCGTTAGAGGCAGTTGGCGGTTACGACGAGAGATTTACCCGAGCCCAGGATTGGGAGCTTAACTTCCGCCTGCGCCAGGCGGGAGGGACCATCTGGTTTGATCCCGAATTGGTTGTTACCTACAGGCCACGTCCTAACTTTCGTGCGCTCGCCAAACAATATTTTGAATATGGTCGCTGGCGGCGGGCAGTAATCCGCAGCCATAAAGGCACCATCAACTTCCGTTACCTTGCCCCACCAGTAACTGTGGCGATAACCGCGCTCTCACTTTTACTCGGCGCACTGGTTAACCCAGTTCTCTTTCTTCCAGCAGGGTTATATCTACTTGGAAATCTCGTCGGTTCCTTTGTGATCGGAAAAGATCTCAAAGAGAAGGTGACCCTGCCTGCAATTCTCGCAACGATGCACTTTTCATGGGGGATTGGTTTCATTACCTCGCCAAAAGGTTTGGTCTAAAAGTGAAGCGCCTTCTATTGGTCCTTCTCTTCCTTCTTATTCCGACAACTGCAACCGCTGCAACGATCCCACCTCACTTTGTCTTAACGGGTTCTGGATTTGGACACGGAGTCGGAATGAGTCAGATCGGCGCACAAGGCCAAGCGATGGAAGGGCAGAGCGCGCAGTACATACTTAATTATTGGTTTCCGGGAACACAAATCCTTTCAGTCCCCGATACTCAACTCATTACTGTAAATATCGCTCATCAAGTTACTTCCGCCAGTATCGCGCTAGCTACAGGATTTTCCCGTTCCAATATTGATCTCTCTGCAAACCTCGATGGTTCGCTCGATCCGAGTGGAAATGGAGATGCAACGAGTATCTACCGATTCTCCCTGGTCGGAAAGAAGATTGCGGCGACAGAGACCAGTAAAGGTTTCGTCGTGCAGCCCTTCGCTAACCAAGCGCTCTGGAACATCTTTTGGACCGGCACAAGCGCATACCCAAATCCTTCCGGTGGGCTAACAGGACCAAAACCTCCACCCTTCTCGGTAATCAAAGTGACAACGCCATCGGGCTCCATCCAACTTCGCTATGGTCAGGTGCAACTGAAAGTTGTCGGGAGCAAGATCGAGATCATTGACACGATGACTATCGAACAGTACCTATTGGGAATTAGTGAGATCTCTTCAAGTTGGCTACCTGCAGCACTTCAGGCACAAGCAATTGCCTCGCGTACATACGCGCTGGGACACCTGACGATGCGTAGCGCTTGCAACTGCGATGTCTACAGTTCAACGAGCGATCAGGCCTACATCGGTTATGCAAAAGAGTCTGAAGCAGGAGTAGGTCAGAATTGGGTGGCTGCCGTTGCTGGAACCGAAACGGATCCAAGTAACGCGCAGGCAATCTATTTTGCAGGAGCTCCGATATCTGTCTACTTCTTTTCGTCAGATGGGGGACAGACGCAAAGAAGTGTCGATGTCTGGGGTGGAGATCTGCCCTACCTAACCAATGTTCCCGACCCATGGAGTTTAGATATTTTTCTCAACCCGCAATACGCTCACTGGCAGCGAGTACTCATCCAGAAAGATGTTGCCAATGCGTTTAATTTGCCGGATGTCGTGAACCTTGCGATTACGGCACGTACCATAACTAACAGCGCCACAGTGATAACGGCAACCTCGAGCAGTGGCGCTACCGCCCAATTATCGGTCGGAGATTTCAAAACGAAGTTAAGAGTTCCCTCTTCTTGGTTCGAGATTGCACCTAACACGTACTAGTTGTCCGGAGGAAGGGTAGATCGGTGGAGAAAAAATCTTTTTGCATCCCCCAAGATGTTTCGGTGGGTGATTGGATAAAAGCTTCTTTGGTTCCATGGGTTGTTGACCCTGGAAAGAATTCCTATCCCGTCGGAATCACTATTCCAGGCGGTTTTGAGAGTTATGTGCTTGTGCGACACAAGGGGCCGGGAGATACGTTTGGAAATCTCGGAGAGCAAACTTTAACTCTTCTTGTGGAAGTTCTCGCTAAATTCACCGACACCTCAAGTCATTGCTTCATGGCTTTGTGGGAAGGTCAAGGTTGGATGCACTCAGGAAGTATTTCCAAATTTACCCCTGAAAAACCTCTGCAAAAGAGACGACTAAAATTCGGTCGTTACTCACTCCTAAGCTTCCGTTCTTCGACAATGAGAAACCTAGACCAGGCGGAAAGAAATTTGGATCATCTTGCATCAAATACTCTCCCGCATGGAATCATGACCAGTGCGAAAATGAAACTTCCCCACCGTGATTACTTGCTCATGTGTGGTGAAATTTGGGATGCCACCAGGATCAGTTACAGTTTCAATGAGCATTCCAGTACGCAATCACCGAACATCATGTGGCCAGAAGACCGTGCGTGGATATTGGCGAGCGAAATAGATTTTAATGCAACGCTTATCGCAGGCTCTCATGAATTGGTAGAAGAAGTTTTACAGATCGAAGAACTTGTAGCGGAAAAGTTCAACTGGAGTGACCTAATTGTAGATTTGCCGTTAATTTGAGAATAGTTGGCCCGGCCAGATCAAAAGGGCTTCGCCTTGACTGGAGGCGAAGCCCTTCCTCATATCTGCCCCTGACGGGAATCGAACCCATAACCTCCGCTTAGTCAGTTCGGCGCTCTCTCCATTGAGCTACAGAGGCGTCCGCGCACTTTATTGAAATCACTTGCTTCCTGGGTGACCCATCTTGAGCTCTGTGCAAATCTACTGAATGTGGAGTAACATTTTTTCGCTTAGTCGGTTTGGTGCTCGCTCGAGCAAGAAAGGCCCGAGATTTTTTCGGGCCTTTCGCTTTTTGATTACTAATTAGAATGCAAGATGGAGTTCAAACCTTCCCAGCCACCAACCTTGGGAACGACTTCAAGATTTCCTGTCATCGAGTTGCGACGGAAGATTAAATTGTTTGCACCCGAGAGCTCGCGAGCTTTAACGACGCTGCCATCAGGAAGTGTGATCTTGGATCCTGCGGTGATGTACGTACCGGATTCAATGACGCAATCATTTCCCAGTGAGATGCCAAGTCCCGAGTTTGCACCGAGCAGACAACGTTCTCCAATGGAGATAACTTCTTTTCCGCCGCCGCTAAGGGTGCCCATTATGGATGCGCCACCGCCGACATCGCTTCCATCGCCAACCACAACTCCTGCGCTGATGCGTCCTTCCACCATTGACTTGCCCATCGTGCCTGCGTTGAAGTTTACGAAGCCTTCATGCATCACGGTGGTGCCAGAGGTTAGATATGCGCCGAGTCGAACGCGGTCTGCATCCGCAATACGCACACCTTCAGGAATTACGTAGTCGACCATGCGAGGAAATTTATCCACGCTATACACGGTGAGATTTCCATACGCCGCCCGCAACTTGGCACGGGTACTTTCGAAGTTCACTAGGGAGCACGGTCCCGCTGAAGTCCAGACCACGTTGGTAAGCAAGCCGAAGATTCCATCAAGGTTGAGCCCATGTGGTTTCACCAGGCGATGGGATAGGAGGTGGAGCCTTAGGTAGGCATCAGCGCCGTTGGCAGGTGGGGCGTCAAGGTCGATCTCAAGGTCCATGGATTCTTTAGTTACTCCACGGATCGGATCAGGTGCCAGTAGAGCAGAGCGGTCGGCGGGAGCTGCAAATGGCTCAAGGCCAACCTGTAGGTACCAGCAATCGAGGAGGTCTCCATTGGCCGCGATTGTTGCCACACCACTTCCAAAGGCTTTTCTCATGTGGCGAACGCTATCAAATGCTCCATGGCTGAAGGATTCTGCTGCTTGATGCAACGGGCGTACTACTTTGTTACGGCTACTAGTAATCTCCCATCCATGAAGCCGGTGCCGTCTCTCGCGGAAGTTATCGCGAGCCTGCCGGAGGAGGAGCGGGTTGTGCTCTCGTTGCACTATGTCAAGGGGATGGCCACCGCCGAAATTGCGCAGACCCTCGGCGTTCCGCAGAAAGCGGTAAGCACCGTTATGGAACAGGGCAAGAAGAGATTATTTCAGGCGCTCGATTTCCCACCTTTAGCCTGATGCGAGATACTTCTCCCTACGATCTTCAGTGTTTTGAGGTAAGGGAGTTAGACCATGGCAGCCATGAAACCACGTACTGGCGATGGTCCCATGGAGGTCACCAAGGAGGCGCGTAGCCTGGTGATGCGTATCCCCCTCGAAGGAGGCGGTCGACTCGTAGTCGAGCTCAATGTTGAAGAGGCAACCAATCTCGGGAACGCCCTTCAGGCCGCAGTAGCACTCGTTAAGAAATAGCAGCCACTTATGCGCCTGCCCCAACCAACGCTCTCTACGGTTGGTTCGCTCAGTAAGGAAAATTTAGAGAAATACAACGCCCTTGTTCTGCCTGCCTACTCCTCCGAAAGCGGACCATCGCTTCCGGAAAACGCTCTTTCGGAGCAGATCCTCACAGCTTCAGGTCAAGAATTTGGCGCCCTCCTCGCCATGTGGCCAGATTTCTCCGCCAAGGTCGGTGAGATTCTCGAGATCCCATTAACTGCATCTGGAAAGTTGCAGCGCCTCTTTGTGCTTGGTTTGGGAAGTGGATCGCTCGAAGAGAGTCGGAAAGCTGGAGCCGCGCTAGGTCGCAAAGTGAAATCGACGGGCTATTCGATCTTCAGCGCTTTTACCGCGGAATTTAATGAATCGGTCGCCCACCTAGTCGCGATCTCACTCTCACAATATGGCTGGAACGTGAAGAGTGATTACTCCACGAGCGATAAGAGCGCTCGCTCTAAGGGAGAGGTCGCCTTCACCTTTGATGCAACTTTAAGTGGAGCGGCGCAGCGTGCCACCATTTTGGCAGAAGCCGTTTGGACCACACGCGATCTGATTCATACTCCCTCAAATATTAAGAATCCTATTTGGATGGCTGAGCAGGCAAAAGCTTTGGTGAAGAAGGCGAAGTCAAAAGATTTGTCTGTCGTCGTGAAGAAAGGTGCGGCCCTCGATAAGTTCGGTGGGATGCGCGCCGTCGGAAACTCAGCGCCATCTACTCCGCCGCATTTGATTGAAGTTCATTACGCACCTGCGGGAAGTGAAAATTGGCCGCACGTTGTTTTGGTTGGTAAGGGAATCACATATGACACGGGTGGCGTTTCTATGAAGCGTCCCTACGACCTCATGATTCCCATGAAGAGTGATATGGCTGGAGCTGCTGCAATCTTGGCTGCCACGGTCGCAATGGCTGAAATTAAACCGCGCGTGCGAGTAACTGCGCTGATGATGTGCGCCGCAAATATGGTTTCTGGTACTGCGCAACGTCCATCCGATGTAATCACCCAATACGGTGGAACTACAGTTGAAATCATCAATACCGATGCCGAAGGCCGTTTAGTGCTTGCCGATGGTCTGGCCTACGCAGATTTAGAGCTCGATCCAGATTACCTCTTGGACATCGCCACGTTGACAGGTTCTGCAACCCTGGGGCTCGGTAAGCAATATGGTGCGATGTACTCCCGCAACCTCGCGGTGACCACTCAACTCCACCAGATCGGTGAGCGCATTGGCGATCGAGTCTGGCCCATGCCTTTAGTCGATGATTACGTACCTGCGCTGGCCAGCCAAATTGCTGACCTTAACCACGATGCATCTGCGAAGAGTTTTAGCGCGGGGTCGGTGACTGCGGCGCTCTTCCTCGAACGTTTTGTTGGGAAGCGGAAGTGGGTACACCTCGATATCGCAGGACCCGCCCGCTCGGAAGTCGATGCCGGCGAGTTGATTAAGGGCGGAACTGGATTTGGTACCCGACTGCTTATCGAATGGTTAGCATCTCTCTCATGATCGGCAATCGCGGTGATATGTCAGCGTTCGCTGAGAGCTACGTACGCGAAGATATTTTTATGCAGCAAGCCCGCAATAATGCGGATGAGTTAGGAACACTAGATCCATCGCCGGCTGTTGGCGGCCTCCTAAAATTTATTGTTGAATCGTTGAACGCTAAGTCCATCGTCGAAATTGGCACGGGCTCTGGGGTAAGCGGCCTTTGGCTCTTCGCGGGAGCAGCGCCCGAAGCAGTTCTCACCTCGATAGATACAGAGCGTGAGCACGCGGCATCTGCTCGTTCAGTCTTTGAAGAGTCTGGCATATCAACGCAACGTTTTCGATTAATCACAGGAATCATTATGGAAGTTGTAGGAAAACTTGCAGATAACAACTACGACTTAGTTGTTATCCGTCCCGCCGCAGACTTAATGGACTTGACCCACGCTGCTTATCGCTTGCTGAGACCCGGCGGAATTCTCATTGTGGATCACGCGCTGAGCGGAGGCAAGGTTGCTGATCCAACACAGCGCGACTTTGAGAGTATCTCTCGTCGCGATGGAATCCGCGCCGTGAAGGAAGACTCTCGTTGGAGTTCGACGGTTCTGCCTATCGGAAGCGGAGTTCTTCTAGCAACCAAGCTTTAACTCACTTATAATGAGCCAATGTTTGAAGATGAAACTACTCCCCCTGCGCAAAACTCTGTAGCACCGCAATCTGAAGAATCGGTTGCAACTCCTAACGAGACGAGCGTTGAGACCAACGTCGCGACAAATGTTGAAACTCCGGTCACAACTCCGACACAGACCCCGTGGTGGGTATCAGACGGTCAATCGACCGTTGAAACTTATGCACCAGCAGCGCCGGTGTTACCAGTAAAGCGTTCACTACAGGTTACTTGGTATATGGCTCTGGCCATGTCTTTGATTGCTGGCTTAGTTGGTGCCCTTGTAGGCAAAGTCGCATTTGATAACAACCCACATTTAATTTCCACAAGTCAAGTGATTGAACGCGCCCCTAATTCCATTGCGGGAATTGCAGCTCGAGTTTCTCCATCAGTGGTTGAAATTGATTCAACGACAACTTCCGGTACTGATACTGGCTCTGGCTTCTTTATTCAGAGCAATGGTTACATCATGACCAATAACCACGTTATTGAAGCAGCTGTTCTCGACAATTCCAAGATCACCGTCAAGTTGGCAAATAACACTCAATACACTGCAACAGTTGTCGGTCGAGATACTTCGTACGACCTCGCCGTTCTTAAGATTGATGTCACAGGTGCACCGGCTCTAGTTCTTGGCGATAGCGACAAGGTACAGGTTGGCGACACCGTGATCGCAATCGGATCACCTCTCGGCTTACAAGGAACTGTCACCTCGGGAATTATCTCTGCAAAGAATCGTCCTGTAACTACCAGTTCCGATAACACTGCTAATGAGAGTTCATTTATTAATGCGCTACAAACCGATGCTGCCATCAATCCTGGAAACTCAGGCGGTCCGCTCGTCGATGCAACAGGTGCCGTCATTGGCGTCAATTCTGCGATCGCCTCTCTGAGCAACTCAACAGCGGGTCAACCTGGTTCGATTGGATTGGGCTTCTCAATTCCTATCAATCAGGCGAAGCGAACTGCAGATCAGTTGATCAAGACTGGAACCTCGCATTATCCGATCGTCGGAATGTCACTTGATTCGACCTTCCCCGGCCCTGGAGCGAAGATTGCCAGCGTCGCGAACGCCATCCTGCCTGGAGGGCCTGCTGCAACGGCCGGTCTACAACCAGGCGATGTCATCCTCGCGATAGATGGCCAACCGATATCAGTTGCGGATGATCTGATTGTCGCTATCCGCTCCCACGCCATCGGCGACACGGTTACCCTCAAATATCAACGCGGAAGTGTGACGAAGTCGGTCAAGCTCGTACTCGCCGCCTCTAAATAGAGTCGTAGAGTGCTCTCATGACGCACGAGAAAATTGCCGCTATTCAGGCGGCGCTGGCCAAGGTCAATGATCCAGAGCTGCGCCGCCCTCTCACGGATTTGGGAATGGTAGAGAGCGTTCTCTTCGCCGATGGAGTAGCAACTCTGGGCATCAAGTTAACAATTAGCGGATGTCCGATGCGCGATCGATTGAGTAGCGATATCACTGCAGCGGTCAGCGCCATTGCAGGCGTCGCACAAGTCGTCATCAACTTCGGTGTGATGAGCGATGAAGAGCGCGAAGCCGTAAAGAAATTGCTCCGCGGCGGCCGCGAAAAATTTAACCCCTTCGCTCAAGAGGATTCACTGACTCGAGTCATAGCCGTTGCTTCAGGCAAGGGGGGAGTAGGAAAGTCCTCCGTAACCGCCAACTTAGCTGTGGCCGCTGCGGCGCGCGGTCTGAACGTTGGAATATTGGATGCAGATGTATACGGACACTCGATCCCACGACTTCTAGGGATTTTGGATAAGCGTCCGACCGCCTTAGATCAAACCTTTATTCCGGTCGAAAACTACGGTGTCAAAGTAGTTTCGATGGAGATGTTCAAACCAAATCGAGAAGATCCCATCGCCTATCGCGGCCCACTTCTTCATCGCGTCCTAGAACAGTTGATGAGCGACGCGTACTGGGGTTCCCTCGATCTTTTACTACTCGATCTCCCGCCTGGCACCGGAGATATCGCTATCTCACTCGGCCAGTTGATTCCGCGTTCAGAAATTCTGGTCGTAACGACTCCACAGATAGCCGCTGCAGAAGTAGCCGAACGGGCCGGGCGAATCGCTTTCCAGATGAAGCAGCGCATCATTGGAGTGGTTGAAAATATGTCGGCCAGTCCATGCCCGCACTGTGGAGAACCAATCGCGCTCTTTGGTCGCGGTGGTGGAGCTGAGACCGCCAAGCGCCTCAGCGCGCTCGTAGGTACCGAGGTTCCACTCTTGGCTGAACTTCCCTTCGACATCCAACTCCGAGATGGTGGCGACTCGGGTCTGCCCGCCTACTTGGGAAGCGGTGAAGGAGTGATTAAGAAAACCTTCGATGAACTTTTGAATTCCTTAATGGCCACTCGTCCATCCCTCGTTGGAGTCCCGCTCTCCCTCCATACCTAAGGTTCTCCGCCGAGCCCTTGGCGCTAGGGGTAGCCCGTAGACTGTGCCTGTGAAACGTCCTCCCGTTGCCTCGATCAACACCGTAGCGAAGCGGCTGGTCGGACGGAGCGATCTCCTGATCTCTCGAAAGAGTGTGCGCGACTCCCTGGTCTCACTTGCTGGACTTATAGGTCGCCCTGTCGTAGATCCAGATGGGCGCGAAATTGGACGGCTTGTTGATGTTGTCGTCCGCCATGGCGAAGAGACTTACCCACCTGTCACAGGACTGATTGTAAAAGTTGCCAACCGCAAATCATTTATCAATGGCGCTCGCATCTCGCAATTAACTCCAAGTTCGATCACTTTGTCTTCCACAAAGATCAATCTTGAACCCTTCTCTCGCCGCCCTGGCGAGTCCTTGCTTGATGCAGATGTCCTCGATCATCAGATTGTCGATGTTGATGGGCTGCGAGTGGTGCGCACATCTGACCTCTACTTAGCACCTTTTAATAAAGAGGTTCGTGTAGTTGGCGTTGATATCTCTTTTGTCTCATTCTTGCGCCGCTTATTCCCCGGTTCGCTCTCCCGTCGCCCCACTCCCGATCACGTGATCGACTGGGCTTCGGTTGCATCTCTGATGGATTCTCACGGAGTAGTTCGAACTTCTGGTACTCGCTCAGCGCTAAGCCAATTGCGTCCAGCGGACCTAGCGGATCTCATCGAAGATCTTGCGGGGCGTGAGCAAGGCGCCCTTATTGAGATGTTGGATCCCGATCTCGCAGCCGATGCTCTCGAAGAGATGGAGGATGACGAGCTTGAGGGTCTCTTGCGCGGATTATCTGCGGAACGTTCTGCAGAACTTCTCTCCCGTATGGAGCCGGATGAGTCTGCTGAAGTTCTTCGTGATCTCGACGATGAGCACCGCGAAAGTATTTTAAATGCGATGGAGAGCGCGACTGCAAAGCAATTGCGCCAGTTGGTTTCATTTGATGAAGAAGTTGCCGGTGGAATCATGACTACCCACATACTGGTCGTGAAAAGTACCGTCACTGTTGCAGATGCACTCCAACTTCTCGTTGAGAATCGTGAACGTGAAAGCTCAGACGGAGTCTTGGTTGTGGATAGTAAAGGAAAGTTGCTCGATCATATTCAGACAGTCGAACTCATCGCCGTTGACCCCGAGAGCTTGGTCTCAGAACTGATTGCAAAACCGTTTCCAACTGCAGTGACTATCGATACCCCTATCGAAGAAGTTGTTGAGGAGTTCTCTAACAACCGCGGCTCTTCAATCATCGTGATCGACGAGAAGAACAAGCCCATCGGTCGAATTCTGGCTGATGACCTTGTCGATGCTCTTTCTAAGAACCGTGGTCGATTCTCACAGAGCGGTGTAACGCGTTCATGACACAAGTGACTATTCCCAGCGGCCGCAAACTGCGCATTGCAGCATTTTTAGCGGTAATGGGCCCAGGGGTTATCGCTGGACTCTCGGATGATGATCCAGCTGGTATCACCACGTACTCCCAGCTTGGCGCACAATTTGGTTACCGCTTGCTGTGGGTGTTGGTCGTTTCAACTATCGCCCTCATCGTCTTTCAAGATCTTGGAGCGCGCATCGGCGTCGTGACCCGGCAAGGATTGATTGGGCTGGTCCGCCAAAAATATGGTGCTCGCGCCGGTAGCTTTAGCGCGGTCGCACTTATCTTGGCCAACCTCGGAACGATGACCGCGGAGTTCGCAGGTGTTGCGGCGGCAGGCCAACTCTTCGGAATTTCGCGCTACTGGACTGTGCCGCTCACTGGGTTCTTCATCTCCGCCCTCGTACTACGCGGCACATTTAAGAAGGCCGAACGCGTCTTCTTCATTCTCTCGGCAGTATTTATCTCATACATCGTTGCTGGTTTTATGTCTCATCCGCATTGGGGCGCTGCGATACATGGCATGGTGGTTCCATCGATGCCCTTTAATCGTGATGCAATCAATATTGCCACCGCAACATTGGGTACGACCTTGGCGCCGTGGGGTCTGGCCTTTATTCAGTCCTACGCAGTTGATAAGCGGTTGACGCGGGCAGACCTAAAGTTATTGCGAGCAGATGTCTGGGTCGGATCTGCTTTGACGGGAATCATTGGATTCTTCGTCATTGTCACCTGCGCCGCCACGCTTAACCACGAACACATCACCAACATCACGGATGCTTCTCAAGCCGCAAGAGCGCTGCAACCGCTAGCCGGAACGTTGGCAAAAGATATCTTCGCTATCGGAATCATTGGTGCCGCCTTGTTGGCTGCCTCGATCCTGCCACTTTCCACCGCATATTCGGTGAGCGATCTCACGGGCTCACCTGCCGCCCTCGATGATAAATTTGATGAAGCTCCACTTTTCTACCTCACCTTTGCAGCGATCACAGTTGTTGCCGGTGGATTGATCATGATTCCTGGGGTCTCGTTGATCTGGATCTTGATTAGTTCACAGATCTTAAATGCGATTCTTCTGCTTCCACTCCTCGCGTATATGTTTGGAATTTCGCGCGACAAGAAGTTGATGGGCGAGTTCGTCGCCGGCAAGCGTGCACTAATTCTGTATGGAGCGATTATTGCTCTCGTGGCAATCTGCGTCCTCTCTCAATTCTGGTTCATCTTTAATCTGTGAAGGTAAAAACACAGGATCACACCGCCCTGCCGCAAGGGCGTGATATCCCATTTCTGCTCGCCGGCATTTTTGGCATTGGATCTTCAGGTCCGCTCATCGCTAAGAGCATCATGCCCATCTCCACACTTGTCTTCTGGCGTAACCTTGGTGGAGCTCTCATCATGGCTCCCTTTGCTATCAGATCCGGACAGTTAGTTGATCGCAAGAATCGTCGCCTCATAGCTATCTCGGCATTGGCTGGGGTTGTGCTTGCCGGTCACTTCCTGGCCTTCTTCGCGGCAATGCGCTTTACCTCGGTAGCTGCCGGCACCGCCCTTGCAGCTTTGCAACCTATTTTTGCGGCGCTCTATATGAAGTACCGCGGAGCGCAGATCTCTTCGCAATCCTTAGGCGGTATGGCTCTCGCATTTGCCTCCCTATTACTTATTACTGGAGTGGATTTCTCTCTCTCGACCAGAGCATTTGTGGGCGATCTACTCGGGATTCTCTGCGGGGCCCTATCGGCCGCGTACATGATCATGGGTTCAAGGGTGCAGAAGTCACTTGCAACATCCACCTACACCACTATTTGTTTTTCGGCATGCGCACTCACTGCACTTGTTGGCGGCCTGCTCACCAACTCGCCACTCTTTCACTTTCAAGCGCGACAGTGGCTCTACCTACTTGGGCTGATCATTGGGGCGCAGTTCCTGGGTCATACCCTCTTCAACATGACCCTCAAGCGGGTATCACCGGTCGTTGTCTCACTCATCGTCTTCTTCGAGGTGCCCGTCTCCGCGATCATCGCCTGGTTCTGGCTCCACCAAAAGCCATCGGTCGGGACGATCCCAGGAATTGTCGGCCTCTTAATAGGCTGTGCCATATTCGTACTCAGAAATAAGGCTCCCATTGATTGATCTTCATACGCATACAACTTTCAGCGACGGCACCGATAGCCCCACAGAGCTTATTAACAAGGCGCACGCCGCAGGCCTAACAGCGATAGCCCTTACGGACCATGACACAGTCGCGGGGTGGGAAGAGGCGCAAGCCCATCTACGCCCGGGGATGGCTCTTGTGCTCGGCTCTGAAATTTCCTGCCAGACCAATGATGGAATAAGTGTGCACATGTTAGGGCTGCTCTTCGATCGCGAGAATGAGGCACTTTCTGCGATGATGGCACGCACCCGCGAGAACCGAATCGGGCGAATGCAGAGGATCATTGCAAGGCTCAACGCTGCAGGTTATGAAATAACGATGGATGATGTGGAAGCACAACTATCTGACGGTGCGACGCTAGGTCGCCCACACTTAGCCGATGCCTTGATCGCTGCTGGATATATGAAATCGCGCGAAGAGGTCTTCGCAGAAGTTCTGCATAACAACTCGCCTTTTTATGTCGCGCATTACTCTCCAACTCCCGAAGATGCGATTGCTCTGATCAAGGGAGCAGGAGGGGTAGCGGTAATCGCCCATGCCATGGCCTCACTGCGAGGACGAGTTATCTCACCCGCCACCTTTGAAAGTTACGTCAGAGCTGGGCTAGATGGAATTGAAGTGATGCATCGCGATCACACCGCAGAGAATCGAACCTTACTCTCCGAGATTGCTGATGAATTTGGCTTGGTAAAGACTGGATCAAGCGACTATCACGGAAATGGAAAACTCAACCAACTGGCGGAGTTTCACACCGATCCAACGGAATTTGAAAAGCTTGAAGCTCGCAGCAGCGAGCCGCGGGTTATAAGGAGGTAAATCCGACCTTCTGATCCGTGGCATCGCCGATCTCGATGTACGAGATCTTTCCAGCCGGAACCAAGATCACACGTTCTTTGATATCTGTAACCTCAAAGGTCTTGCCGGCTGAGATTGCTTCGTTGGCAAGTTGGACCACCTTCGCCGCTTCGAGGTGGGTCTCAAAATGTAACTCTTGCACAGTCTCGCTGATACCGACGCGAACTGAAGTCTTACTCTCATTATCTTTCTTAGCCATAATTGCAGTTTAGTGCTCTTCAGATTTTGCGGAAACCTGAAATCCCGCGCCATTGCAGGCTCGCCACCAATTTGACTGCCAAATCTCGGTCGATCTTGCCATCACGCGCGAGCCAATGGCGGGCGGTGGTCTGGGCAGTTCCAATGAGCCCAACGGCCAACATCATCGCGGACTCCTGTGAAATCCCGGTGTCTGTGGTAATCGCCTCACTAAATGCAAGAGCGCAGTCATAGGACATTCGATTGAGGCGCTCTCTGACTTGTGGCTCAACGGCCATATCGCTCTCAAAGAGGAGGCGGAAGGCTTCGCCCTCGCGGTTAATAAAATCGAAATACGCATTTACTGTGGCTAGTACGCGTCCGGCATTATCTTTTGTAGAGGCAACAGCGGCGCGAATGTCAGCGACTAAGTATTCGCAGTGGATATCAAGAACGGCAAGGTAGAGATCGAGCTTGGAGGGAAAGTGTTGGTAGAGGACGGGCTTGCTCACACCAGCTTGATCTGCGATTTCATCCATTGCAGCGGCGTGGTACCCAGCGGCAGTAAAGACTTCTAGGGCGGCGACGAGCAGGGTGGCGCGACGCTCATCGCGCGGCAGGCGGATCTTCTCTTCGTTCATTA
>DAIMCZ010000014.1:0-19895 GCA_036726125.1 Candidatus Nanopelagicaceae bacterium
GGAAGTTCCGCATCGTGGCGTCCAGTAGGCGCTTTACACGGCGTGACATTTAAAGTTCTCAGTAAGCAACCGATTTATGGAGGAGCCATAGTTGCGAATGTGGATGGTGGAATTAACTATCTTCCGCTCCTCGCCAATCAACTCATTTCGCGTGCGCAGGCACCGGTCGCAGACCTAAGAACCCTGACGCGCCACTAGGTAGAGCAAATCCACCATTTCGCGGCACCAAGGCACTAACCTCTCAATTATGCGAACACAACACCGCTCCTCTCGAACCTGTTCGCGCGCCAGTTGCCAATTACCGGCGATTAAGACCCTCACCTACATTTACGCAGAGTCCACAGCGGTTCTGGGCCCGCTCGCTACCTACGCTGAGCCACACTCGTATGACCTCTGCCAAATGCATAGTGAGAAGTTAACGCTCCCAAATGGATGGAGCGTGACAAAGTTAGAACCAGAGGCGGCCCAAGCTGGACCGAGCGAGGACGATCTGATGGCGATCGCAAATGCAGTTCGCGAGGTGGGAAGCCAACAGAGCGCACCCAATCCGACCCCTCCTCAGCCCCCTGAGATCGGTCGGCGCGGACACCTGCGCGCTATACCTTCCAATTAATTTCATCTTCGCCCCCTCTTTTCTCAAGTAGATTTCCACCATGTTCACCCGAGAAGAGCTGGACCAGGTCATCAAGGCATATGACATTCGGGGACTGGTGAAGAAACAAATAACTCCCGATTTCACCTTCGTACTCGGGACCGCCTTTGCACGCTTCCTGGCCGAAGAGCGAGAGCCGGGAACCGTAGTCATCGGGGAGGATATGCGCCCCTCCTCGGATGATCTAGCTACCGCCTTTGCCGATGGATTGAACTCCCAAGGAGTGGACGCTATTCGGATAGGGCTGGCGTCGACCGACATGCTCTACTTTGCTTCTGGATCCCTTAACCTCCCCGGGGCGATGTTCACCGCGAGCCATAATCCGGCCGCTTATAACGGGATTAAATTAGCCAAGTCCGGCGCCCGGCCAATTGGTGCTGAATCTGGACTGCTGCGCATCAAGTCATTAATGGAGCAAGGCGTTTCGATGCAGGTTGGGCCCATCGGCCGGACTACAGAGCAAGAGCTCTTGAATGACTACATTGATTTCCTCCTCAGTTTATTTAAGGCTGATGAGTTCTCATCTGGTCGCAGGTTGAAAGTTGTCGTGGATGCGGGAAATGGCATGGCGGGATTCACTGCGCCGGCCTTGATGTCCCGCTTAAACGTTGAATTGGTACCTCTCTACTTTGAACTTGATGGCAACTTCCCAAACCACGAGGCAAATCCCATCGATCCCAAGAACCTCCGCGATCTCGTCAAGAAGGTCAAGAAGGTAAAGGCGGATATTGGGCTGGCCTTTGATGGGGATGCCGACCGCTGCTTCTTGGTTGATGAAGAAGGCGAGTTAGTGAATCCATCGGCTCTGACCTCGCTCATCGCTATTCGTGAGTTGAAGCGCAGACCTGGCTCCACAATTATTTATAACCTGATCTCCTCGAAGGCGGTCCCTGAGATCATCGCCGAGAACGGAGGAGTCCCACTCCGCTCTCGCGTTGGCCACTCTTACATCAAAAGGATGATGGCAGAGAGCGGCGCGATCTTTGGAGGCGAGCACTCCGGTCACTTCTACTTTGATGATTTCTGGCGGGCAGATTCTGGGGCGCTCGCTGCGCTCTATGCCATCGCTGAGCTGTCACATAGCGATCAACCACTCTCGGCCTTGTTGGCACCGCTCAATCGCTATGTCTCCACTGGCGAGATCAACACCACAGTGGCAGATCCATTGGCGAGCATCGCGCGGGTTAAGGAGGCATTCTCCGGGAGCTATGAGATTGACGAACTTGATGGGGTCACGGTTACCGCTCCCGAGTGGTGGTTTAACGTGCGCGCCTCAAACACAGAACCCTTGCTCCGCCTTAACGCCGAGGCGACCACGACTAAGGAGCTAAAGAAGGTTCGGGACAGGGTCTTGGCCCTAATCGGGTAACCTTTAGCCCTACGGACGCCTGTCCACCACTCATTAGACATGTATCTGACATGTACGTGAACTCTCGAAGGAGCCCTTGTGTCGGTCGAAACATCAGTTGGTTATGACATTGCTAATTCCTCACTCGCAGCCGAGGGTAAGAAGAGGATTGAATGGGCCGAGCGCAATATGCCGGTTCTTGCACAGATCAAAGAGCGTTTTGCCATCGAGAAGCCATTCGTCGGAATTCGCATCGCTGCCTGTATGCATGTCACTACCGAGACAGCTAACTTGATGCGCGCCTTACAGGCTGGTGGCGCTGAATTGGCGCTCTGTGCCTCTAACCCGCTCTCCACACAAGATGACACCGCGGCCGCCTTGGTTCATGAATATGGAATCAATGTATTTGCACACAACGGAGTGGATCGTGAGGGGTACTACCGCGATCTCAACTCTGCCCTCGATATAAAGCCAAATTTAGTCTTTGATGATGGATGCGATCTGGTAAACACAATCCATACCTCACGCACCGAATTGCTCCCAGAGATCATGGGCGGATGTGAAGAGACAACCACGGGAGTTATTCGCCTCAGTCAGATGACGAAGGATGGCGCACTTAAATTTCCAATGATCGCCGTCAATGACACCGATACCAAGCATATGTTTGATAACCGCTTCGGAACCGGACAGTCGACGATGGATGCCATCTTCCGTGCAACTAACGGCTTGGTGGCCGGTTCAACTGTCGTTGTGTGTGGATTTGGATATTGCGGAAAGGGAGTGGCAGAACGTGCTCGTGGAATGGGAGCGAACGTTGTTGTCACTGAGATCGATCCAACAAAGGCCTTAGATGCTTTGATGCAGGGATATCGCGTCATGAACTCACTCGAGGCCGCCAAGATCGGTGATTTCTTCATCACCGTTACTGGAAATCGCGATGTACTTCGTGAAGAGCACTTTGCAGTTATGAAGGATGGGGCGATCTTCGCGAATTCAGGTCACTTTGATATTGAGATTGATGTGGCTTGGTTAGAGAAGCACGCTGCAAAGAAGAACAAGCGTATTCGCCATCAGACTGATGAATATGTTCTTGCAGATGGTCGCCGCTTACTTTTGATCGCCGAAGGACGTCTTGTAAATCTTGGCGCAGCAGAAGGCCACCCAGCTTCAGTGATGGATATGTCCTTCTCTGACCAAGCTCTGACTGCTGAGTGGTTGGTGAAGAGCGCCGCTGGTCTCGGAGCTGGACTTCATGATGTTCCAACTGAGATCGACAAAGAGGTTGCCCGCTTAAAGCTCGCCAGCATGGGAGTTACTATCGACACCCTCACCGCTGCGCAAGAGCACTACCTCAGTTCATGGGAGCACGGCAGCTAATGACTCTGATCATGGTCGTCGATGATGACCAAGATTTAGCAGAGATGCTGGGGATCGTCTTAACCGGATCCGGCTTTGAAGTCGATCTGGTTAATGCCGGCGATCAAGTGATGAACATCTTTAATTCGCACGAACCAGATCTCGTCTTGCTCGATGTCATGCTTCCTGGCATGAGCGGCATAGAGGTCTGCAAATTGATTCGCGATAAATCGATGGTCCCTATCGTCATGTTGACCGCCAAGGGCGATAGCTACGATGTAGTAAAAGGTCTAGAGGCTGGAGCTGACGATTACGTCGTCAAGCCATTTAACCCCTCCGAGTTGGTTGCTCGTATAAAGGTTCGGCTACGCCGCTCTGGTTCCGAGAGTTCTACGACCTTGCGAATTGGCGATATCGTGATTGATCAAGTCGCTCATACGATTATTCGTAATGGAAAAACCATTCCGCTTACGCGTCTGGAGTTTGACCTTCTGGTGGCACTGGCCAAAGAGCCAGGACGGGTCTTCACACGCGATGCTCTCTTGAGCGAAGTTTGGGGTTACCAACATGCGGCTGATACTCGTTTGGTGAATGTGCACGTTCAGCGGTTGCGCGCCAAGGTGGAAGAGGATGCCGATAATCCGCAGATTGTTCTCACTGTTCGCGGCGTTGGATATAAGGCGGGAACGAGTCAGGCGTGAGTTGGCTGGGCGGCAGATGGCGCAGTTCGATCCTCTTTCGCGTTATTAGTACCACCTTCATCCTCTCCCTGATACTGATCTCACTCGTCGGCAGTATTCTCTTCATTCAAATTTCAAATGGAATTTTCCGCGAGAAGACCAATGAATCAGTGTCGGAAGCGCAATCATTGTATGAGTACGCCCAAGGGCAGCTGGATGCAACTCTGTATCTCACCTCCCTTAAGTTGCCGACAGTTGTCCACACCATCTTGCAGGGAAGTGACCTCACCGTTGCTACGACGCCACGTGAAGTAGTTTTAATCGGCTCACCTATCTTGCACAAGTCAAATAGTTTTTATGATGGCGCCTCCGGGAACGTCGATCTCACCTCGATTCCTAACAGTTTGCGCATCCAGGTGCGTAAGACTGGAGGTGCACAGTGGATACGCGGCAGCATCAATTTCAAGGATGGCCACACGCAAGATGCCATCATCGTTGGCCACGCCGTTGAGGTACCGCCGCAATCTCCCTACGAGCTCTACTACGTATTTTTACTTACCGAGCAGCAAACCATCGTAAATTTCATCGGCCGTCTTCTGCTCCTTGCAGGATTTCTCCTCATCTTTATGATCGGTGGAATCTCTTGGTATGTGATTCGCCAAGCGATTAACCCAGTTCGAGATGCTGCAGAGATTGCGGAACAATTAACCGCGGGCGATCTCAATCGTCGTATGCATGTTGTCGGAGAAGATGAGATGGCTCGCCTAGCGATCTCCTTCAATGAGATGGCGCTCTCTATGCAACAACAGATCTCGCGGTTAGAAAATCTATCTCGATTACAGCAACGCTTTGTCTCTGATGTTTCCCATGAACTTCGCACTCCGCTAACGACGATCCGCATGGCCTCGCAAGTCATCGCAGATGCACGGGACAAGATGGAACCTGCCGTCGCTCGTAGCGCCGAGTTATTGCAATCTCAGATTGCCCGCTTTGAATCACTTCTGACTGATTTGCTAGAGGTCAGTCGCTTCGATGCCAGTGCCTCCATTTTGGAACTCAAGGAGACTGATATCAAGACACTGGTGATCCAAACTATTGATCAACTTCACATCGGCCACCCCGGTCAGATTCATACAGATTTCTCTTCTGCTCCAGTTACCGCGCTCGTTGATCCGCGGCGCATCGAGCGCGTTCTGCGCAATTTGATCGCCAATGCAATCGATCACAGCGAGGGCAAGGCGATAGAAATTCTGATCCGTCAGAGTGAACGAGAAGTTGCCGTTGGAGTGCGAGATTACGGTGTGGGATTTAGTGAGAGAGAATCAGAACGTCTCTTTGATCGATTCTGGCGCGCCGATCCATCACGTTCCCGTTTGCGTGGCGGCACCGGTCTAGGACTTTCGATTTCTCTCGATGATGCGAAGTTGCACCAAGGAACGCTCAAGGCGTGGGGAGCCCCAGGTAAGGGAGCGAACTTTGTTCTGACAGTTCCAAAAGCTCCTGGTATTCCGATCCAAGGTGAACCGATTCCAGTTAACCCCAACGATCAGACTTCCACATCATTCTTATCCTTTGATGAGGATGACATCTAAATAGTCCGAGAGTTTCTCTATGGACTCACTCGCGCAACTCCTCTTCCCTCCCTCCTGCCTTATCTGTGGGGCCTCTCACTTCGATATCTGCGGGATGTGCGATGCAAGAATTATTCGAAGCAGGCAGCGTATAGATATTGATGGGGTGCGACTCTGGGCTGCTGCTCTCTATGGTGATGAGCTGGCGCAGATAATTCTGCAAGCAAAGGAGAAGAACAGTTCACCCGCGCGGAATTTTCTGGTGCGACTCCTTGTTGAGGCTTGTATGGAAGCCCTAGGGAGTTCTGAAAGTTCCGCGGATTTAATACTTGTTCCCGTGCCTTCACGCCCATCTGCAAATCGAGAGCGTGGGTATCGCCATGCCTATTTGTTGGCGAAGGGGCTGGCGAAAGAGCTGAAGAGGCGAAATGTGGGAGAGGTGGCGGTGCAGGAAATCCTCAGGGTAAATCGCGCCATCCTCGATCAGAGCAACCTCAATAGGGCAGAGCGCTCTCGCAATCTCTCGGGTGCTTATTCCATTCAGAGTAGAAAAAACACCTCTTTGCGCAGGGGCGCCGGCAGCAGGATCTTCTTGCTCGATGATCTGGTCACTTCGGGAGCGTCGGCGCGGGAGGGGCTGCGCGCCCTACGCGCTGGCGGTATCAACCCAACGGCTCTGCTCGCCGCCGGGGTCTCAGCTGGAGTCTCCGGGGGAGTTTTTTCCTAATACGATAGGGGCTGGTAAATGATTAAAGATTCCGAAAAGAGGGTTCGTGGCTGTTTTAGATAAAATCCTGCGCGCAGGCGAAGGTCGTGCCGTACGTAACCTCGAAAAGATAGCCGAAGAGGTTAACTCTTGGGAGTCCAAGATCGTTGCCCTGAGCGATGAAGAGCTGCGGGGCCAAACCGTTAAATTTCGCGAGCGTCTAGCAGCCGGAGAGAGCTTAGATGCTCTCCTTCCTGAAGCCTTTGCAACCGTTCGACAGGCCGCGGTCAGAACTCTCGGGCAGCGCCACTATGACGTTCAGCTTATGGGTGGAGCCGCGCTCCATCTCGGAAATATCGCCGAAATGCGCACAGGTGAAGGTAAGACTCTGGTCTCGACGCTCCCGGCCTACCTCAACGCTTTAACCGGCAAGGGCGTTCACGTCGTCACCACCAATGATTACCTCGCCGAGCGCGATAGCGAGTGGATGGGTCGCGTTCACCGTTTCCTTGGCTTGAAAGTCGGCGTCATCCTCGCCAGCATGACTCCAGCTGAGCGCCGCGAGGCCTACGCTGCAGATATCACCTACGGAACCAACAATGAATTTGGTTTTGATTACCTGCGTGACAATATGGCTTGGTCACTTGAAGATTGCGTACAACGCGAACACAACTTTGCCATCGTCGATGAAGTTGACTCGATTCTTATCGATGAGGCGCGTACTCCACTGATCATTAGCGGACCAGCAGATAAGGCGACCAAGTGGTACGTCGAATTTGCAAATATCTGCGGACAGCTGACCCGCGATCTGCATTACGAGATCGATGAGAAGAAGAAGACAGTCTCGATTCTTGAAGAGGGTGTCACAAAGGTCGAGAACATTCTCGGTATCGAAAATCTCTACGAGGCTGTCAATACACCGCTCATCGGCTATCTCAACAATGGAATTCGTGCCAAAGAGCTCTTCAAACGCGATAAAGATTACGTCGTCATGGGCGGTGAGCTTCTGATCGTCGATGAACATACCGGCCGCATGCTCTCTGGTCGTCGCTATGCCGAAGGTTTGCACCAAGCCCTCGAGGCGAAGGAGCGCATTGAGATCAAGGATGAGAATCAGACTCTCGCTACGATCACCTTGCAAAATTACTTCCGCCTCTACGAGAAGCTCTCCGGCATGACCGGTACGGCTATGACAGAGGCCGCCGAATTTATGCAGATCTATAAGTTGGGTGTAATTCCAATTCCAACTAATAAGCCAACCGCTCGCGTTGACTCCTCGGATTTGATTTACAAGACCGAGGCTGCCAAGTTCTTGGCTGTAGCCGAAGATATCGTCAAGCGTCATAAGGCGGGTCAACCAGTTCTCGTCGGTACCGTCTCGGTCGAGAAGTCAGAAGAACTTTCGGCAGTTCTGACTCGTCGCGGTATTCGCCACGAAGTCCTTAACGCCAAGCAGCATGAGCGTGAGGCAGCCGTTATCGCTCGCGCTGGAACTGTAGGGGCTGTAACCGTCGCCACCAATATGGCCGGACGCGGTACCGACATCATGCTCGGTGGAAACCCAGAATTTATGGCCGACTTCGAGTTACAACGGCGCGGATTAAACCCAGCCGAAAATCCCGAAGAGTACGAGGCCGCATGGCCAGCCGAGATCGCCAAGCAGAAGGCAGCCGTTGCTCTCGAGCACGAGACTGTCGTCGCCGCTGGTGGTCTATATGTTCTCGGCACTGAGCGTCACGAATCGCGTCGTATCGATAACCAGCTACGCGGACGTTCTGGACGTCAAGGTGATCCGGGAGAATCTCGCTTCTACCTATCATTGCAAGATGATCTGATGCGTCGCTTTAACTCTGGACTGGTTGAACGCTTCTTGGGCGCCGCTGGAATCGCAGAGGATGTCCCGATTGAGTCAAAGATGGTTTCCAATGCCATCCGCTCAGCACAGACCCAAGTCGAATCCTTAAACTTTGAGATGCGTAAGAATGTTTTGAAGTATGACGATGTCATGAACCGTCAACGCACCGTCGTCTACTCAGAGCGCAGAGAAGTTCTTGAGGGTGAAGATATCTCCGGTCAGGTGCAGAACTTTATGGTCGATACCCTTACGGCTTATGTAAAGGGTGCAACTGCCGAGGGATACCCAGAGCAATGGGATCTTGACGCACTCTTTACGGCGCTCAATGTTCTCTATCCCGCGAGCATTACTCCCGAGTCGTTGGCCCAAGAAGTCGGCGGGGTAGCAAATCTCGATGCTGATTTTATTTTGGACCGTGTTCTTGCCGATGCACAAGCGCAATATCGTGCCCGTGAAGAAACACTTACCGCACCAGTAACACGTGAGCTGGAGCGCAAGGTTCTACTCTCTGTCCTCGATCGCAAATGGCGCGAACATCTTTACGAGATGGATTACCTACAAGAGGGAATTGGTCTACGTGCTATGGCCCAACGCGATCCTCTCGTCGAATACCAACGTGAGGGCTACGAGTTATTCGCTGCGATGATGGATGGCATTAAAGAGGAGCTTGTCGGGCTGCTCTTCCATGTAGAAGTTAATGTGGAGACGACTGATGAGAATGGCGCACCCGTCATCGCTGCTCCAGGTTTAGAGGTTCCTGCTCCTGCTGAGGTTAGCCAATTGCGTTACACCGCAGCAGATGAAGATGGCAGCGCCGTTGAAACTGGTGGAGGAACACCAAAGAATGCCCCTTGTCCTTGCGGATCAGGAAGAAAGTACAAGCGCTGTCACGGCGCCGCTTAACTCAGCCCGTATTTCTAAGTCCTGCTGCGACACCATTGATGGTGAGCAGTAGGGCTCGGCGGATGGTTGCGTCCGGACTTTCGCCCTTTCGTACGCGCTCCAAGAGTGAAATCTGTAGCAGATGTAAAGGTGCGAGGTAGGCGTCGCGGACACCCAAGGTACGCGCCAAAATAGGTTGATCTCCCAAGATCTCACTCTTCTTAGTTAGCAGCATGATCTCGCTTCGGGTTAGCTCAAACTCTTCTTCTATTGTCGTTAAGAAGTGATGCAAATTCGGATCGACGAGGCGATCGACATATTTACCTGCCATTGCTAAGTCGGTCTTTGCCAAGGTCATCTCCACATTGGAGATGAAGGTGCGAAAGAAGTGCCAATCTTGCAACATCGCCTGCAACACGGGTGCTTCGCCTGACTCGCGTGCCGCTTTCAGACCAGAACCGACGCCGAACCAACCGGGGACGATCTGTCGGGATTGCGTCCAACCAAAGACCCAAGGAATAGCACGCAGGCTGCTGAGCCCGCCTGCTGCATCAGGGCGGCGAGAGGGGCGAGAGCCCAAGAAGAGATCCCCCAACTGCTCAACCGGAGTGGATGCATAGAAGTAGGCTGGCAGATCAGGATGATCAATGAGAGCGCGGTAACGCGTGAAGGCGCTATCGCTGACCAGGTCCATGCAGTTACTCCACTTAGCCAGGTCCTCCGGGCTCTGCCGCGGTGCACGGTTCAAGACCGTCGCTTCGAGTGCAGCAGCGAGTGAGAGTTCTACATTCTCGCGGGCCAAGGCGGGCAAGGCGTACTTATCCGAGATGACCTCACCCTGCTCCGTCATCTTTACTTGTCCGTCGATCGAACCCCATGGCAGAGCGATCAGGGCGTCGTAGGTAGGACCTCCGCCGCGACCGACTGAGCCGCCGCGACCATGGAAGAGACGGAGTTTCACACCATGTTTGATGGCAACATCGCGCAGCTTGCGCTGCGCTTTATGGATCTCCCATTGCGAGGTTGCAATTCCAGCATCTTTATTTGAATCGGAGTAGCCGAGCATTACCTCCTGCACATCGTGACGACCTCTCACGATTTCACGATAGGCGGGGTCAGAGAGGAGTAGGTCAAGGATGGTGTCTGCCGCACGCAATTCGGCGACCGTCTCAAGGAGTGGCGCAAAACCGACCTTAGAGTGGCCATCTGTGATTAATCCGGCGTAGCGAGCGAGTTCAACGGCGGCTAATACGTCGGTGTGAGCCTTGGTCATCGAGATGATGTAAGTCTCGATGACTTCTGGACCAAACTTAGTTATCAATTCATCGATTGCTCTAAATGTGTCGACGGTGTTCTGCGCGCGTTCATCGAGCGCGGCTGGGTTAGCAGCCAATTGCGCAAGGGCATGGTGGTGAGCATCCGAGTGCTCGCGCACATCCATCGTCGCATGTGTTATTCCAAAACTCGATACAGTCCGAATCACTCGCTCGAGCAAGCCATGGGCGATGAGTTCTCCCTTGTGTGCAAGGAGTGAATCTCGCATCAACATGAGATCGGCAAGGAGCTCTGCAGTATTTTCGTAATCGCGACCCTCTTGATGCTCGGCGCCAGCGGCGTGACGGCGCTGCGTCAATATGAGGCGATGGCGAATTGCAGTTGCCTTGAGGCGGTAAGGCTCCTCGACATTGAGGCGAAGAAAGCGCGGCTCAATTTCAGGTAACTTCTCTAGATCTCGCGCTACCGAATCTTGAAGTTCTAGTGATGCCCCCGCAATTCGAGTAGAGACCGAGAGCGCTTGGCGGAGTGGATCAAGGGCGGCGAGCATGGCACGGATAAAGTGGCCAATCTGAAGTGTGATCGCATCGCGAGTGACCGCAGCGGTGATATTTGGATTTCCATCCCGGTCGCCACCGATCCATGTTCCAAAAGAGAGGGGACGGGCTGTAGGTGAGATGGTGACGCCAAGGCGGGCAAGCTCGCGGGCAAAATCATCCAGAACATCTGGAATCGTCATCGCGAAGAGATCATCGAGGTAGTAGAGCGCGTTCACCGCTTCATCAAGTGGCTCTGGTCGTCCGAGCCGCAACTCGTCGGTCTGCCACAGTAGATCCACAGTTTCGGCCAAGCGACGCTCGCGGACCGAGTTCTTATTGTCATCAAGTAGATCCGCAATCGTTCCGAGTTTGCTCAGAACGGAACGGCGCGCGGCCTCGGTCGGGTGCGCGGTAAAGACGGGACGAAGCGAAAATTCATTCATCCACCCCTGCAGATCTTCTTGAGTGAACTCGTGGAGAGAGCTCTGAACTTCAAGGATGCGATCTACCGCCCGCGAGATCCACGAGCCGCTGGAGGCGCGCTCATCTTGTAAGACTCGTGCGCGGTGTACCTGCTCGGCAACATTTGCGAGGTGGAAGTAAGTACTAAAAGCGCGAACTAACTGCACGCTATCTTCAACCGAGAGCGTGGCAAGTATCTCCTCGCCACCGCCTTCGCGAACCGCCTTGCGCACAGACTCCACGAGCTCCAAAAGATCGGCGCCCTCCTGGCGGACCAGAGTCTCACCGAGGAGTTCTCCCAGTTTGCGCACGTCGCTACGCAACGCCAGATCATCGCGCGCTATCGAACTTTGCGATGAACTTTGTGGATCTGCGACAGGATTGGAATTACTCATACTCGCGTTACCTCCGCGGCCTAATGAAGCCTGGCTGCCCACAGCGGTGGGGGCGATTCAGGGGTAAATCATCGCATCTCCCGCGGGATAGAATTTCCGTAAATTACGACCCCCTTCCATCTGGAAATCGGGGGCTTTTTGCGTGGGGAGGTGGGGCATGAGCACGCTCCTACGCGCCTTCCAGGGCATAGAGATAGAGCAGGGCGCGTCTCATCTAGCCGCACCCACATCCACCACGGGATTCCTCCTAGCTGCCCGCAGCGAAAGCTCGCCCCTAATAGTTGTTACCGCCTCCTCCCGTCGGGCCGATGAGTTGAAGGATGAGTTAGAGACCTACCTGGGTGCTGGAAGCGTCGTAGAACTACCCCCTTGGGAGACCTTGCCCCACGAGAAGTTGAGCCCCAAGAGCGATACGGTCGCTACTCGGATCAAGGTCCTTACTCAACTCAACTCTGCGAAGGTGATCGTCACCTCGGTACGAGCCCTAATCCAGCCGATCGCTCCACTTGAGGTCCCATTGCTGACCCTCGAGATCGAGAAAGAGATCGCGATGGATCACCTCATGAACCATCTCGTGCTGCTCGGCTTTACCCGCACCGATCTCGTTGAACGACGTGGAGATTTCGCAGTGCGCGGAGGCATCCTCGATCTCTTCTTGCCGGATCAAGATCACCCGGTGCGCATCGATTTCTTCGGGGATCAGATCGAAGAGCTGGCCTGGTTCACCGTTGCCGATCAGAGAACCTTTGAACCCGTCACCGGAACTCTCACGATTTATCCTTGCCGTGAAATTCTTCTCACCCCAAACATCAGAGAACGAGCGAAATACCTGACCGTCGCATTTCCCGAAGTGGCGGAGCTAACTGCAAAGTTGGCAGAAGGAAGCTATGTCGATGGAATGGAGTCTCTGCAAGGGCTGCTGCGCAACGATCTAACATCATTGGTCGATTTACTTCCTGCCAATTTCCAGATCGTGCTCATCGATGAGCCGCGCATTAACTCACGAGCCTTAGATCTGGTAGCAACTAACAAGGAGTTCTTGGATGCAGCTTGGTCCAATGCTGCGCAAGGTGCGATCGCGCCTATTAACCTCACTGCAGAACTCGCTGGAGGGGGTTACTTCACCCTCGAACAATTACGAGAGCGTGCCAATCACTGGAGTTCGATAGACCCTTACTCCGCAGAATTTGATGAGGGCGCACAAGTCTTACCTTTACAGGCGATTCCCGAATATCGGGGTGATAGTGAAGGGCTTATTGCAGATTTACAAGAGTGGCTCACTGAGAAGTACCTTTTAATCTTCACTGCGGCTGGAGCCGGAATTGTGGAGCGCTATGCCAAACTCTTTCAACAGTCGGGGCTACCGGTTCGATTACTCAAGAATATCTCTTCTGGTTTAACACGAGATGCAATTTATGTAATCGCGACACCGATTGAACACGGCTTTATATCTCACGAGTTTAAGAGCGCTCTAATCACTGAGAAAGATATTACGGGTGTTCGTAGTTCCAATAAGGATCAGGCTCGAATGCCTTCTCGGCGCAAGAAGGCTATTGATCCTCTCGAACTCAAACCTGGTGATTACGTTGTCCATGAGCAACATGGAGTAGGTCGCTATGTCGAACTGGTGGCGCGCACAGTTTCCGGTATTTCTCGCGAGTATTTAGTTATTGAGTATGCAGCCTCGAAGCGGGGCCAACCGGGCGATCGGCTCTTTGTTCCGACAGATACCCTGGAGCAGGTAACCAAGTACGTGGGTGGTGAGGCTCCCACGATGCATCGTATTGGTGGGGCGGATTGGCAGAACACCAAGCGCAAGGCCCGCAAAGCGGTTAAGCAGATTGCTGCAGAGCTGATCCAACTCTATGCGGCGCGGATGAGCGCACCGGGTTTCGCCTTCTCACCCGATACCTCGTGGCAGCGCGAGTTGGAGGCGGCCTTTCCATTCGTTGAGACCAACGATCAGCTCTCCACAATTGAAGAGGTGAAGCGCGATATGGAGCGCAGCCACCCCATGGATCGCATCATCTGCGGCGATGTGGGATATGGAAAGACCGAGATTGCAATTCGCGCTGCTTTTAAGGCGGTACAGGATGCTAAGCAGGTTGCAGTATTAGTTCCGACCACCCTCTTGGTGCAACAGCACTTTAAAACTTTTTCAGAGCGCTATGCCGGATTTCCTGTACGAATCGCAGGGCTCTCCCGTTTCAACACCGCGAAGGAATCAAAAGAGATCTTGGATGGTTTGGCCAGCGGAAGTATCGATATCGTCATTGGTACGCATCGCTTGCTCTCTAAAGATGTGATCTTTCGCGATCTTGGTTTAGTGATTGTCGATGAGGAGCAGCGCTTTGGTGTGGAGCATAAGGAAGAGTTGAAGAAAGCGCGCACCAATATCGACGTGCTCTCAATGTCTGCAACGCCGATTCCTCGCACGCTCGAGATGGCTATTACTGGAATTCGTGAGATGTCCAACATCACGACGCCTCCCGAAGAGCGCCACCCCGTTCTCACCTACGTGGGTCCTTACGATGAGAAGCAGGTGACCGCTGCCCTGCATCGTGAACTACTGCGCGATGGCCAGATCTTCTTCCTTCACAATAGAGTCGAGAGTATTGATCGGGTTGCGCTTCGTCTTAAAGAGTTAGTTCCCGAGGCGCGCGTTCGCGTGGCGCACGGTCAGATGAGTGAGCGCGAACTCGAAGAGGTGATCTTGGGTTTCTGGGAGCGCCAATTCGATATTTTGGTCTGCACCACAATTATTGAGAGTGGTATTGATATACCCAATGCCAACACCTTAATCGTTGATCGCGCCGACGCATTCGGTCTTTCACAACTCCATCAATTGCGCGGTCGTGTTGGTCGCGGTCGCGAGCGGGCTTACTCCTACTTTCTCTACTCTCCAGATAAGCCCCTGACCGAGGTTGCCCATGACCGTCTGACAACGATTGCGACCAATACCGATCTCGGCTCCGGAATGCAGGTCGCCTTGAAGGATCTAGAGATTCGCGGCGCTGGAAATATGTTGGGTGGCGAACAATCTGGGCACATCGCTGAGGTCGGCTTCGATCTCTACATGCGGATGGTGGGCGAGGCCGTTGAAGACTTTAAAACCGGGTATGTCGATGTGAATCCCCGCCTCAAGGAGTGCAAGGTCGAGCTTCCCATCACCGCACACCTGCCCGTTGAATACGTACCCTCCGAGCGGCTCCGCTTGGATCTCTACCGCCGGATGGCCGATTGCGCCGATGATGCAGGGCTGAACTCCATCGTGGATGAACTTAAGGACCGTTTTGGGGAGCTCCCTGAGGCTGCGCAGAGCCTGATTGAGGTGGCGCGCGTGCGCACCTTGGCTAAGGCAAAGAACCTTACTGAGGTGGTCTGGCAGGGCAAACACCTAAAAATCGCCCCGATTACCTTGCCGGAGTCCGCCGAGCTCAGGATTACGCGGCTTTATCCCGGCTCTCTCGTAAAGCAGGCTACAAAGAGCCTCTTGGTGGCCCGCAGCGCAGCTCCAAATTGGCTAGAAAACGGCTCCGTAAGCGATACTTCTGTCCTGTCTTGGACTATGGAAGTCCTACACAATCTTTAGGGAGTTCCAAGTGAAGAAGATAATTGCTGGAGTGGTGGGCGCCTTGGTTGTCGTCGGCGCCGGTATCGGACTGTGGCTACTCCTTGACTCGGCTTCTCCGGCCGCAACTGTAGGTAAGACCAAGATTACGGCCTCTCAAGTGACTGGCAGCGTCAATGCCGTTCTTGCCGAGCGTAAGACGGTTTCTACGAGCGGAATGCAGCTCGGCTCTGGTGCAGATCTAGCGGCTCAAGAGTTGGATCTTTACATCATCTCGGCGCTCTACGCAGATACCGCTGCAGCAAATAATATTTCAGTCACCCAGTCACAAGTTGATGCCGAAGCGGCAAGTATCTTGAAGCAGGCCGGTAGCGCCTCTGCTCTTAAGTCATTTGAAGTTTCGCGTGAAATCGCAACTAAGGATTTCCCACTCTTTGTAAAAACTTACCTCCTGAACCAGGAGCTCAATACGCTGGTGATCAAGAAGGGAACTACCGCCGCTAACGCTCCAAGTGCGGTTGGACTACTTGTAACAGCTCAAGGGACTAAAGAGGGAGTTAAGGTCTCTAAGAAATATGGCACGTGGGATTCAACTAACCTTGCCGTTGTCGCCCCAGGAGCGGCTACGCCAACTCCTACACCAAGCAACTAGTTTAGGAACTCCGTAAGAGCATGACCTCAGAGTTAATTCGTCTCCATGAGGTCATGCATCGCTTGCGCTCGCCGGGTGGATGTCCGTGGGATGCAGAGCAGACGCACGAATCTCTCCTCAAGTATCTCTTAGAAGAGTCTTACGAATTCTCTGAAGCCGTTGATGAAAAAGATCGCACCGCAATGCGAGAAGAACTTGGTGATGTACTCCTTCAAGTTTACTTTCACGCCGCTATCGCTGCGGAGGACGCGGTAGACCCCTTCACTATCGAAGATGTTGCCGGTGGCATCGCGGATAAGTTGATCCGTCGCCACCCTCATGTATTCACCGACTCCGAGGTGACCTTTGATGATGTCCTAGAAAATTGGGAGAAGCAGAAGCGTGAGGAGAAGGGTCGAACTTCAGCCATTGAAGGCGTCCCACTGGCCCAGCCCGCAATGGCGCTCGCGGCCAAGATGATCTATCGGGCAGATAAATATGGATATTCACTCCCTGTTGCCCATCCCGTCACGCTGCCCAGCGATACTGATGAGGCTAAATTGGGAGAGATTTTGCTGGGAGTGATCGACCAGGCACAGCAGCTCGGGATCGATCCAGAAATAGCGCTGCGCACCGCAACTAAGAGTTATATCGCAAGGATTCAGCAACATGAGGCTGAAGCGGGGGAGTAACGAGCTCGCTGACTCGACTCGCTAGAATTACCACCATAACAACTATAAGGAGAACCCTGTGGCACTAATCGATGCAGTACACGCTCGCGAAATTCTTGATTCTCGCGGAAATCCAACTGTTGAAGTAGAAGTACTTCTTGAAGATGGAACCAGCGCTCGCGCAGCAGTTCCAAGTGGGGCATCAACAGGTGCTTTCGAAGCTGCCGAACTCCGCGATGGTGGAAAGCGTTACGGCGGCAAGGGTGTCGAAAAGGCCGTTAACTTTGTTAACGATGAAATTGCTCCTGCGGTTATTGGATATGACGCACAAGATCAGCGCTTTGTTGACGGCGAGATGCTCGCTCTTGATGGAACAAAGAACAAGTCCCGTCTAGGTGCAAACGCGATCCTCGGAGTCTCTCTTGCTACCGCGCGCGCTGCCGCCGAGAGCGCAGACCTCTCTTTCTTCCGCTACATCGGTGGCCCAACAGCCCACACACTCCCTGTTCCTATGATGAATATCCTCAACGGCGGCGCACATGCTGATACAAACGTTGATGTTCAGGAGTTCATGGTTGCGCCTATCGGCGCTGAGTCCTTTAAGGAGTCGCTCCGTTGGGGCGCTGAGATCTACCACGCCCTAAAGGCAGTTCTTAAGAAGCGTGGCTTGG
This sequence comes from Candidatus Nanopelagicaceae bacterium, assembly GCA_036726125.1. Taxonomy (GTDB): domain Bacteria; phylum Actinomycetota; class Actinomycetes; order Nanopelagicales; family Nanopelagicaceae; genus PALSA-747. Next base: position 17,266 of record DAIMCZ010000014.1, read on the forward strand.
TTACTAGCGTTGGAGATGAGGGTGGCTTCGCTCCAAATCTTGATAGCAACCGTGCCGCCTTGGACCTCATTTTAGAAGCGATTGAATCTGCCGGCTTTAAGCCAGGAACTGATATCGCGCTCGCAATGGATGTAGCGGCGACCGAGTTCTTCAAGGATGGCTCATACTCCTTCGAAGGAAAGCAGAAGAGCAGCGATGAGATGATCGCCTACTACGCCGATCTCGTTGCCTCCTATCCAATCGTCTCTATCGAAGATCCACTCGATGAAGATGACTGGGCTGGTTGGTCGAAGATGACTGCCGAACTCGGCAATAAGATCCAGATTGTTGGAGATGATCTTTTCGTTACTAACCCAGAGCGTTTGGCTCGCGGCATCAAGGAGAGCGCAGCAAATGCTCTGCTTGTTAAGGTCAATCAGATCGGTACTCTGACCGAGACGCTTGATGCAGTCTCACTTGCGCACCGCAACTCTTACCGCACGATGATGTCCCACCGCTCAGGTGAGACTGAAGACACCACGATCGCAGATCTGGCCGTTGCTCTTGAATGCGGTCAAATCAAGACTGGTGCACCAGCCCGTACAGAGCGCGTTGCAAAGTACAACCAGTTGCTTCGCATTGAAGAAGAGCTCGATGAGTCAGCCCTCTATGCAGGACGCGGGGCATTCCCACGTTTTAATGGTTAATTCTTAAAGTTCAATGTTTAAGAGCATTTCGGGGCGGAGCTTAGCCTTCGCCACGGTGCTCTTGATTCTCGCAATTACATTAGCTCCACCGCTTCACAGTTACTTCACACAACGTGCGCAGATCAATGCTTACAGTGTGCAGTTGGCGGCATCGCAAGCGACGCTGCAGGAGGCTGAGAAAGAATTAACGCAGTGGAGCGACCCAACATACGTGGCATCGCAGGCTCGCATTCGTCTGCACTATGTCTTTCCAGGGGAGCGTGAATACGTGGTCTTAACTAATAGCAATCCGAGTACGGCGCAGAGCGTGCCTGTTGCTCCCATTGAGGGGCTAGCCCCGGGAACCGTGCCTTGGTACTCCCGACTAGTAACTACCATTACGAGCGCAGGTCAATCCAGGTGAGTGAAAAACCTACGCAGGCAGATCTGGATTCCATCGCACTGCAATTAGGGCGAACTCCTCGCGATGTCCATGCAATTGCGCATCGTTGCCCCTGCGGAAAGCCTGACGTGGTTGAAACCCCACCTCGCCTCTCGGATGGCACTCCCTTTCCTACTTTTTACTACGCGACCTGCCCACGCCTGACTGGGGCGATTTCTACGCTTGAGAGTTCGGGGATGATGGCGCAGATGCAGGCGCGACTGGAGGTAGATCCAGTTCTAGCTGGGGAGTATCACGCCGCTCACGATGACTATCAGGCGGCGCGCGCTGCTCTTGGGATGGTTGTCGCGGAGGTCGAAGGAATTAGCGCGGGCGGAATGCCCGATCGCGTGAAATGTCTGCACTCTCTTGTCGCACATTCACTCGGAGCAGGAGCAGGCGTTAATCCATTAGGGGATGAAGCGTTGGCTGCTCTTCCCGAGTGGTGGAAGGCCAACCCATGCGAGTAGCTGCCATTGATTGTGGAACAAATTCTTTGCGTCTTCTCATCGCTGATATTGATGGGCAAAATTTTCGTGAAATCCATCGCGATATGCGGGTAGTTCGTCTGGGTCAGGGCGTCGATAAGAACAAAGCCTTTGCTCCTGAGGCGATTGAGCGCACACTTCTCGCCACGGCTGATTATGCGGATGTGCTGCGAGCTAAAGGTGTCGAGAGAGTTCGATTCTGTGCCACCAGCGCCACTCGCGATGCGACTAATCGTGACCTCTTTATAAATGGTGTCGAGGATATTTTGGGAATTTCTCCAGATGTGATTCCTGGTAGCGAGGAAGCTGCGCTCTCCTTCATGGGTGCAACCAAGGAGTTGGGTCAGGAGTTGGCTCCTTTCTTAGTGGTCGATATTGGCGGTGGATCGACGGAGTTTGTTCTCGGATCGACGGAAGTTGCAGCTGCTCGTTCGGTCAACATTGGATGCGTCCGTATGTCAGAGCGTCATCTGACCTCGCAACCACCAACTGCCGCTCAGATAGCTGGCGCGGTTGCAGATATTGATGCGGCTATTGCAGATGCGAGCTCTCACGTCGACTTCAAATCTGCCGAGAGTTTGATTGCGGTTGCAGGAACTGCCACCACTGTTGCGGCAGCCGCACTGGAGCTCACCGAATACGATCGCTATGCCATTCACTTATCGCGGATTTCAGCCCAGAAGGTGAACGAAGTCGCAGAAATGTTCGCTGCCATGAACCGCGAAGAGATTGCCGCCCTCGGATATATGCACCCCGGTCGGGTCGATGTGATTACATCGGGTTCTTTGGTGCTCTCGCGGGTAATGGAACTTACGGGCGCAAAAGAGTTCATCGCTTCGGAGTCAGATATCCTCGATGGAATCGCCTGGGGCCTTGCCACGTTATAAGTCGATCGCGGCTCTCGACAAAGCGATCACGGCCTGTCGCCTCTGTCCCCGTCTTGTTGAGTGGCGGGAAGAAGTAGCGATCACCAAGCGGGCCGCGTACGCAGAGCACGATTACTGGGGAAGGCCCGTTACTGGATTCGGTGATCCG
>DAIMCZ010000015.1:0-4977 GCA_036726125.1 Candidatus Nanopelagicaceae bacterium
CGCTCATACATCTCATCGACGAGCCATTCATTAGGACCAAAAGATCCGCCAAAATGATTTGCTGGGGTATTCGATGCCGACACTGGCGCTCACTCCGCTTCCTAATAAGTTCTGGTGTTTCACATCAGGCCAACACAAGAAAGAAGATCAGTTACAACCTAATCTTAATCGTCTTCGCCCCGAGCGCACCGCCGTGCGGGATGTGAAGTGGGGCTCTAGGCTCGCCTTTATGGGATTAGCTGTGATTACAGGGGGAAGTCGGGGCCTCGGGCTGCAGTGCGCCCGAGAGATGGTTAAGGCTGGTCATCGGGTTCTGCTGGTCGCCAAGGATCCGGATCGGTTGGCCAGCGCCGCCGCTGAGATTGGTGCCGACTTCCGGCCGGTGGATTTAGCGGACCAGTCGGCCACACGCACCGTATTTGAGGAGATCCTGGCAAAGTACGGCGCCCCCGAGATCCTGATCTTGGCCCACGGGGTTATGAGCGAGAAGATGTCAAAGACCCTACGGACCACCGATGCCGAATGGCGCCGCGTTTTAGCGATCAACCTCGACTCGACCTTCACTATCGTCAATATTTTGGGAGCCGCGATGGCGGGCGCTCGCGCCGGGCGGATCATCATCTTCAGCGCCTGTCTGGGCCGCATGTCGGGGCCGGGTAACACTGGAGGACTCGCCCCCTACCGAATTAGCAAGGCTGGGGTAAATGCTCTGGTTCGAAACCTCGCCCATGAGACCAACTTGGGAAGCCGCGGACTCTTGGTCGATGCGATCTGCCCCAATCACACTCGGACGGATATGGGCGGGCCTGACGCTCCGCTCTCAGTGGAGGAGGGTGCGGATACCGCTGTTTGGCTGGCGCTACGTCCCTTTGATCCGGCAGTTGATAAGACGGGATATCTATGGGAGCGGCGCGAGATTATTGATTGGTAATTACTCGCGGTAGCCCAAGACAGAGGCACCGGCGGTGATAAAAGCGACTAACCCGAGTGGGTAGGCGCCGATGTAAAACTTCCCAGAGAGCATGAAGTACGCGACTCCGAGCGCGATCAGATTTGCCAGCACTGCCGGTGCGCGTCCCCACGACTTTCCATTTTTAAAACTAACGGAGCAGGCGAAGAGACCAATGGCTCCAAGGGTAAGTCCGATGAAATCTCCCGCGAGGGCGAGTGGTGCGCTGAGTGGTTTGGTCCGAAAGGCATCGAGTAGCCCGAGGTAGACGATGAGCGCTAAGAGGATAACCGCTTCAAAGCGCAACATCGCAATAGCGACTTTACGGCTGCGTTCATAAAGTTCATTGCTGATCCCCATTTGCGAAGGGTATCCAAGTAACCTTACGAAATGTTCTCTTTCGACCTGCGTGCAGTCGAATTTCAGAGCGATGGAGTGGCCGATTCGTTGACTCTGACGATGGCTCCAGCGCTCTTTCACGAGAACTTGAAGCGTGAAATCGCCAGCGCCAAACGCGAGAATCGCGACTTAGCGGTGCTCTCCATTTCTCTGCGTCCCGACCGGTTTGCAACGGTTGCAGAGTTTCAAGAGGGGCTGATCGCGCTGGCATTTGCTCTAAGAACGAGCTTGCGAGGTGGAGATTTCTTTGCTCGCATCTCGGATCGCGGCTTCTGGGTCTTACTGCGAACTGGCGAGGTAGATGCAGGCCTCATTGTTAAGCGTTTGGATCTTCCGCGCCACGAAGATTACGAAAGCTATATCGTGGCGCGGAAATACGATGAGTACACGCAGTGGATCGAGAGGCTCGATCAACTACATTTTCAGTAGTTAGTGCGGAGTGCTATTTACCTGCACATGCCTTCTCAGCGGCGATCACCTTTGTATTCTGCGCATCAAGACCCGCAACATCAGCTGCGGTCTGAACAGGTAGGCCGTGGGTATTGAGGCAGGCGATGTAAGCAGCGCTCGTTCCAGTCTTTGGAGCGATTCCGCCACCCTTGCCGTTAGGTGTAACTCCGCCAGGAGCTCCAGTTCCTCCCGCGCCAGGTGCGCCCGCGCCCGGACCGCGACCGAATCCACCAAATGATGGACGCAGCGCCGCGCACGCGGTAAATGCCTTCTGCTGTTTTGGAGTTAGCGAGAACGTTGGGCGTGGACGAGGAGTACCACCAGTGCCGCCGAATCCCGGTGCGCCTGAAGGGCGAACTCCAGTCGGACGGGTACCACCACCGAAGCCACGACCACCACCGAATGCAGGCAACTTAATTCCTGCTTTGGCGAGACACGCTGTGTACTTAGCGAAGGCCGCCGAGTTCTGGCCCCCGCCAAATCCACCTGCGCGTGGTGCTGTAGTAACAGATGGCTTCGGGGTAGCTGTCGCAGCGCTTGCCGGCAGGACGCTTATCGTTAGAAGCGCAATTGCGGCGAGAGCAATGATGGAATTCTTTTTCGTAAGAGTCATAGGTGCAGGTTAAGTTATTTTCTAGACTGTAAACCTCAATTTTCCTTATTTTTGGCTGAGAATAATGGGGCAGGTAGGCTCGCCCCATGTCTAAAGTCCTCGCCTCCCTCCCTGTCGGTGAAAAAGTAGGGATCGCCTTCTCGGGCGGACTCGATACCTCTGTCGCCGTGGCTTGGATGCGCGAAAAGGGAGCGATTCCTTTTACTTACACAGCTGACCTTGGGCAGTACGACGAGAGCGATATCGATTCGATTCCGGGTCGTGCGCTCGCCTATGGTGCCGAAAATGCGCGGCTGATTGATTGCAAGTTAGCGCTCGTCGAAGAGGGACTGGCTGCGATCGCCTGTGGCGCCTTTCATATCCGCTCGGGCGGAAAGCAATATTTCAATACAACTCCACTTGGACGCGCAGTAACAGGGACTCTCTTGGTACGCGCCATGTTGCAAGATGATTGTTCAATCTGGGGCGACGGTTCGACTTATAAGGGCAATGACATTGAGCGCTTCTATCGCTACGGATTGCTCGCTAATCCAGCGCTCCGTATTTATAAGCCTTGGCTCGATGAAGATTTTGTTACTGAACTCGGTGGACGTAAGGAGATGTCCGAGTGGTTAGTTGCACGTAACTTTCCGTATCGCGATAGCACCGAGAAGGCGTACTCAACTGATGCCAACATCTTGGGTGCAACGCACGAAGCGAAGAATCTTGAAGAGCTCGATGCATCAATCGAAATCGTTGATCCCATCATGGGAGTTAAGTTTTGGGATTCTTCTGTTGCCATCGCATCTGAAGATGTCACCATTGAATTTGCACAAGGTCGTCCCGTTTCTATCAACGGGAAGAACTTTGCTGATTCAGTTGAGTTGATGCGTGAAGCAAATGCGATCGGCGGTCGCCACGGACTCGGCATGGCAGATCAGATCGAAAATAGAATTATCGAAGCGAAGTCGCGTGGGATCTATGAGGCGCCAGGAATGGCCCTGCTCTTCATCGCATACGAGCGTTTGATCTCTGCAATTCACAACGAAGACACGATCGCGAACTATCACGCTGAGGGTCGTCGCCTTGGTCGACTTCTTTACGAAGGTCGTTGGTTTGACCCACAATCCTTAATGCTCCGTGAGTCGTTGACTCGTTGGGTTGCATCTGCTGTTACTGGTTCCGTCACTATTCGCCTGCGCCGCGGTGATGATTTCTCGATTATTAATACGACTGGTCCCGCGCTGAGTTACGCACCTGAAAAGCTCTCGATGGAGCGCAACGAGAACTCTGCATTTGGACCTACCGATCGCATCGGCCAGTTGACGATGCGCAATCTCGATATTGCAGATACCCGCGCCAAGTTGGAGCTCTATACAAAGCAGGGCCAACTCGGAGCGAGCGAGTTTAAGTTGATTGGTGAAATCGAGAGTAAGTAATAAGTATTACTTACACATTTACCGTCGACATATCGGGGTAGCGCTCACCTTTGGCAATGCCAATGGGAGCAACTTCATCGAGTTCGCGAATCTCGCGCTCCGTGAGGGTGATCTCAAGGGCAGCTACGTTCTCCTCAAGGCGGGAGATCTTGCGAGTTCCTGGAATTGGGACGATATCTTCGCCCTGAGCCAATACCCACGCTAAAGCGAGTTGCGCAGGAGTCGCGTTCAAGCGATCAGCAATAGTTTTTACAGCATCGACGATTGCATAGTTGCGCGCGAAGTTCTCTTCTTTGAACCGCGGATAAGTGCGGCGGCGATCATCTGCGGCCAAGGTATCGAGTGATGTCACGGTCCCCGTTAGGAAGCCGCGGCCCAATGGAGAGTAGGGCACGAAACCGATCCCAAGTTCGCGTACCTTTGCGAGGACTCCATTGACTTCAATTTCACGGGTCCAGAGCGACCACTCGGATTGCACGGCGGTGATGGGATGGATGGCATCTGCCTTTTCAATTGTGGCGGCGGAGGCCTCCGAAATTCCTAAGTGACGCACCTTGCCGGCTTCGACTAATTCTTTAAGGGCTCCCCACGTCTCCTCAACCGGAACTGTGCGATCTACGCGATGTTGGTAATACAAATCTATATAGTCGACACCCAAGCGCTGTAGTGAGGCATCGCAGGCGGCGCGCACATATTCAGGACGACCATTGACTCCTTTAAAGGAGCCATCGCTGCCGCGCTCATTGCCAAATTTGGTAGCGAGCACAACTTCTGCGCGGCGAGAAGCGATCGCTTTGCCTACCAGCACCTCATTTTTGAAAGGGCCGTACATATCGGCGGTATCAATAAAATTGCCACCGAGATCGAGAAAGCGATGAATTGTCGCGATCGATTCTTCATCATTGGTTGGTCCATAGAACTCGGACATTCCCATACAACCTAAGCCGAGGGCAGAGACGGATAGGTCGCGAAGTTGACGGATTTGCATGGAAGCTCCTTTATCGAATGGCTATGTGATGCTACAACAAGAAGGTGTATTGCAAACGACTTGCAGTTACCAAACGCCGCCGAGAAGCGAGCCCACTTTCCTGCTACCTTGACCTTACGACGAGCACAGGAGCAACCATGAAGATTTATAACAATATCTC
>DAIMCZ010000015.1:5077-17952 GCA_036726125.1 Candidatus Nanopelagicaceae bacterium
ACCTTGACCTTACGACGAGCACAGGAGCAACCATGAAGATTTATAACAATATCTCAGAGGTCTTTGGAAACACCCCTTTGGTGAAGATTCAACGTCTCTTCCCAACCACAACAGCGACTATCGCTGCAAAATTAGAATTTTATAACCCAACTGCATCTGTAAAGGATCGTCTTGCAGTCGCAATGGTTGATGATGCCGAGAAGAGTGGAGCCCTTAAGCCTGGCGGCACGATCGTCGAAGCAACATCAGGTAATACTGGTATCGCTCTCGCCTCTGTTGGAGCGGCTCGCGGTTACAAAGTCGTCTTAACCATGCCTGACTCAATGTCGAAAGAGCGTCGCGCACTCTTGCGCGCGTTGGGCGCAAAACTCGTTTTGACTCCCGCTGCTGTAGGAATGCGTGGCGCAGTAGAGGAAGCAGAGCGCATCGGCGCTGAAGAGGGTGGAGTGCTCGTACGCCAATTCGAAAATGCTGCCGGTCCTGCGATTCACCGCGCTACAACTGCTGCTGAAATTTGGAATGACACTGATGGCGAGGTTGCTGCCGTTGTTATGGGTATTGGCACCGGAGGAACAATCACTGGAGTTGGCCAAGCTCTCAAAGAGAAGAACCCGAACATTAAGATTTTCGCAGTACAGCCTGCAGCCTCACCAATCTTGACTGGTGGATCACCAGCTGGACACCCTATTCAAGGCATTGGACCAAACTTCGTTCCACCGGTTCTTGATACAACGATCTACGACGAAGTTCTCTCTGCACCGAACGAAGAGGCATTTACCTACGCCAAGCGCGCGGGACAAGAAGAGGGCATCCTTGCCGGTATCTCATCTGGCGCTGCACTTTGGGGCGTATCGCAGATTGCAGATCGTCCGGAGTTCGCCGGCAAGATTATTGTCGTCGTCCTTGCATCATTTGGTGAGCGCTATCTTTCAACTCCTCTCTATAAGGAGTTCATCGACGAGCCAGTAGCTCCAACAATTTAATTCACACCTCACCGCTCATGTCATTTATCGCAGAGGATCTCGCGACCGCTCTTAAGCGGGATCCTGCTGCGCGCAATCGACTAGAAGTCGCGCTGACCTACCCAGGTCTCCATGCCCTCTGGGCCCATCGCTACCAACATTGGCTTTGGACGCATCACCTGCGCTTCCTCGCGCGCATTCTTGCTAACCACACGCGATCGCGTACCGGCGTTGAAATTCACCCCGGAGCGGTAATTGGTCGTCGCGTCTTTATAGATCATGGAATGGGAATTGTTATCGGCGAGACCGCGATTGTTGGGGATGATGTGACGATTTATCACGGCGTCACTCTCGGGGGACGCTCCCTCAACAAAGGCAAGCGCCACCCCACCATTGAAAATAATGTGATTCTAGGTGCGGGAGCTAAGGTCCTTGGAAATATCACGATCGGCGAAGGCAGCACGATCGGCGCCAATCAGGTAGTTACCCGCTCTCTCTCGCAGCGCAATGAGGTTGAGTTCTACATTTGAGTTCTATCCTTGACTCTATGAGGATCCGTTTGGAGAGGTTGTTCCAGCAATTTGTCGTGCGCTGGTACTGGATCCAACAGGTCTTAGTCACCTCCGTCGCTGCAGCGCTGGCGTGGGAAGCTGGCGATAAGGCCTTCACCAATGGTGGTCTCGTCGCCGCTGTCGTCGCTTCACTGACCGTTCGCTCATCTCTCCATAAATCAGCGCGTGAAGGTGTGGGACAGATTGTTGGTTCATCTGTCGGAGCCGGCGCAGCGCTCCTCGCGCTCCATTATTTTGGTAACGGTCTAGTTACGGTCGGAATCACAGTTCTCATCTCGCTTGTCGCCGCCCGTTTACTGCACCTTGGTGACGTAGCGACCATTAACGTTCCCGTTACGGCATTAATCGTCCTTGGGCCGGGACTCAGTGAAACCACTGCCACCAAGCGTTTGCTCTCCACGCTGATCGGTGCGGGTATTGCGATCGCGCTCTCGACATTTGCCCACCCCAAGACGCCGGCAGGTCGAACGATTGACCGTATCTCATCGCTGACCGATCGCTGTGCTGCGTTGTTGGCCCAGATGGCCGAAGGGCTGATCGATAACTACTCAATGGATGACGCAGGTCGCTGGTTGGCGCGGGCGCGGCTATTGGCCGAAGAGATACCAACGATCCGCAATCAAGTGATTGAGGCGCGGGCATTTGCCAAGTGGTTGCCTGCCTCTCGCTCGAATAATGCAGAAAAACTTTATCTACGTGGTATCGCTGTTGAGCATATGATCGTTCAAACACGGGCGACCTCACGCATTCTGTATGACTTGCGTTTACACGGGGGAGTGAAGAGCGAACTTTCTCAGGGAATCGGAGCCTTGCTCTCGACTGCAAGTTATGCGCTGACTGTGAGCGCAGAAGATTTTCGTTTTGATCCTTATAGCGGAGTCAAAGATCCTTTGACCGCTGAAATCCGTCACAGCGCAGATGCCCTGACCGCAATTGCGTTGGCGGATCACGAGGGCATCGCCAGCGGACAGATCGCACGGGTAATGGCCGCAATCTCCAGCACCATCATTATCGCTGACTCACTCGATCAGATCTCTCCTGCGATTCGCAACGTTCCAACTCCCGAAGCTCCAGCAAATCAACAGGTCCTCGCCGTCTCACCTATTGAGCAAGCCCGAACCTGGCAGGATCGTCTCTATAGATTAATTCCGATCAAAGTTCGGGAGTATTTAGAACGTATCTTTAATTAATGCGCTCTTAATCAACCGTTTACCTGTTAGACCTCTTATCCCACCCGTCTAAAGGTTCACTGCGCATACCCGTCCATCCAAGGTTAGGAATATTCATGCGCTTGAATTCATTCAAGAAGAGCGTCGCGATCGCTGCATCGCTCGTTCTCGCATCGGTTGGCCTCAGTGCACAAGCTGCACACGCCGCTCCGATCACAATCAATCTTTATGAAGCAATCGGTTATGCACCAGCAGAAATCACCGCATTCAATGCTTCACAGACTCAATACCAGATCGTCGATGTCGGCGGATCTACCGGACCATTGCTCGCAAAAGTCGCTGCAGAAGGCACCAACCCACAATGGGGTCTCTTCTGGGCTGACGGAGACACATGGGCAGCAGCTGCTGACACCAATGGTCAACTCGCACCTCTTAACTTCAAGCCAAACTACTCTTCACTCGGAAAGCGTCTAGCGCCAAAGAACAACTCTTACGCAATCACAGGTTCAACCGTGATGGTCGCTGGTCTCTACAACGCAGCTAAGTTGCCAAATCCTCCAGCAACTCTGAAGGCAATGTTGCGCTCTTCCTACAAGGGTCAGATCGGTATGAACGATCCCAACATCTCTGGTCCTACCTACCCATTCATCGCCGGTCTCATGAACCAACTCGGTTCTGAAGATGCTGGAAAGGCTTACCTCTCACAGCTCAAGGCGAATGGCCTCGTTGTGAACGATAAGAACGGCCCAACAATCCACGCTCTAGAAATTGGTCAGATCAACATGGGCTTGGTACAGAACACTGCAGCACTTGCTGAGATCATCAAGTTCACTGCAAACCCAGTCAAGGGCTATACACCAAAGATTGTCTACCCTGGTCGCCCAACTTTGATGCCAAGCTCTTTGGCTATTGATGCAAAGCGCCCTGCCGCAGAAGTTGCTGGAGCACAGGCATTCGTTAAGTTCGTCTTGTCACCAGCTGGTCAAGCAATCTTGGCTTCAACTGATGCAACACAGAACTCCGATGTTCTCTGCTACCCATCAATCTCTGGAACTACTCCAAACAAGTATGTTCCTGCTCTTCCATCTGCATACCAGATCATCGATCCTTACAAGTGGGGTCCATTGCAGAGCGAAGTTGATGCTTGGTTCACAGCTAACATCCGTTCCAAGTAATTAATCAGAGCTAAAGAAATACATTAATGGCACTCGGTGGTGGACTCTTAGTTCGCCGCCGAGTGCCATTTTCTAATGAGCCCTCAAATCTTTCGCGAGTAATTAACCGTATTCGCATCACTCCGATGGCCGTCTTCTGGACGCTCATCACCTTTATCTTGGTTATCCCGATCGTTCTCTTCCTATCGGTCGCCTTTAGCCCACGCCTTATGTCGCAAGGTCACCAGTGGTTTACCCTCGCTAGTTTTAAGCCGGTCTTCTCAGGTGCATATGGCGTCGCGCTCTTACACTCCCTAATTTTGGGAGTCGTCGCGGCCGTCGGTGCGATGACCATTGCGCTTTCCATGGCCTTTCTTGTCATCAGAACAAACACTCCAGCCCGCATTCTCTGGAATACAACAATCTTCGCGCTCTTCTTGGCGCCCTCATATTTGATCGCCCTCGGTTGGCAGCGCCTCTTCGAACAGCACGGCATCCTCGAGATCATGGGCTTCCAAGTAGAACCGATTCGCAATCTCCTCTATGGCCCAGTGGGAATTTGCATGGTCTTGATGGTCAAGGGAATTCCCTTCGCCTATCTGGTTATTGCTAATGCGATGCGTGGACTCGGAGAAGAGTTCGAACAGGCTGTAAGAGTGCATGGTGGCTCGCGCCTAGAGGCCTTCAAGGTGATGGCTGCGCTTTTAATGCCATCGCTCTTCTCTGCAATGGCGATCGTCTTTGCCGAAGCGATCAGCGACTTTGGCGTTGCATCAACGCTTTCAAGCGTTGGCCACTTCAGCGTTGCGACTTACCAGCTCTATCAAGGCATCAACGCAATCCCGGTTAACTTTCCGGTTTCCGCGGCCACCAGTATCACCCTGCTTTCGCTCGTTATCCTCGCGATCTTGGCGCAGAACCGGGCGCTGCGCGGGCGCAGCTTTAGAACTTTGAGCGGCAGAACTCGCCCCGCGACGGTCACAAAGCTCTCGTTCTTTGGAAAGATCACCACCAGCGGGTACATCATCATCTTGCTCTTAATTACCTTGGGTATCCCGGTCTTCGGTGCGATCTCGGCATCGATGTTGCAAGGGTTGGGAAGTCTGCTTAGCCACTATTCGATTAACTTCAGTAACTATTCGCGAGTACTGCATTCGCGCTTCCTGCGCAATCCTCTGATCTACTCAACTGAGATGTCGCTCATCGCAGCGACGATTGCCGTGAGCCTTGCCGCGATTGCATCTAAAGTTTTGACCTCAGCGCGCAACAGTCGAGGTAAGCGCTTCGTAGACTTCTTCCTGCTGGCCGCAGTTGCTCTACCAGGTATCGTCTTCGCTATCGGTTACATCTTCACCTATAACTTGAAATTCATTAACGATCTTGGCCTACATATCTATGGAACTTCTTTTCTCTTGGCACTTGCCTACTCGGCGAATGCACTCCCATCCACGTCCCGTTCACTTGTGGGCAATATGGGTCAGATCCAAGAGTCGATGATGGATGCTGCGCGCGTGCACGGCAGTGGGGGAGCGCGAGCCTGGTTTGACGTGACGATGCCGCTTATCGCTCGTCCCTTGCTTATTGCATGGCTTCTGACTTTCTCGGGAACGCTCCTCGAACTGCCGGTATCAGAGCTGCTCTATCCACCTGGTAGCCCGCCGGTTGCGGTCGGCATCGAACTCTCACTCGCCGGCTTTGATTTTGGCGGGGGTACCGCGATTGAGGTGCTCTCGATTCTGTGGGCTCTCGTTGTCGTTGCCATTGCCTTCTTCTTATTTAACCGCTTCGCCCCTCCTGGCTGGAAGAGATTAGGAAACCAACGATGAAAGAGAAGAGCGCTGTAAACGCGTATCGGGTTGAAATCAAGGGTGCTTCTAAGCACTACGGAGCCTTGAAGGCGCTGAACAATTTTGATCTGACCATCGAGCCCGGCACCTTCACTGTCCTTCTCGGTCCGTCCGGCTCAGGGAAGTCGACCTTGATTCGTTCAATTGCGGGAATCGAACGCTTGGATTCCGGTCGCATTACATTCGGTGATCGCGTAGTTGCCGATAATGGATTTCATATGGCTCCCGAGAAGCGCGACCTCGCCATGGTCTTTCAGGATTACGCGCTCTGGCCACATATGACTGCTTTTGAAAATGTTGCTTATGCACTGAAGCGACGTAACCTTGATACGACCGAATCAAATCGTCGTGTCAACGAAGCGTTGGAGCGGGTAGGTCTGTCGGCTAAGGGTCCTAACTACCCGTTTCAACTCTCTGGGGGAGAGCAACAGCGCGTTGCACTCGCTCGTGCGATTGTAGGTCGCCCATCGCTCCTCCTCTTTGACGAGCCGCTCTCTAACTTGGATGCCGATCTACGCGAACGCTTACGCGTTGAAATTGCGACGCTGACTCGCGAAATCGGCGCCACCGCCTGTTACATCACGCACGATCAATCAGAAGCCTTTGCCTTGGCTGATCAGATCGGTGTTCTTCGCGCCGGCGAACTGCAACAGATCGCGGCACCAGAAGAGATCTACCGCACCCCCGCTAATCGTTTCGTCGCCTCCTTCACGGGCATTTCAGGAAGTTTCCAAGGAACTGTGGTGGAGGCCAACGGCCACAAGGTTGAGGTTGCACTCGGTAAGCGCCGCCTCGAGTGTCGTGCCCCCGCATTCTTGAAGGTTGGCGATGCTGTTGAGGTCTTGGTACGCCCCAGCGCAACCAGTTTCAAGGATCGCAATTCAAACTCGCTGCCTGCAACGGTTCTGGATGTTGCATACCGCGGACGAGGCTACGAGCACGTAGTTGAGTGCGACTTTGGAGTGATTTCCAGCGTATTTGATTCGGATTCGAATGCCCGAGGCTCTAAAGTAGACATCTATATTGACCCGCATCACTGCCTGGCTTTTCCAAGCGAAAAGCTGGCGGAGGTCGCAGCGCCAATCGAAGAACTCTCATCCAGCAAGAAATAAATTTTAGGAGCCTTTTTCATGCAAGGTACATCGGTAGCGTTATTTATCTCGGTCTTCTTCGCCTGTGCTGTGGAGGCCGTAGAAGCTGTCACGATCGTCTTGGCGGCAGGTACCGCCCGCGATTGGAAGTCAGCTTGGCGCGGCGTTATCGCCGGCTTGCTCACCCTCGCCGTCATCATCGCAGCATTTGGCCCTGCGATCTCTCACCTTCCTATCTCCTTCCTTCGTATCGTCGTGGGTGGATTGCTTTTGGTATTCGGACTGACTTGGTTGCGTAAGGCGATCCTGCGCTCGAGTGGTTACAAGGCTTTGCATGATGAAGAGAAGATCTTCCAAGAGGAGATTGCCGCTGCGCGTATCGCTGCTAAAGAGACGCGTCACGGTGTCGCCGACTGGTACGCCTTCACCCTTTCATACAAGGGTGTACTCCTTGAGGGACTTGAGGTTGCATTTATTGTTCTCACCTTCGGAACGATTGATCATCGCGTTGGTCTCGCTTCCCTAGCTGCACTAGCCGCAGTCGCGATCGTTACAGCCGCTGGATTCGCATTACGCGCTCCACTCGCAAAGGTGCCCGAGAATACGATGAAGTTTGGCGTGGGCATCATGCTCACTGCATTTGGAATCTTTTGGGGTGCTGAGGGATCTGCTGGCGCCAGCAAGAAGTGGCCGGGGGATAACTGGGCGGTACTCGCTCTCATTGCTGGAGTTGGCGCATTCTCCTTCATCTTGGTCGAAGTTTTGAAGGTGACCCGCACCAAGCCACGTGTTGCTGTAGCGGCAAAGTCTGCGCCTGTCGCAGAGGCTGCAGTAGCAAAACCTGAGCGCAGCAAGAGCCTACAAGGACTGATCTCCTTTGGAGAGTTCTGGGTCGACTTTATTGTTGGAGATGACTGGCGCATCGCAGCAGGAATTGTGGCCGCATTCATCCTTACTGCACTCATCAAGACTTCTAGCGTCGTCTGGGGAATCGTGCCTCTCTTCGTCGCACTCTTCCTCTCCTACAGCCTCTCTCGTGTTGTACGGAGCGCGCAGTAGCCACTAATACCTCGCGCATCATCGCTGCGCAGGGAGTGCGGGCATTTGCCTATGGTTTTACTGCAATTCTGCTGGGCCACCTGCTGGCGAAGAGCGGAGCATCGACTCTCGTAGTTGGCTTGGTATTGAGTTCAATCGTGCTTGGAGCTGCTCTCGCATCTCTGCTTCTTTTGCGAGTTGGTGGCCGCATCGGAACGCAGCGCGCTTACAAATTGATCTACGCCCTTCTTGCGATCGTTGGGCTGGTTATCGCGCTGCATCCGGCCCCATGGACGATCGCGCTAATGGGGCTTACAGGTGTCCTGTCGACCGATGCCAATGACAACGGTCCTGCAACAACTTTGGAACAGACGATGCTCTCCCGAGAACATCACAGCAGCAGGTTTGCTGCGATCTTCGGTCGGTATAACGGTGTTGCCGCAACATTCGGTTCGCTCGGCGCACTCTCGCAGGGTTGGCTCAGCCATATCCATCGCTTTAGCACCACGTACGTCGGCTTCTACATATTAATTCCGCTCGGGATACTCGGCTGGTGGCTGGCGAATTCGCTCGATCTTCCAGCCGACGCCCCGCGCACTGAGGCGCATCGCGGACTAAAGGGTTCACCGGTGCGCCGGCGGATCATCGAGCTTTCAACCCTCTTCGCCTTTGATTCAGCGGCCGGTGGACTCACCACTTCAGCTTGGCTCTCGTACTACCTGACCACGCGCTACCACGCCTCTGCGGCGCTACTTGGTTACATCTTCTTTATCTTCGCCATCTTGAGTGCCATGAGTATGTTTTTGGCACCCTTCGTAGCGCAGCGCATCGGACTAGTTGCGACGATGGTGAGCACTCACCTAGCGAGCAACACCTTCTTCATTATTGCGGCCTTCTGCGGCAACCTGCACGTCGCGATCGTCTTTCTGATGTTGCGCGCCGCTCTCTCGCAGATGGATATCCCGACTCGGCAAGCTTTGATTATGGCGGTGGTTCCGCAGGAAGATCGAATGGCTGCCGCAGCACTCACAAACGCTGCTCGCTATTCAGTGCGACCAGCAGCACCCACGATTAGCGCCGCCCTGCAACACATTGCTATCGGAGCACCTTTAGTTGCAGCCGGAACTATAAAAGTGATCTACGACGGTGCAATCTTGATCTGGGCTAGAAAAGGCAGATACCTCACTCGCGTTATTGAGTAGCGCGAGTGAGGTATCTGTTGTGCAGGTTAAAAAGTTACCCGCGGATATTCTTGGTGAACCAGGCGTTTACTTGACCCTCAAGTGGACCCCAGAAGTATGGATCGATTGATTGGTATGAAGCAGGCAGGCTGCCAGCTCCGGCAAGTGGGTTTACGCCAGGGATGATTGGCCAGTAGAGAGAATCACCTTGAGGATCTCCGGTCTGCATAATTGCTTGACCAGCAGGAGTCAGGATCCAGTCGATGAACTTCTTCGCCTCTGCTTGCACTGCAGCAGATGCGCCCTTATCGATTCCGATGACGCTTGGAAGCAGCGTTGACTTAGCGAGGTAGACAACCTTTGGTGTGAAGCCAGCAACAGGTGTCTTAGCAAGCTTCAAGATCTCGCCTTGTGCAGCGGAAGATTGAATCAAGCCCATGTTGATGACGCCAGTCTCGAGGGCATGCAGGGTATCGCCATTGGTGTTGTTCACGACCAGGCCATTCGCCTTGAGCTTGCTCAAGAATGTTTCACCAGCCGTAACTGACTTGCCACCGAATTGGTTCATCAAACCTGCAATAAATGGGAATGTTGGACCAGATTGGTTGGGATCGTTCATGCCGATCTGACCCTTGTACATTGGGTTCAAGAGATCGTTGTATGTCTTTGGAACTGTCTTGACCTTGGCTGAGTTGTAGATCAACGCTGCCATTGTGGTCAATCCTGTTGGGATGTAAGAGTGATCTGCTGGGACAACTGAGCTACCAGCAGCAGTGAAGGTTGCCTTAGGTGTGTAAGGAAGCAGTTGACCTTGCTTATCGAGAGCAGCGAATGCTGTATTGCCATCTACCCAGAGCACGCCGAATTGTGGGTTGCTCTTCTCGGCGGAGACCTTTGCAAGCAATGGGCCGGTGCTATCGTCATGAAGGACTGTCTTGATTCCAGTTGCCTTTGTGAAGGCATCTGCTGCAACTTGGTCATAACCTTCAGCTGCGTAAATGATGAGTGGAGTTCCAGAGGTTGCAGCTTGTGCTGGGGCGATGATTGAACCACCGAGCAACATGCCTGCAACAGATATGCCAGCGACTACTACTGCTGACTTGATCGCGCCAAGTTTCATGCAAAGCCTCTCTAATGATGTAAATGAAGATGTCCCGTGACTGTTACAGAGGGCATCTCATTCCATCAGCACCAACAGGGTGGAGCGCTCACGCCAACGTCAGTTAAAGATAGTGTGAACAGAAGGTGTGGGATTTGGAATGGGTGATGAACTCTGAGAGTTAGATGGGAGAGGAGAAGGTGCTCCTGTGGGAGGAGTTACTGGCGCCCACTTGAGCCACTTGAGAACACCGGGAATTTCATTGGCGACAAATACATAGCTGTGTCCACCTGGAAGAAAACTTGTTGCGTAGGTGGCCTTAACTGTTTTCAATTTCAGCGCCCAGGCGAGCGCCTGTCCGCGAATGAGCTGGGTGTAATCCTGCGTCGATTCCCCTAAGAACCACTTCACCTTATTAGCAACTTTTAAATAGGTCGCAGGGGTTTGGTATTTGTGTTTTGGATCTGTTTCGGCGCCCGAACCAAAGGCATTTGTGAGATCGTCAACAACAAAATATCCAGCCAGGGTAATCACCTGCCCATAAAGTTCAGGATGATGTAATCCGATAATCGCGGCGCCATAACCGCCCATCGAGAATCCAAGCAGGGCGCGATCATCCCGACTGCGGATATTCCCAGCTTCAACGGTCTGAATAACATTGGTAGTTAACCACGTTTCAATTTTCGCCCGTCCATCGTAAGAGTCGGCCCATTCGGAGTCGGAGTGCGTTAATGCATTTCCATCGGGAAAGACGGCGATAAATGGCGCCGCACCCTTTGCAAAGGCGGCTTCCAGTGGCGCCTCGACGCCTGCTATGAGCCCATTGGGGGAGCCGGGCCATCCATGCAGCATGTAGACAACAGGCAGGAGGGCCACTTGAGTCGCAGGAACTGCAGGCGTCATGACAAAGACGCTACGGATCGGAAAGTCTTTCTCGGGACTCTTCACCTTTAACTGCACAATCGTTGCCTTGGGCGTAGCAGCGGCCGAGAGCGGCACCTGAGAGATTGCTAATAGGCAGGTTGCTACCAGCAGAATGAGGTTGCCGCGTGCTAACTTCACCACGAGATAGTAATGGCAGCGCTTGTGAGATTCAGGTGAAATACATCTGAGGTGATTTCACTTCTCCCAAATAGGTGGATAATGAGAACCATGAAGCGCTCCCTTTTAGTCGTCGGAATTGCACTCTCGCTCTGCGCTATTCCGGTGAGTGCTCACGCGACCACGCAGACTCCACCTCCACCTCCTGCTGGTTCGAATCCTCCTCCTCCGCCATCAAGCGGGCCATCTACCCCGCCTTCTCACCCTGCGATTAATCCACCGCCATCGGGCGCGCCACTTTCCCCACCCCCATCACCACAAGATCACAAGAAGAGTCCACCACCTTCTACTGCGCCAACAAATCCAGCACCTTCTATTTCCGGTGCCCCACAACCTTCAACGCCTCCATCAGTTGGACCAGTGACGAGCAATCCACCAAGAACTCCACATCCACAATCTTCAGCCGCTGCCGCTCGACAAGCTGCTCGAGCCGCAGCCAAAGCTGCATTTGATGCGGCGCAGACCGAAGCACAGAACGGTCGCGATTTAGCTTTTGCCGATGCCAATGCCAATCTGCAACAGGCCTTGCAAGCTGCAGGCAAAGATAAAGTTGCACAAAAGGCTGCACGGGATGCATATAAGTCTGCTGCCCAAGGAATTATCACTGCTTATAAGCAAGCAATTGCGACAGCGCGACAAAATTATCAAGCAGCGCTAGCAGCGATTAAGTAAGAGTTACTTAGCCAACCATTTCAGAATCGCGTGGGCTGTACTCGTGAGTGCAGGCCTTATTCGCCTCGTCACTCGCGCAACTCTCGCATAGAAGAATTAAGGAGTGGCAAGAGATCTTGCCGCAGTTATAAAACTGTTTTGTAGCGCCGCCACACTTTTCGCATTCACCGATAACGGGGGTGTGATCGGAGAAGTCCAGAGTCATACGACCATCAAATGTGTAGAGCGAACCTTGCCAGAGCGCATCGTCGCCATATTTCTGGGCGTAGCGCACGATGCCACCATCAATTTGGTAAACCTCTTTGAAGCCGCGCTTCACCATGACCGTTGACAAAATCTCGCAGCGAATTCCACCGGTGCAGTAGGTCACAATCGGCTTATCTTTAAGATGGTCATACTTCCCGGATTCAATTTCAGAGACAAAGTCGCGAGTATGTGAAACCTCAGGGACGATCGCGTTCTTAAACTTTCCGATCTTGGCTTCGTACCCATTGCGACCATCAAAGAAGAGGACCTCATCGCCGCGCTCTTCGACCAACTTGTTGACCTCATAGGGCTTCAAATGTTTGCCGCCGTTGACGACGCCCTTCTCATCTACCTGCACATCGATCGGTAAACCAAAATCAACAAGCTCGGACTTCACCTTAACTTTCAAGCGTGGGAAGTCAGCGCCCGTTCCATCGGACCACTTGAAATCAATCTTCTTAAAACCGGGGTACTTCTTTGTAGCGCTCACATACTTCTTGAGGTCGGACATGTTGCCACCTAAGGTGCCATTGATTCCGTGTTTGGAAATCAGAATGCGACCCTTGAGGTTGAGATCCTCGGCGAGTTTGTGTTGCCAGAGGCGGATGGCCTCAGGATCATGCAACGGCGCAAAGCCGTAATACAAGATCACCTTGGGGAGTTCGCCGCGCGCTGCCATGTGGCAATTCTACGGATTATTTTTCGCGCTCTACTCCGCGCCTGCCCCAGAAGACCCAGAGCGC
>DAIMCZ010000015.1:18052-19623 GCA_036726125.1 Candidatus Nanopelagicaceae bacterium
AAAGAAGAGGTACTCCTCGAGCGGGATATTAAATGGGCCATAAATTTTCAGGATCTGAGTCAGATCAAAGTGCCAGTGGTGGCGGCTAATCGCATAGGCATCCCACCCGACAAAGAGTGCGGCGATCGGCAAGATGCTTAGGGCCATGCGGCGCACCCGACGCAAGACGCCCACCTTGAGGAAGATTTCGAGCCAGAAGGAGCCCAATACTGTGAAGATCAGCATCGCCATATAACCCCAACTGCGCATA
The DNA here is from genome assembly GCA_036726125.1 of Candidatus Nanopelagicaceae bacterium. Lineage (GTDB taxonomy): Bacteria > Actinomycetota > Actinomycetes > Nanopelagicales > Nanopelagicaceae > PALSA-747. Next base: position 18,303 of record DAIMCZ010000015.1, read on the forward strand.
CGGAATTGTCGCACGCCTCTCGGCGAGGGCAACCGCAGAGGACAAATTTGTCGCTTTGGATGGTTAAAATCGCACCATGACGCCTCTTCACCTCGTTCTGCTCACCTTTGCAGTTGTCTGCGCCGCCTGCTGGATCGCCTCCTTGATCACCAACGAACACTCGTGGGTCGACCGGATGTGGTCGATCACCCCTGTGATCTACGTGGGGGAGTTTGCCCGTGGCGCTCACTTCCACAACGCCCGCTTGAATGCGATGGCGATCATCGTGCTGCTCTGGGGCGCTCGCCTTACCTTCAACTTTGCTCGCAAGGGTGGCTATACCGGCGCCGAGGATTACCGCTGGCCAGTGCTCCGTGCCAGCATGAAGAACTGGCAGTTCCAGCTATTCAATATCTTCTTCATCGTGCTCTACCAGAACTTCTTACTCGTGCTTATCTCGCTGCCCGCGCTCACGGCTTATAACCATCAGTCGACGGCCTTTAATGGCTGGGATGTCACCTTCATCGCGATCTTTGTACTCTTCTTGATCGGCGAGACCGTAGCCGACCAACAGCAGTGGAACTTCCAAGAGGCGAAGAAGAAGATGATCGCCGCCGGTGGGACTCCCGAGAAGCGCTTCTTGACGACTGGACTCTTCAAGTATTCACGCCACCCCAACTACTTCTTTGAGGTTGCCCAGTGGTGGGTGCTCTACATGATCGGCGCTAACGCTTTCAATGCGCTCTTCCAGCGCACCATCTTGGGTGCAGTTCTTCTCACGCTGCTCTTTGTTGGATCAACCAGCTTTACCGAGAAGATCACCTTGTCAAAGTATCCAGAGTATGCCGATTACCAGGCGACTACCTCTGCAGTTATCCCTTGGTTTGCTAAGCGCCGCCTGCGTAAGCAAACAGCGTGAGGACAAAGCGCCAGACCTTCTGGGAGAGGATCTGGGCATCGACAATCATTCTCTATACCTTCGCGGCCACCTTTGTTGTATGGAAAGCGCTGCACAAGTACGGAGTTAATCCGTACATCTTCTTCGTCGTCGATCTGATTACATCGTGGTTTTATGGGATTGCCTCGGCTCGTTTAGTTGTGGCTGTTATTCATAAGCGCTGGTCAGAAACGCAGAAGTGGGGCTGGTTATCTGCTCTCAACTTTATGTTGCCTCAGATTTACATCTTGATATCAGCTCGCCACGTTCCCCGCGATGTCTACATCATCATCTTTAGCGCTATCAGCGTTATGGTGGCTTTTGCGGTTATTGGTCTGGCAAGTCAGATCAAGACCGCCCGCAAAGAGAAGAGCGCTGAATGAAAAACTGGAGCGGCAATGTCAC
>DAIMCZ010000016.1:0-19505 GCA_036726125.1 Candidatus Nanopelagicaceae bacterium
AGAGTTGTAATTGCACCGCAAATCGCAACCGTCGCTCTCACCCCAAGCACATCTGCCAACCAACCAATGAGAGGTGAACCAACCGGGGTAGCGCCAAGGAATATTAACAAGTAGAAACCCATCACCCTTCCGCGTAGTTCTTGCGGAGTAGTGGTCTGCACGTAGGTGTTGGCAGAGATCATTGTGGTGAGAGCAAGAAATCCGCAGAGTGGCAAGAGAAGTGCAAAAGTCAGATACGTTGGCATATAAGCCTGCACAATCAGGAAGAGTCCAAAGAGCGCAGAGAAAGTCATAATAAAGAGAGGTTTGCGCTTTTGATCGAGGCGGGTCGAGACAATCGCTGCAGTTAAAGAACCTACCGCGAGCACGCTTCCAAGTAGCCCAAAAGCTCCCGCATCTTTATGAAATATCTTTGTCGAGATAAGTGCATTAAAGATTTGAAAATTCAATCCGAAAGTCGACGCAAAGAAGACGGTAGCGATGATCGCCACTAAATCGCTACGGCTCCTGATGTAGCGCAACCCGTCAATGATCTTGCGATCCTTTCCATCTTTCGGTGGACGGTGTAACTCCTCTGGACGCATCAAGATCAGAGCAAGTACAACAAATAAAAAGGAACCGGCGTTTAATAGAAAAGATGGGCCAGTATGAAAATACTTAATGAGCACACCAGATACAGCAGGGCCAATCAAACGTCCCAGATTGAAGTTGGCGGAGTTGAGACTCACCGCATTGGCAATATCGCTCTTGCCAACGAGTTCCGATGTAAATGATTGCCTGACGGGAGCATCGAGCGCGCCGAAGAGACCTAAAGAAAATGCCAGAACAAAAACTTCCAGCATGGTGACACGGTGCGAAATGATCAACAACCCCATGATTGTTGCCGTCACTCCCCCACCCACATTGGTAAGAATTAAAAGTTTGCGCTTATCGAGTCGATCTGCCAGCGATCCCGCATACAAGCTAAAGAGGAGCATCGGCAGGAATTGCAGTCCCGTGACCACACCCAGCGCGGAACCGCCTTTGTGAAGATCGCTGACAACCAGCCAGTCTTGAGCCACACGCTGCGCCCAAGTTCCAATATTAGAAACCATATTTGCCGTGAAGAAGAGGCGGAAGTTGCGATGTTTGAAGGAGCGCAGCGCCCCTTCATTGGATGACATAGTCTCAGTCTACAAGCGTTGATTCGGCAGGCAGGAAGTATGCTCGCCTTGTGAGACAGACCCTACCTATTGTGATCTTAGGAACTTCGGCGTGGTTTGTGGCGCTAGTAGTCGAACTAGCAGTCGGCGCGCAGCACAGTTCAATCTGGATCTGCCTGGTCGGAATAGCACTTGGCTTAATGGGAACCGGCTACATCCTCAGGGGTCTGCGCCGAAAGTCGTAATTATTTGTCGAAGGAGTTATCCCTCGATCTGACCCGCGATTCCGCGCAAAACTTTTCCAAGGCGTTCGGCCTCGACATTGGTTGGGTAACGACCATGGCGCAAACCATTTCCGACCTTATCCAGCATCTTGATGGAATCTTCAATAATCGTCGCAAGATCATCGGCGTTGATCCGTGTATTTGCAACGACAGAAGCTGGCTCATCGATCAGGCGAACAGAGAGAGCCTGTGGTCCACGGCGTCCTTCGGCAACGCCAAACTCCAACTTAGTTCCGGGCTTCACACTTGTTACACCGGAAGGAAGGGCGGAAGCAGCGAGGTAGACATCCTCGCCCTCTTCAGATGAGATAAAGCCAAAACCCTTTTCGAGGCTAAACCACTTAACGCGACCAATAGGCATCGGCGTCTCCCTTCACAAACTAAGTATGAGCGCTCATTGAGCGCTACTACGGCCTACAGTGCTGCAGGCAAGGGAGTTAGTTTATCGGATTATCCTGCGGTGGCGTCGCCCAAGCCCTTTCAGGCTATTCAGGAACGATAAGTGCCTGCGAATGCGCGCCACAGCCGTGATCGACCGAGACCACGCGGGCATCTTCAGGCGAGAGGGCGTTAGCGCAGACCCCAAATGCCGAGCGCAGTGAGCCTGCGATCGGAATGAAGAAGCCGCAACTGTGGCATGGCAATGGGGCGTACTGGGCAATGGGAGTGTTGGGGCCGCGATCTCCGTCGTACCAACGCTTGCTCGCTGCATCTCTTCCAACGATGGAAAGGACACGAGCGCGTCCCAACCCAAGTTCGATCTGCTCAAAGAGCTCTAAATCTTCATCCCCTGGCAGGGCATCAAAACCGCCTACGAGGCGAAGATCATCAGCGGAAGTGGGGACGATATCGCCAACTCCAACATCACCGGGTTCGATGCGCTCCTTGTAGGGAACCCACTCTGGTGCAATCAGAGCACCCTCACCTGGCAAGAGCACTACATCTGCAATTGTGGCGGGAGAGGTTTCACCAAGTTTGATGATCGTGACTGCCCAGCGCCAGCCCGCGTAACCGGGGAGGGCCGATTCAAAGAGGTAAGTCGCGATTCGCTCATCTTCTTGATCAATGGAGACAAGTTCGCCGACAAATTTTGCGTCGTGGGAGTCCTCGATCGCGGCGCTACGAGCTAACTCCAGCGCATTAAATGTATCGGTCATAAGGCAAGGGTAATGCGAAAGAGCCCCCCAAGAAAATTGGGGGGCTCTTTTAGGAATGGCTGAACTACTAGAAGTCCATATCAGCAGCTGGATTGTTGGCTCCAACCGCCTTTGGCTCAGGCTTATCGGTGACGACAGCCTCTGTTGTCAGGAAGAGTGCGGCGATCGAAGCAGCATTCTGGAGCGCAGAGCGAGTCACCTTGGCAGGATCGATAATGCCAGCGGCGATCATGTCGACGTACTCACCCGTTGCAGCATTGAGACCAAAGCCAGACTCCAGATTGCGAACCTTCTCGACAACTACGCCACCTTCGAGGCCAGCGTTGATTGCGATCTGCTTAAGAGGAGCTTCGATTCCAAATTCAACAATGCGAGCGCCTGTTGCCTCATCACCTTCGAGGCGAAGATTTGCAAGAGCAGCCTTGCCAGCTTGAAGGAGTGCGACTCCTCCGCCAGCAACGATTCCCTCTTCAACAGCAGCCTTCGCATTGCGCACAGCATCTTCAATGCGGTGCTTGCGCTCTTTGAGTTCAACCTCAGTTGCTGCACCAGCCTTGATGACTGCGACACCGCCGGCAAGCTTTGCCAAACGCTCCTGCAGCTTCTCGCGATCGTAATCAGAATCGCTCTTCTCAATCTCGGTGCGAATTTGATTAACGCGACCCTTAATCTGTTCTGCATCGCCGAGGCCTTCAACAATGGTGGTCTCTTCCTTCGCGATAACAACCTTGCGAGCGCGACCGAGAAGATCCATGGTTGCAGCCTCAAGCTTGAGACCAACCTCTTCTGAGATTACAGTTCCACCGGTGAGAAGTGCGATGTCTTGCAGCATCGCCTTACGACGATCCCCAAAACCAGGTGCTTTAACGGCTGCAGAGCGGAAAGTTCCGCGGATCTTATTTACAACCAAAGTCGCGAGCGCTTCACCTTCGACATCTTCAGCCAAGATCAAGAGTGGCTTGCCTGATTGCATTACCTTCTCGAGGATTGGTAGGAGGTCCTTGATATTTGAGATCTTAGAGTTTGCGATCAAGATGTATGGGTCTTCAAGCACTGCCTCCATGCGATCTGAGTCAGTGGTGAAGTAAGGCGAGATGTAACCCTTATCAAAGCGCATACCTTCGGTGAGCTCGAGTTCGAGTCCGAAAGTGTTGCTCTCTTCGACGGTAATAACGCCCTCTTTGCCGACCTTATCCATCGCCTCAGCGATCATCTCGCCGATGGTGGAATCTGCCGCAGAGATAGATGCAGTTGCGGCGATCTGCTCCTTAGTATCAACATTCTTAGCCATCCTGCTCAACTCGGCAGAGATAGCTTCAACAGCCTTCTCGATACCGCGCTTAAGTGCCATTGGATTTGCTCCGGCAGCAACGTTACGAAGTCCTTCACGGACGAGAGCCTGAGCCAAAACGGTTGCTGTGGTTGTTCCATCACCAGCGACATCGTCTGTCTTCTTGGCAACTTCCTTGACGAGATCGGCGCCGATCTTCTCCCATGGGTCATCGAGGTCAATCTCCTTGGCGATCGAGACGCCATCATTGGTGATTGTGGGGGCTCCCCACTTCTTCTCGAGAACTACATTGCGACCACGGGGTCCGAGGGTTACTTTTACAGCGTCGGCGAGCGTATTCATTCCTCGCTCCAAGCCGCGGCGTGCCTCTTCGTTGAAGGCGATCATCTTTGCCATCTTTGTTATCTCCCTTTAATAGCCATTATCACTCACCTAGGGCGAGTGCTAACCAAACTCTAGCGAAAGGCGCAAAAGCCTTCCAATCGGGAGCCAGCCCTGTTTAAAACCGAGTGGGGCTCGGCGGGAAAGCCCCCGCCGTTAAGCCCAAGTGGGTTGATCGAGCGGGACTGTCGAGAGGGTCGAGAAACCAATGCTGCTCGGGGAAACTCCCCCGCTCACGGCGAGGGAGGTCAGAGCGGCCACCATGGCACCGTTATCCGTACAAAGAGCCGCTGGAGGCGTTCTGAGTTCAATCTTGGCTAAGTCGCAGCGTCGCTGCGCCTCGGCCCGAAGGCGCGAGTTAGCGGCAACGCCTCCCGCGATAAGCAGGGATTCAATCCCCTTCTCGGTGCATGCCCGTATCGCCTTGGTGAGCAGCACATCGACTACCGCCTCTTGGAAGGAGGCGGCTACATCCGCCTTTACAGCGGACGGGGCCTGCTTGAGGTAGCGGGAGACGGCGGTCTTGAGGCCGCTGAAGGAGAAGTTGTAATCCGAACTCTGCAACCCGCGTGGAAAATCTATGGCTTCCAGATCGCCACTCTTGGCAAGTCGATCAATGGCAGGTCCGCCCGGAAAATCCAATTCAAGGAGGCGCGCAATCTTGTCGAAGGCCTCCCCGGCCGCATCATCGATGGTGGCGCCCAGAACGCGGACACCCTTTGCGAGATCAGTAACTTCGATGATTGAACTGTGTCCACCGCTGACGAGCAATCCGATCGCGGGTTGCAGCGACCGGCTCTCGTCGAGCGCATCAACTGCAAGATGCGCAGAGAGATGATTGACTCCATAAATCGGCTTATCCAGTGCCAAGGCCAAGCCCTCTGCTGCGCTCGTTCCGACCAATAGTGCGCCGATGAGACCAGGACCCGCGGTAACTCCAATAGCGTCAATGTCACGCAGCGCAACCTTCGCCTCACGAAGCGCCTGCTGAAGAACGAAGGGCATCGCTTCAAGATGTGCGCGACTAGCAATCTCCGGAACAACACCACCAAATCGCGCATGTTCCTCCACGCTCGATGAGATCACATTAGCCAGCAAGGTGCGACCGCGGACGATTCCCACAGCAGTCTCATCGCACGAGGTTTCAATTCCCAGAATTAACGGTTGGCTACTCATTTGCCCAACTCTTTTCGCATGACGACCGCTGTTAATCCAGGTCCGTAGTAGTTAGCACGCTCTGCAATCTTGCGAAAGCCATTTTCGAAGTAGAGCGGCTCTGCCTCGGCATTGCCTACGCGCATCTCTAACATCATCGCATCAACCTTTTGATTGCGCGACCAATCGACCATCCGCTTTAAGAACTCTCGAGCGATCCCGCGCCTTCTAAACTCCGGCGCTACAGTCAACGTCAATATATCCGTGACATCACCAGCCAACATCACGCCTGCATATCCGACAACAACACCCTCGAATTCCGCTACAAGGTACTGGCGAGATTTGCCTGCATACTCCTCTTTGAATTGCTCTAAACTCCAAGGGTCGTCAAGATAGATCGACTTCTCGAGTGCATATATAGGAACGAGATCCATCTGGGACCATGGGCGAAAGGTAATTCCCTTGGGTGCGGGATAAGCATCTGGCTTACGGATGTAAATGGGTTTAGTGGTGGTCTCTCCCGCTAGCGCTAATGCTGCAATCGCGCTGACGGTTGGTGGCTCGTAATAAATAGGAATTGTAAATTCCGCTAGCTCTTCGCGTTGCAAGGTTCGTGCAGGAGCCACCAACTTGCCCTCCCGATAGTGCTCACAGAAGAACTCACGGCGCCTGGCATCAATAGCGACGATGAAATCAGGATCGTTGTGTGCTTGCGCCATGGCGGCCAGAGAAGAGACCCCCACCCACGGAATCTCACGTGCTAGTGCGAAGGCTTCGCCAAATGCGATACCAACTCGCAATCCAGTAAAAGGACCTGGGCCCACAGCAATGGCTACTAGGTCAATCGATGAGTCTGTGGCCAGTATTTGGGCCACTAATTTGGGAAGTACCTCACCATGGGCAAGGGGGTCATCGTGGAAATAGCTGACAAGCACTTCACCCTCACTTACCAGACCGGCGCTTGTTCTATCTGTAGAAGTATCAATTACTAGGACCTTGGTCATCGCTCAAGATTTCTTATAGTCACAGTTCTCTCATCCGGTTCGCTGCCAAAATCGATATCAATTTCGATAAATTTTTCTACCAGTCGTTCGATAAATCCGCTGCCCCATTCAATCAAAGTGATTGAAGTTGGAATTCGACTCTCTAGATCCAAATCATCAAAGGAGGCGAAGGCGGAACCAATTAATCGATAGGCATCGACATGTACCAATGGTGTTGCACTTGGATAAATCTTTGCAATCACGAATGTAGGGGAGGTTATCTCCGCGATTCCTAGTGCTCGTCCGACGCCTTGCGTGAAAGTTGTCTTTCCGGCGCCCAGCTCGCCATGGAGTAGCACTACAGCACCAGCCTGCAGTCGCTTGCCAATCTGCTCGCCCAAACTCTGCATCTCTGCGGCAGATGTAACAGTAAAGATCTCGTCGGGCATAGTTGAAGGTTAATAGAAAGGGCCTCGTGATTTCTCATTCGAGAGTTCACAAGGCCCTTTCACGCTCGGTTTCTACCGGGCTCTAGCTACTAGTCAGCGGCGTAGAACTTAGGTAGCGCGGGAGCGAACTTCACATCCCGAGTTGTCCCGCCCATCTTGCGAACGGTGGTGTAGAGCGCGCCCCCAGCGAGATCCTTTCCAGTCGCGGATGCAGTAGCCAACAAATCTGCGACGGCAATGTATTGCTTCACATTGAAGTTGCAGTGATTGGTCCCATTCGCAGCAGGAGTAGTCGTGATTGGAAGTCCAGCGGCTGTGAAGGTTGTGTAGTGAGCTGGAGTCAATCCAAAGAGCGCAATCAAGTTGTAAGGAGGACGGCCCTTACCAAGGGTTGCCTTGTGAGCGGTCTCCCATTGCTTGGCATATTGCTGCGCCAAGTATGTGAGATCGCCAGCAGGAGTTACAGGATCTGCGACTCCGGTCATAGCGACCGTTGGAACATTTACTTGACCCGTCCACTGAGCGAGTGAACGCATCTTTGTAAGAGCGGCAGGGTTAGCGGTCGCGCGTGGAGCTTGAGCGAGGTAGCCCAAAAGTCCAGCAGTAGCTGTTGCGCCACTTAATCCTGCGTTGAAGATAGTTGACTCTGATGCAACGCGAGCGGAGTAGTCGGTCTTCGTATTATCAAAGATCGCTCCACCAGATTGTTGCTCAACATCGTAGGTCACTAGGACTGCAAGAGCTGCAGCGGTTGCGCCATTTTCCAGGATCGCGAGTGCAGGGCTAGCTGCAGCAGCGAAGGAGGTGTACGCAGCACTATTTGGTGAGCCAGGTCCGGTCGTTGAGTCGAAGTGCGCACTCTGCGTCGGGATTCCGGCCATGAGACCAAGAAGCAGAAGCGCTGAGCGACTTGGGATCTGATCCAAACCAGTGGCATGAATAGATGCTGGTGCCGTATCAGGCCAAGCGCCAGAGGCGATATTCGCTTGCAACTTACCGAGGACGGTAAAGACCTTTCCGAGATCACCCATCGCTTCCGCGTATCCCGCAGCGCCAGCAGAGTAATTGCCCGCCTTAATTGATGGATCAAAGAAGGTCTTAAGACCCCAGAGGAAATCACCGGCCATCTGCAATTCCGCTTCAACAGTAGGTGAGGCAACGCAGAGAGGACCTGCAGCGGAAAGTGCGGCAGCGTCTTTCTCGGCTAGCGTCTGAGTGATGAAACCTCCGAGTGACGCTCCCCAAGCGATGACGTGTGTCGTCGTTGGGAACTTTGACTCGAATGTGGTGATCAGCTCTTCATCGGTCGCAACGCCAGAATCTGCGTTCCACCCTTGGCGGGCAAAACCAGATCCCATGACGGCAAAACCCTTGCCGAGGAGATACTTAATTACTGAAGTGTCTCCACCAACAACAGGGCCTGGCTCTGGAGTATTGGTGATCTTGTAACCGCCGATACCTGGGATAGCTGCAGGGATATCAACGTTATAGCGATAGCCATGAGACCAAAGATAGACAGTTCCATTGAAGTTCGCAGGAACTTGCATCACGAATGGTGCACCATCACTGGTTGCACCAACACATGACTGAACTGGGAATTTGCCATCGCATAGTGGAGCAGCGCTAGCAGTGGATGGAATTGCTACAACCGCTGCAAGAGCGAGGGCAGTGCTTCCGAGAATTGCGATTCTCTTTACATTCCATAAGTTTTTCATTAGTTGTTTGGCAATCCCTTCGCTGGAAGAGCCGGACGCTTGCTCGTAGTTTTAACTACTGCGCCAGCGCCTGAATCTGTTGTGTAGAGGGTGTAGGTGCCGCCATTTGGCTTGATTGCACCGGTTGGGCCGTAGGTACCGAACCAGTACCCGTTATATCCGACATGGCTCGTTGCGCTGTATCCCAGCGGAGCAAAGCCCGCAGAAGCAAATGTCGATCCACTCTTGGCAATTGCTTTGAGAAGTGAAGCGCGAGTCAGGTTGCTTCCCGCCGCACGCAGCGCTTCGACAGTAAGCATTGCGGTATTCATCCCCTGCAATACATTGTTATCAAAAGCGACGCCAGCGTTGTACTGAGTGTTGATTGCCTGGAACTGTGCAACATATGGATCGCTGACGTCGGTTGGTGCAGGCAAGAAGGATGCACCGATTGCGCCATAGAGCAAGCCAACTGCCGTTGGACCAGCGACAGTCGCGATGGTTGTTCCATCGCCACCAACTGAACCGAGGAGCCATTGCGTCTTAAAGCCGGCTTTGTAAGCGCCGCCCAGTGCCGCCGCAGTTGCAGAAGAGACACCAAACATAATTGTCACGTCAGGCTTTGCCTGTGCCAGACCCGAGATCCACTTTCCTACAACCGTTGGGTCGGCTTGTGAACCACTTGCATAAGGAATCTTCACAACAAACTTTGTTCCTGCTGTTGCAAAGCCTTTGAGCGCATCTGCTCCAAAATCGTCATCTTGATAGATGATCGCGACAGACTTACCCGCGAAATTATCCTGCAGGTATTGACCCATAATCTTTGCTTCCATGACATAGGAAGGAAGGACGGTGTACGTCGTTGGATACTTAGTGGCATCCGCAAATCCGCTGTAGCCAGTGTTCACAAAGAGACGTGGAACACCATGGTCATTGATAAAGCGAGTGGTTGCCTCATTCTCAGCAGTTCCGAGTGAGCCAACGATGGCAAGTACTTTGTTTTGCAGTACTAGATCGTTAGTCACCGATTTTGCTAAGACTGGGTTATAGGCATCATCTTTAATGATGAGCTTAATTTTGCGTCCATTGACGCCGCCATTGTCATTGACGTAGTTGAAATATGCCTGCATGGCATACGGAACTTTGTTGTAACCAGGAGCAGCTGCACCAGTGAGCGGTGAGGTGATTCCGAGAGTGATCGTGGATGATGTAACACCATCCTGCTTGTACAGATTCATTGCATGCGCTGGCAAGGCGTTGACGATAAGGGCGGCTGTTGCCACCAAACCCATCGCTATCCTTCCGCGCTTCGTGCGTCGTTGAACGAGCATTTTCTTCCTTTCATCGAGGGTATTCCAGGAGATGCTGCTATTTAATTTTGCGGACACGAACTCCATCTGGCATGAAGAGTACGACGAGTATCAATAAAGAACTCATAAGAAGTCCAGGTAGATTTGCGGTCACCTTTTGCGAGCCCCCCAAGTGCGTTGCAAGGGCACCGGAGAGTTCGGGGATGGCCACCAGAACTACACCGCCGAGAATGCTACCCGCGAGTGAGCCAACTCCAGCAAGAACTGCACCAGTAACTATCGCGAATGAGAGAGACAATGGGAAGGCCGTTGGGGTCACTAGTCCGAGAAGTAGACCGAAGAGGCCACCCGCAAGGCTGGCAAGCGCGGAACTCACGGTAAAAGCAAGTACTTTTCCGCGTGGAACATTGATTCCTGCCAGACCAGCAGCCACAGCGTTATTTCTTCCGGCTCGCCAATTTCTCCCAAAACTTGAATGTAACAAATTCGTTATAGACCATATAGTGAAGAGCGCAATGATCGTAGTAATCCAGAAGAACCATTTGTACTGGGTGAAGTTAGCTCCGCCCAGTTTTGCGACCCAGTGAGGGGGATCCCCTATATCGAAATTCAAGCCCTGCTCTCCCCCGAGAATATGAAATTGATCGGCGAGAGTTGGGAGTCCAACTGCGAGAGCGAGAGTTGATCCCGCCAGGTAAGGACCCGAGAGCCTTGCAGCAGCAACTCCCAAAATAAATCCACCGACTGTTCCCACAAACGTGCCAAAGAGAATTGCGAGCGGAAAAGGGAAATTCCACACCGTGAAAGAGAGTGCGGCCCCGTACCCACCGAGCGCCATAATCGCGCCGTGCCCGAGCGAAATCTGTCCAGAATAACCGGTGAGTAAAACAATCGAAGCGATAGCGATGACATACACCGCAACCTGCGCTCCTTGATATGTCCTTAACTCGTCGACAAACCTGCTTGCAACTAGTAAGACCAGACCTAGAAGAGATAAGAAGAGAGCGCTCTGCCGAGCAGAGAATCGACGACTACGCATGTCGACCTAACTTGTGACCAAATATTCCTCGGGGTCTCACTAAGAGCACGACCATCAAAATAATAAAACCAACAAGGAACGTTACTGAACTTCCGATGTACTGCAAGATGAAGGAGAAACCGACGCCAAGAACAAGTCCCCCAACCACGGCACCTACGAGCGAGTCCAGCCCTCCGATAACAGCAGCAATAAATCCAGAGACAAAGAGCAGATCGAGCGAGTTAGGCGAGAGAGTTGATGTAGGAGTAATGACAGCGCCTGCAAGTGCACCAGTCGCACCGGCAAATGCCCAACCTATATTTCGAACACGACTCACCCTCACCCCAGCAAGTTGTGCAATTTCAGGTTGAAAAGATGCTGCCCGCAGTGCAAGACCAAGATCTGTGTATTTAAAGATGAGACCGAAGACGACAAGTACCAATGCGCTGGCCAGAACTATGAAGAGGTTCTGCGGAGAGAATGGAATGGTGTGGCTACCAAATGTGAATCCTTTTGCCGAGAGGGGAGATGCATATTGCAAGAAAGCATTCCCCCAGATGAGCCCTAGCAAACTCTGGAGCAGACCCAGCAATCCAAGTGTCGCAATCACCGGCGCAAGTTCTGCAATGGGTCCACTCTTAACTCTCCGCAAGAGCGGACGCATAAAGAGCAGGTCGACAAGTGAGCCGAGTAGCGCGCCACAAATGATGGCTACGGGCAGCGAGATCCAATAATTGTGAGTTCGTACGGTGATCTCGTATCCAATATACGTTGAGAAGACCGCCTGTCCGGATTGCGCGAAGTTCACTACCCGCGTCGATCTCCAGACCAAGACGAGGGCAAGAGCCATGAGGGAGTAAATAGCGCCACTGCTTATTCCAATAAGTAGGGTATCGATGAACATCAGATCCCCAAGTAAGCAGCGCGTAGTTGTGGATCGGCATTTAACTCTGCCGGAGTTCCGCTGGTTACCAGCGCACCTAAGCTGAGAATGAGCCCTCGATCTGCAATGCGCAGAGCGCTCACAGCGTTCTGCTCTACCAAAAGTACCGTGAGCCCCAACCGGTGACGCAGTTCGCTGATCGCCTTAAAGATCTCTTCGATCATCAAGGGGGCCAACCCTAGGGAGGGTTCATCAAGGAGTAGAAGTTTGGGGCGCGAAATCAAGGCTCGTCCGATCGCGAGCATCTGGCGCTCTCCACCGGACAAGCTATCTGCGCGCTGATGCAAACGACCCGCGAGCGCTGGAAAGATCTCTAAAGTTTCACTCCTCGCCGCAGCAACATCCGACTTATCACCTCGCCAGATTCCTCCAAGAGTTAAGTTTTCAGAGACCGTTAACTCAGGAATAACAGCCTTGCCCTCCGAAATGTGAACGATACCGAGGCGCACTAACTCTTCGGGCTTCTTCCCGAGCAGCGAATAATCGTTCCAACTTACTTCGCCACTCGAAGGGCTTATCAACCCGCTCAAAGTTCGCAGCAGGGTGCTCTTCCCGGCTCCATTCGCACCGATCAGGGCCACTAGCTCACCCGGATGAATCTCAAAGGAGAGGTCGTGGACCGCGCCCACTGCGCCGTAACTCACCGATAAATTTTTTACAATTAGTCCCGCACTCATTCGGTAGCTTCGCCACCTAAATAGGCTGCAATTACTGCGGGATTCTTTCGGATCTCTTCGGGAGTTCCATGGGCTATGAGCTCACCGAAATTAAGTACATAAATTCGATCGCAGACGCTCATAATTACATCCATATGGTGTTCAACCAATAGAACTGATCTATCTCGGCGGAAGCGGAGAACAAAGTCTTTAAGCCACGAGATATCTTCGACACCTAATCCTCCGGCAGGTTCATCGAGGAGCAAAGTTGTTGGGTTGCTGATAACCGCACGTGCCAGCGCCACGCGTTTAGCGATTGGGTAGGGCAGATCAGAAGCTCGCTGCGCGCCATACTGAGAGATTCCAAATTGTCGCATCGTGCTTTCTACCCGCTCTTTGGCCAGACCCTCGGTTCGCCCATTGAGTCCAAAGAGTGCCAAAAATAAATTTGGCTTCTGAGAGTGAGTAGCTCCTACCAAAAGATTCTCGCTCACCGAAAGTTCGCCAAAGAGCCCCACGCCCTGAAGAGTGCGAGATATTCCTATATCTGCCAGCTCATGTATCCGCGGCCACTTCCTCGCCTCGCCGTTGACATAGAGCGAGCCGCTGGTTGGGGTAACGAGACCAGTTAATACATTAAAGAGCGTCGTCTTTCCAGCGCCATTGGGACCGATAATTCCAACGACTTCTCCGGCTTTAATTTCAATAGTTACTGATGAGAGCGCGCGTAGACCGCCGAAATCAACAGTGACATTCTCCATCCGCAACGAAGCAGGGTTCGACATTGCAATCACCCCTCATCGTTGAGACTTACTTAAGTTGGTAGATTCTAGGTACTCGAGAGGCAATTCGCGTCACAATTTCATAATTAATTGTCTGATCGGCGGCGGCCCACTCATCAATCGAATATCCATCTCCCCCCATCACGGTTACATAATCTCCAGCCTGAGCAGAGGAGCGTGGACCCAGATTAACCACACATTGATCCATCGAGATTCGACCAACGAGAGGCGCTCTTTCGCCATCAAAAGTAACGCCAGCACTATTTGAGGTAGAGCGGGGCAGGCCATCGGAGTACCCCATCGCAACGACACCTAACTTTGTATCCTGGGTTAATACCTCAGCCCCTCCGTAGCCAACTGCATCCCCTGCCCAAGCCTCTTTCACTAAGTGGAGTTGAGCCTTGATCGTCATCGCCGGACGTAAGTTGTACTTTGAAGCGCTCCCCATGTGGTTGACGTCTGGGGATAAGCCATACATGGCAATTCCAAGACGAACCATGGAGCGTTGCGCTGTGGGACGAGTAAGCGTCGCCGCGGAATTTGAGAGATGCACGATTTCTGGATGCAAGCCACGCTCGTGGAGCTCGGCAACCTTGACGTCGAAGGCCTGCTCCTGAAGCGCGTTGAACTCCGAGCTAGGTTCATCAGCGCGCGCAAAGTGTGACCAGATTCCTACAAATATGTAGCGACCACGATTTTCGAAGGCGTATGCCAGAAATTCTTCCCACTCCCCTAAGACTCCACCGCGGCGCATACCCGTATCCACTTCAAAGTGGAGGCGGGGCTTGATGCCGAGGCGATCGCCACAATCCAAAATTTCGGAGAAGAGCGCGATCGATGAGACTGAGAGATCAATGTTCAGGGTGAGCGCGCGATCAAAGTCTTCGTGCGGAGGCGTGAGCCATGCGATCACCGGAACTTCGACTCCGGCTTCCCGTAACGCTATTGCCTCCTCAAGTAGCGCCACACCCAGCCACCTTGCTCCGGCATCGATCGCGGTAGTTGCAACAGGAATCAATCCGTGTCCATATGCGTCAGCCTTAACCACAGCGAGAATTTCAGAGCTTGTTCGCGATTTAATCTCAGAGATATTGTGCGCTATCGCACCGAGATCTACCTGAACAAAGGCGCGCACGTTAATTACTCTCGATTACAACCATCGCAGATGCGATTCCCGCATCGTGCGAAAGCGACAGGTGTACTTGGCAGTCGGCAGTTCGCAGTGCAAGCGCGCCGCCGAAAAGGAATGCAGGCTTACCCGATTCCGTGTTGATCACCTCTGCATCATGCCAAGAGAAAACATCCCGAGCATCGAGGGCTTTAACGAGAGCCTCTTTTGCAGCAAAGCGTGCGGCGAGCGAAGCTGTTTTAAGCAAGGCTTCGCGCTCTGTAAAGATGCGCTCTTTAAGTGCCGGAGTGCGATCTAGCGATTCCTGAAAGCGAGCGATGTCGACAACATCGATTCCAATACCTTCGATCACGATAGCTGCCTCTTGGAGGGCCAGGCGCGATCCGCGGCGATGAGAAAGACCAGTATGGAGCCACCCAGGAACACTCCTCCGATCAGATCGCTAAACCAGTGCGTATTGCGGATGAGCGAGACTAAACAGACTGTGGCAGTGATGAGTCCGACGAGAGAGTACAAGGCGAGAAAGCGTCGAGCGAAGAAATTGGTATATCTGTAAAGCAGGTAGGCCAGAGCCCCCCAGGTCAGGAGCGCATTTGAAGAGTGTCCGCTGGGATAGGAGCCCACGACCCCACTGTGATAGATATCGAGATTCAATCGTGGCTTGGAACGACCGAAGAGGATCTTGGCTACTCCCACCACGCCATTAAGAAGTAGGAGAGCTCCGACAGAGAAGTAGATAGGGCGCCAAGATTTGTAACGATATGCGATCAGAACTGCCGTCACCAGTAGGCACGTTGCGGTCAGGCTACGCAAACCTAAATCATCTAGAGCAAGCAGAATGTGACTAGACATCCCCCGAAAGGTGTGGTGCTTGATCGCCTTGATTTTATGATCTAGTCGATAGAGATAACTTTTAGTAAGTACCTGCTCCGTCACAATTAAAAATGCTGCGAAGAGAGCAAGGGAGACCTTTATTGCACGATTACGCTCTTGCCGGCGATGTACTTCCAGCGAGCCCCAAATCATTCGACCGTAACCGACTTGGCCAAATTGCGAGGTTGATCGACGTCATTGCCCCGAGCAACTGCCATCTCATAGGCGATTACTTGTAGTGGCACGACAGCGAGAACAGGTTGAAGATAGTCATGCGATGTCGGAATACGAATATTGTGGGTTGCACTTGGAAGATCGCTATCGCCGATCGCGATCACAACTGCGCCACGCGCCTTTACCTCTTGCACGTTGCTCGCCATCTTCTCGTAGAGCGGAGTATGAAGAGGCGGCATGATCGCGATTACTGGTGTTCCATCGTCGATAAGAGCGATCGGTCCATGCTTTAACTCGCCACCAGCGAAACCTTCTGCATGCATATAAGCCAGCTCTTTGAGCTTCAGCGCACCTTCAAGCGCAGTTGGGTATCCAACATGCCGTCCCAGGAAGAGGACCGATGTCGAGTCCTTGAATTTACGGGTGAGCGCACGAAGTGGTTCAACGGTCTCGAGTACCTGTTCGACTTTATCGGGAAGGTCTGCAATTTCGGCGCCGATCTCGGCATAAAAATCTTCGGTGATGGATCCGCGTACCCGACCCAAATGTAAGGCGATGAGGTACATCGCGATCAATTGAGTCGCGAAGGCCTTAGTCGATGCGACGGCGATCTCAGGTCCGGCATGGGTATAGAGAACGGCATCTGACTCACGAGGAATGGTCGACCCGTTTGTATTGCAGACAGCAAAGACACGTGCACCGTGGGACTTGGCGTAGCGCAGCGCCATCAAGGTATCCATCGTCTCGCCAGATTGCGAGATTGGGATTACTAGCGTGGTCGAGTCAACAGCGGGATCGCGATAACGATATTCAGAGGCGAGTTCAACATCCACTGGAACGTTGGCCCACTTTTCGATCGCATACTTTCCAACAAGACCAGCGTGATACGCCGTGCCACAAGCAATTATGACAACCTTAGAAATTCCATTGAGGTCAATGCCTGCAGTTATCTCATCGTTCAAACCTGCAGTACGGCCAATCAAGGTGTCGGCGATGGCTTTAGGCTGCTCATAGATCTCTTTGAGCATGAAGTGTGGGTAGCCACCGCGCTCGGCGGCTGAAGCATCCCAAGAGATTTCGTATTCACGAGGCTCGATCAAATTACCTGCGAGGTCAGTAACGGTAATGGAATTCGCGGTGATATCGACGACCTCGTCTTGACCCAGCTCTAGTGCGCGCTTTGTGTGCGAGATAAATGCAGAGACATCCGAGGCCAAGAAGTTCTCGCCATCGCCAACACCGACTACCAACGGAGAGTTGCGACGCGCACCTACGATGCGACCAGGTTCATCGCTGTGTATCGCAAGAAGGGTGAATGAGCCACGCAACTGGCCACACACTTCGCGCATAGCCGCAGCTAAATCTCCACCATTCTTCTTGCGCGCATCACTGAGTAGATGGACTACAGATTCGGTATCGGTCTCGGAGAGAAAGACGTGACCGCGCGCCTCTAGGAGCGTACGCAGTTCGACATAGTTCTCGATAATGCCATTGTGAATAACGGCGAGTTTGCCGTCGCGATCTAAATGTGGGTGAGCGTTGAGATCAGTTGGTCCACCATGAGTGGCCCAGCGAGTATGACCAATTCCGGAATGCGACTCGGGATTGGATTGACCGAGTAGTGCTTCGAGGTTCGTGAGCTTTCCAGCGCGCTTTTCTACCCAGAGCGGTCCGCTCTGATCAACTACTAGCGCGATGCCCGCAGAATCGTAACCGCGGTACTCCAAGCGGCGCAGCCCTTCGAGGACTGGTGAGAGCGCTAGTGCCTTACCGGTGTATCCGACAATGCCACACATGGCGCGTACCCCTTTAAATCGTCGTTACGAGAGTTCTGATCTTACTAGGCTCGCTATTTCCTCGGCTATCTCATGGGCGCGAGATGCACTCTGCGCCTCTACCATCACGCGAACCAGGCTCTCTGTACCAGATGCACGAACCAAGATGCGCCCAGATGAGCCCAGTGACTCTTGCGCTTGATCTATCCCACTCTGCAATTTGATTGAGGTGGCGAGTCGCTCCTTCGCAACTCCCTTCACATTTATCAACTCTTGCGGGTAGCGCTCCATGATCTTGCTTAGTTCGGAGAGGGGGCGGCCGCTGCTTTTGATAGCTTGCATGAGGTGAAGGGCAGTTAATAAACCATCGCCCGTGTTGGCATAGTGACGCATGATGATGTGGCCTGATTGTTCACCGCCAAGGACAAACCCATCAGAGAGCATCTTCTCGAGGACATATCGGTCGCCAACAGCAGTGATTTCGACGTTGATATCTAAAGATTCCATCGCCTTGAAAAATCCCAAGTTACTCATCACAGTAGCCACGACGGTCTCATTTGTAAGCAGACCGCGGCTCTGCCAATCGGCGGCAAGTATCGCCATAATGAAATCGCCGTCAATCACATCACCATTGCTATCAACCGCAAGGCAGCGATCGGCGTCACCATCGTGAGCGATACCAAGATCGGCGCCAGTCTCGAGGACTTTGGCCTTTAAATTCTCGAGGTGGGTAGAACCACAATTCTCATTAATGTTCCAACCAGTTGGCTCATTGGAGATCGCTATAACTTCAGCGCCAGCGCGCACATAGGCGCGTGGTGCAACGCGAGAAGCGGCGCCATTTGCACAATCAACTACGACCTTTAGCCCAGATAAGTTTGTGGTGAGAGAATTTAATAGATGAAAGATGTAGCGCTCCGCGGCTGAATCATCATTTATTACGCGTCCAACGTTGCGACCGGTTGGTCGTTCCCACTTTTCACCCATCCGCTTTTCAATTGCAGCTTCAAGTGCATCATCAAGTTTTCCGCCACCTTTTGCGAAGAATTTAATACCGTTGTCAGGCATCGGATTGTGTGAAGCACTAATCATGACGCCAAGATCAGCACCGCTCTCTGCAACCAGATGAGCTACAGCGGGAGTTGGCAATACTCCGACGCGATAAACATCTACGCCGGCACTCGCGAGACCTGCGACCACAGCAGCTTCAAGAAAATCTCCGGAGGCGCGCGAATCTTGCCCAACTATTGCCTTTGGACGATGTCCGGCAAAGGTACCGAGTTCTCCGAGAATGTGGGCAGCGGCAATTGAGAGATCAACAGCAAGTTCTGCGGTGAGAAAACCGTTAGCTAAACCTCTAACACCATCGGTGCCGAAGAGCGCCATTTAGCGAAGCAATCGCGTAAAAACGAATTAACGCTTGCTGTATTGAGAACGCTTACGCGCCTTCTTTAGACCGTACTTCTTACGCTCGATAACACGTGGGTCACGGGTGAGGAAGCCAGCCTTCTTAAGTGCAGGGCGGTTTGCATCGCGATCAATCTCGTTGAGTGCACGTGCAACTCCGAGACGAAGCGCACCAGCTTGACCAGATGTTCCGCCACCGTTGATGCGAGCGATAACGTCATATTGATTCTCGGCACCAACTGTGCGGAAAGGTTCAGAGACGAGTTGTTGGTGCACCTTGTTTGGGAAGTACACATCAAGTGCCTTGCCGTTAACGGTCCACTTACCTGAACCAGGTGTGAGGCGAACGCGAGCAACAGCTTCCTTACGACGACCGGTGCCGCCTCCTGGAGCCTTGATTGCTGGACGGTTAGTTGAAGCAGCTGGAGTAGATGAGCTGTAGGAAGTTAGAACTTCTTCTTCTGCATCGAGCGCTGGATCGAAATCTGACATGTCTACTATCCCCTACTTCTTCACGATTTGTGACACTTGAGTAAATACATATGGTGTTGGGTTCTGTGCGGCATGTGGATGTTCTGGGCCTGCGTAAACCTTCAACTTTGAACCGACTGAGCGGCCCAACTTGTTCTTAGGAATCATTCCGAGGATTGCCTTCTCGATAACACGAGTTGGATCTTGGTTGATCAAATCTGCGTAGACGATCGAGGTCATTCCACCTGGATAACCTGAGTGGTGGTGGGCAAACTTCTTGCCAGCCTTTTGTCCAGTAAGTACAACCTTCTCGGCATTGATCACGATGACAAAGTCGCCCATGTCGATGTGAGGTGCGAAGGTGGTCTTGTGCTTACCGCGAAGAAGGACGGCTGCATGGCTAGCAAGGCGACCAAGGACAACTCCTTCAG
>DAIMCZ010000017.1:0-1244 GCA_036726125.1 Candidatus Nanopelagicaceae bacterium
GTCTCGCCATGATTATTGAAGACTTCAACCCAACGCACATCAGCGTGTCCACCATTCTCCTGCGGTTTCACGTAGGGAATGTATTGCTCGGCCACGGATGATTCGTAACGGCCAACTGCACTGAGATGGCGATCTGGATAGGTCTCGTTAGGTCCAGTGCCGAAATAGCGCATCTGCGAGAAGTGGCTATCAAGTTCGAAGGTGGTTCCTACTCGAGCGACATCACGGAGAATTGGAGGCAAGGTGGTCTCTTCAACAACTCTGAAGCCATCGATCACTTCTGTCAGAGTCTGAACCTGCTTTATCTCTATCCCCGCGCTTGTCCGATAAATAGATGAGACCTTGTAGGTGTTACCGGATTTTGTGATCTTCACCTTTGTCCGTTCGAGGTTATCAATACCCCATTCGTGCCAACGCCTCGAGATATTTCCGATCCGATCATTATCCGTGGGTGCGCGATAAAGATTGAGATGTGCGTTGAAGGAACCAAAGCCCATGTAGATCGAGCCGTCGTCGTTGAGGGTGTTCGAAAGGGTCTTTGGTGGCATTGCCTTTGCCTTAGGAAGTGCCTTTGAAGGCAGCTTAAACTGCGCCCAACCAACCTCCGTAAAGGCTGGTGCCCACGCTGTCACCGATTTGCGCACTATTGAGAAGGTAATAAATCGCTCACCTAACTCGGGTGCACTCTTTAAGAACTTTGAATTCACTTTAACCGCAGCCGTACCTTGTGGTGCTATGACGGGAAGTTTGACGCGACCATAGTCGAGTACTTCTCCTTCAACTGCGATATTCCAAGAAATCTCGTAATCCTTAGAATCGACGAAGAAGTTTCTGTTCTTCACCTTGAAGGTTCCGGCAGATGCACTTGTTGCCGTAATAAGAAGAGGGGTTGCGATCGTCTTGAACTCCAGCATCGCTGGCTTCGGTGTTCGGTCAGGGAAGACCATGCCATCGCAGCAGAAGTTTCCGTCATGGCGCTCTTCGCCAAAGTCTCCGCCGTAGGCTGAGCGCTTGCTGCCATCTGAGAGAGTCTGCTCGATTCCGTGATCCCAGAACTCCCAAATAAACCCACCTTGTAGGCCAGGAAGTGTGTGGATCGCCTGCCAGTACTCCGCCAAGGTTCCATTGGAGTTACCCATTGCGTGGGAGTACTCGCACATGATGAGCGGACGAGTCCCCACGTTGGATTTTGCGTAGGAGATGATCGCATCGATCGATGGGTACATTGGGCAGACCACATCGGT
>DAIMCZ010000017.1:1344-17015 GCA_036726125.1 Candidatus Nanopelagicaceae bacterium
TTGCGTAGGAGATGATCGCATCGATCGATGGGTACATTGGGCAGACCACATCGGTAAGCGCAGGGTTCGCCGTCCAATATGGACGAATCGCACCCTCGTAATGCAGTGGACGTGATGGATCGAATTTACGAACATACGCTGCCGCAGCTTCGTGGTTTGAGCCGGCCCCAGATTCATTTCCTAGTGACCACATGACCACGCTCGGGTGATGAATATCGCGCTGCACCATACGGGCCACGCGATCGACCCACGGCGTCAGATAGCGCTGATCATTGCAGAGCGAATCTTGGAAGGCATGGGATTCAATGTTGGCTTCACCGATTACATAAAAACCCAACTCGTCAGCGATATCGAGGAGCGCTGGATCATTGGGGTAATGCGATGTGCGGACTGCATTGAAATTGAACTTCTTCATCTCAATGAGATCGGCGCGCATATCGGCCGCACTCACTACGCGACCAGTCTTGCGATTGAAATCGTGGCGATTGACTCCATAGAAAATCACGCGCTTACCGTTTACCAAGAAATTTCTACCTTTGATTGTTACATCACGGAAGCCGATGCGCTGCGTGAATCTCTCGATAACCAGTCCGCTTGGATCCTTGAGCTCTACGTGTAGATCGTAGAGATTTGGTGACTCGGCGGACCAAGCTTTGATATTTGGGAATTCGGCGTTGAGGCGGACGAGTCCTGGCATCGGAGGTTCTATCTGTTCTACAACTGACATGATCGAGGCGGGAACTTTGCCATCCCAATATGTGCCGTGGAAGAAATCCTTACTAATGCTCTGAATATCGGCGGGCATCTCTGTCCACTCAATTCGTGGCTTTCCCTGCAACGTCGCGCTCAACGCTTTCGTGCGCCCTACGCCTTCGATCTTTGCATTTAGAGAGTAGCCAATAAAGCTGGCATCTTGCGCAGCAGCAACGTAAGCACGAATATCGAGCGTGCCCGTCTTGCCATCAGCCTTTAGACCGACAGTTGGATAGAAACGTGCAAGGTGCACGCGGGGAGTTACAAAGAGCTTTACGCTACGAGTAATTCCGCCATGCCACCATTGATCTTGATCTTCGATGTATGTGGCATCTGACCACTTAACAACTTTGATTTGAATCCGGTTCTTACCGGGGTTTATAAACTGTGAAATCTCAAAGTCTGCAGCTAGACGCGAGTCTTTTGCCATGCCGACTTCAACTCCATTTACGCTCAAGATCGCGACAGATTCAAAGCCACCGATCTGGAGGACTATGCGTTGACCAATCCAATTATCAAGGACTGTGAAGTCACGCTCGTAGATCCCTGTTGGGTTTAAGGCAGGAACGTATGGAGGCAGCTCATCAAATGGCATCTGGACATTGGTATAGATCGGACGATCCCAGAAGTGATGTGACTCCTCTTGCGCCGTCCAAAGCCCAGGGACAGGGATTGTGGTCCAGTTTCGTCCAGGGTGATCATCGGGAGAACGGAGAAGTTGAAAGTCCCATTGACCATCGAGCGAAACTGTTTCTTCATGATGAAGATTTAACATCGGCTCGCGATTGATCGCTGTCGTTTCAGGGCTATTCCAATATTTCATTCGTTTACTCCAAAAAACTTTGATAGTAGTATCAAGGAATTAGCGCCATCGGCACTGAACCACTCTAAATCCGATTACTAATCTAGTAAAGGATGTCTACGCGGTTCGCATCTCTCTAGGAGGAATCTTGTCACACGCAGAAATCATCACCCTCTCCTCGCCAAGTTCTTCAATAATCTTTGATACCTCTGATAACAATTTAGTTATCAAGTACTGGGGAGCAGCCATTGCGGCCCATGGCGGAGATGTGAAAGCTGCAACGACAGATCCCATCGCTCACAGTAGTTTCGATTTGCCACTCGTCTCCGGAGTAATCCGTGAACACTCGCGAGGCTTTCTGGGTCACCCCACAATCAGCGGTCATAGAAATGGTCAGGACTGGTCCACACTCTTCTCGTTAACAAAGGTAGAACACGGTGCAGGCTCTCTATCAGCCCACTTTGCCGATGCAAGCGCAGAGTTACAACTCATCTTGAAATACAACCTCAATGAGTTTGGAATTTTGCAGGTGAGTGCGAGCCTGACTAATACAGGCTCTACTTCTTACAACCTCGAAGCCTTCACTTATTGGCTTCCCCTCCCTGATCGAGCCGATGAGGTGCTGGATTTCACCGGTCGCTGGTCACGCGAACGCCATCCACAGCGGACTCCCATTCGTTATGGCTTGACCTCTCGTGAGATCCGCGAAGGACGCAGTGGCCACGATTACACAATCGCTCAATTGGCTCTGGCTGGAAAGACAGAATTTGGTCACGGCGAGGTCTGGGGGCTATCAGTTGCATGGAGCGGAAATTCGATCCATCACGTGGAACGACTTGCTACTGGCGAGACTTCAATTGGCGCAGGAGAACTTCTTGAACCTGGCGAGATTATCCTCGAGCCAGGCCAGGTCTATGAGCTTCCGCCTGTCATCGCTAACTATTCAGACCAAGGTTTTGATGGCCTCAGCGATAACTACTACCGCTGGTTACGCGCTAGACCCAACCATCCGACAAATATCCGACCTCGCCCTATCACCCTCAATGTCTGGGAGGCGATCGACTTTGACCACGACGATGAGAAGATCAAGGCCATCGTCGATGCCTCTGCCGCGGTCGGCGTGGAGCGCTTTGTATTAGATGATGGTTGGTTCAACCTCCGCCGCCACGATCAAGCAGGTCTCGGTGATTGGGTTGTCGATAAGAGCGTCTGGCCTAACGGCTTAGGGCCGATCATCAAATACATCAACGACAAAGGCATGGAGTTTGGTCTCTGGTTTGAAGGAGAGATGATCAACCCAGATTCCGATCTTTACCGCGCGCACCCTGAGTGGATCCTCCACGAGGCGGGCAGAACCCCACCTCTTTGGCGCCACCAACAAGTCTTAGATATCACCCACCCCGGCGCCTTCGAACATGTCTTGGGTCAGGTGGATGCCATTCTGAGCGAGTACAACATCGCTTACATTAAATGGGACCACAACAGAGTTCTCGTCGATGCAGGCCACTTAGGACAGGCTGCGGTTCACAACCAAACCGCCGCTATCTATCGCCTCTTTGCGGAACTCAAAAATCGCCATCCTAAGCTCGAAATTGAAAGCTGTGCCTCGGGCGGCGCTCGCATCGACCTTGGAGTGATCAACTATGTCGATCGATTCTGGACCAGCGATAACAACGATGCCTTGGAACGTCAGACCATTCAACGCTGGACGGGTATCGCAATTCCTCCAGAGTTGCTAGGCACTCACATCGGCCCTCGCCCCGGAAATCAAAATCGCAGAACTACGGAGATCAACTTCAGGGCGATCACCGCTCTCTTTGGGCATGCGGGAATCGAGTGGGATATCACTCGCGCAACACCTGCGGAGTTAGAAGTAATTGCTAGCTGGGTCGCTTTGTACAAGCGCAAGCGCGGACTGCTGCACTCGGGCAAGGCGATTCGCGTGGATCATCCAGATCAGAACTCGTATGTATACGGTGTTGTCGCGCAAGATAAGTCAGAGGCTCTATTTGCGATCGCAGCTCGCGATATGTCTGAATCAACATTCCCCGCAGTTGCACGGATACCGGGACTCGATCCTGATCGCATTTACAGAGTAATGGCTCTCTCCGACGCCGGAAATGGTCAGACGATGCAGCGTGGATATCCGAAGTGGATGCAGATCCTCAACGGAATTACGTTGAGTGGCGCTGAGTTAGCAAATGTGGGCCTACGTCCACCAATCCTGGCGCCTGAGAACGCGATCTTGATTCAGATCTCAAGCGCACAGTAATTGGAGGGGTGCTTCAACCTTTATTAACCCTTGGTTGAACCAAGGGTTAAGCCTGCAACGAAGTGCTTACGTGCAACGAAGAAGACGATCAGCGTAGGAATAAAGGCCATACAAGCACCAGCAGCCAACAAGTTGTAGTCGGTGTTGAACTCGCCCTGCAAATTGGAGAGAGCAGCGGTAATTGGGCGCTTATTTCCTGTCTTTAGCAACACCAGTGACCAGAAGAAATCGTTGTAGATCCATGTGGTCATCAGAACACCCAGTGAAGCTAGCGCTGGGCGAAGTAGTGGGAAGATGATGCGCCAATAGTGGTTCCAGACATTGGCACCATCGACGAGGGCAGATTCCGAAATCTCTTTTGGAATGGTGCGCAGGTAGTTGGTGAGTACGAATGTCGCGAAGCCAATTTGGATTGAGACGTGCACCAAGATCAAACCCAACTGCGTATCGTAAAGTTTGTGATTTTGATTGATGAACCCTGGTACCCAGATGTGCAAGAAGGCGCGATAGAGCGGGATGTAGAGCAGTTGAGGTGGAAGCAAATTACCCGCGGTGAAGAGCATCAGCATAGGAACCGTAAATCGCGATTCGTAACGACTCAACACGAAGGCGATCAAGGAAGCCAAAAATAGTGTGATGACAACTGCTGGGACTGCAACTTCAACTGAGTTAAGGAAGAAGAGCCACATCCGTGATTGCCCAAAGGCGTGGAAATAGTTATCAAGCGTCAGGTGGTTAGGCCACGACCAGACACCCTTTACAACTACATCCGCGAAGGGGCGGAATGATTGCAGAATCGTGAAGAGGATTGGAAGAATCCAAATCAAGGAGAAAACGAAAAGAAACCCAATGGTTATACGGGCGCCTGTCTTACTCTTTTGACCGGTAACCATTAGTCATTTCCTTTGCTGAAGTTTTGGTAGAGATAAACCATGATCGGGCCGAGACAGATAAGGAAGAGCATCGTCGCGTAGGCCGCTCCCCAACCAAGGCGAGCGGATTCGCCCTGAATGTTCTGGAAGACCTCAACACCCAGAGTCTGCAGACCGTTAGTTCCACGATTGAGGATGTAAACGAGGTCGAATGCGCGAAGTGATTCGATAACAGTGATAACCACGATGATGACGTTGACGGGGCGAAGAGAAGGGATGATCACGCGACGGAAGGTGTACCAGTCAGTGGCACCATCGATAGCGGAAGCTTCACGAAGTGAAGGGTCAACAGATTTCATACCTGCTAAGTAGAGCAGCATTACATATCCGATATGTCGCCACGAGGCGATAACTAAGACGACCCAAATATTCTTATTCGGATCTCCCAGCCACGAAATGGCAGTATCTGGATTGGTATCACCGAGGATTGAGTTCAAAACTCCGTCAGTCCGGACGATGTTATCCCAGATGATTCCAGTTACAGCGAGAGAGATAACGAGTGGAAGATAAAAAGAGGTTTGATAGAACTGCGTTCCCTTGAGGTTCTTATCAATGTAATAGGCGAGCAAGATTCCAAGTGGGCTCGCGATAAAGGCGAATACGACCAACCAGAGAATGTTATTGCGAATCGCAATGTGCAAATTGTCATCGAGGGTAAAGATCTGACGATAGTTGGTAAACCCAACCCACTTGATGGAACTAAGACCACCAATGCCATCCCAGAATGTAAATGAGAGGAGGATGGTGCAAACGGCGGGAATCCATACCAAAAAGATGTGGATGAGGGTCGGTACTCCAACGAAGGCCCCGAGGGTT
The DNA here is from genome assembly GCA_036726125.1 of Candidatus Nanopelagicaceae bacterium. Taxonomy (GTDB): domain Bacteria; phylum Actinomycetota; class Actinomycetes; order Nanopelagicales; family Nanopelagicaceae; genus PALSA-747. Next base: position 6,920 of record DAIMCZ010000017.1, read on the forward strand.
ACTCGATCGCTCCCACTAAAGTTGTGGGAATTCTTCCTTTTCTTTTTCTTTGCTGGCGCTGCTGCGGCCGGAGGATGATCTATTACGCTCGTCAATTTTTTAATCCTTCTCCTGGTTCATTACTACTTGATGAAATGGGAATTTCCGCCGGCGAGATAACTCGCCAGCGGAACTCCCTTTTAGTACTGAACTTGTATTGCTTAGGCTGGTGGTAGAGCAGCCCATTGTGCAGCGAGATTCTTAGCAATTTCCTTAGGATCTCCGCCAGTCAAGAACTTCTGCAACGCTGGACCGAAGATTGGGCCAGCGAAGTCCGGACGTGAGTCACGGTCGAAGAACTGAGCAACGTGCTTTGTACCTTGTACCAACTTCACCTGTGACTGGACGAATGGATCTCCAGGAACAGTTGCGTACTTGTTAGCGAACAAGGTTGGTGAGATTGCTTGAATGATTCCTGAGTAATCGGTTCCACCGATGAACTCAAGAAGAGCGTTTGTAGCTGCTTGGTTGCTTGTAGCTGTTGTTGAAGCCAAGACACCGTCGATAGGAGCATCGATCGAATCTGTTCCATTTGCAGGATCAATGATTGGGAATGGAATCAGAGCTAGATCTGGGTAGTCAGCCTTTGGATAGAGACCAGAGGTGAATGAGCCCATGATGATCATGGCTGCCTTCTTCTGAATTACGAGCTTTCCAGCATCCTGGTCACCAAGATCTAGAGGGTGGGTGCTCATGTATGGACGAAGAGCAGACCAGTTGGCGAATACCTTCTGAACGCGTGGATCTGTCCAAGAAGCACGACCAGCTGTTAGATCGATATGGAACTTGTAGCCATTGGTACGCATGTTGATGATGTCGAAGACACCCTGTGCTTCCCAGCCACCCTTATCGGCCTGTGCGATTGGTGTGTAACCCTTTGACTTGAAAACCTTACAAGCGTTGATCAGGTCAGCAATTGTCTTGATAGAAGCTGGGTTTACGCCAGCAGCCTTCCAGACAGACTTGCGGTAGTGGATAGCCCATGGATACCAGTCGGTTGGCACGAGGTACTTCTTGCCATCGAGACCAGTTGCTCCGCCAGCGAAACCAGCCGTGAAGCTGCCGCCAATTACTTTCCAAACATCATCAATTGGGGAGAGAAGACCCTTTTGAGCGAAGAACTGCATGCGGTAGCCAGAGAACCAGTCAAAGGCGTTATCTGGAGTACCTTGCAAGTATGAGTTGATGTTGTTCTGGAAGGTGTTGTGATCTACAACGTTAAGAGCAACGTTGATTCCCTTTGCCTTCGCAGCAGCTGTCCAAGCAGCATCTTGCTCTGGGCCAGGGCCATTCGAGTTGTTTGAACCGAAGCTCACGTTGAGTGCATCGGCAGCGTTAGCTGCTGGTGCTGCGAGGGCTGAAGCGCCTACGCCACCAACGGTTAGCGCAGCGGCACCAGCAGCTGCACCCTTAAGTACGGAACGACGTGAAACTTCGTTCTCGGTAATGATCTCTTTCATGTTTTTCCTATTCTCTTCTTCAGAAGTTATTGAAAAACGACCCCACCTGCACAGGGGAGACAAGGAGAACCTAACCCCGGGTCAAGGGTTTTACAAGGAAATTTTGGTAACAAAGCGATAACTAAAGACTGGAACCCCTCCTACGGGAGAGGGAGGTAACAAGTTGATAACAGTCAGTACGCCACCGCTTGAAAGACCCCTGAAACGATCAGCTTCCCGCTAGGGTCCCTCAGTTCGGCGAGGGAGACTGGCGTACCAGAGGGAATATCTGCCGCACAGATACCGATGTAGCGGGCGGTATGGTGTGGTTGCAGGGTGACGTTCACCTGTTGACTGCAGTAATTCGAGCCATTACCCATCCGAGCCGGGTCGGCAGGACCGTAACTCTTTCCAGCGCCAGTAACTAAATCAGGGACGCTCTTAAATTGCTGGACTTGATCAGTCTTATTAAGAATATCGATATTAATGTGGCAAATTGCTCCGCGACAGGTCATTGGATTTTGTGGGTCTACCACGGTGAGTTTATAAATCTGGCTTGAGCCATTGTCCTTCACCGTATGGAGGTGATTAATTCCAAGTTTTACTCCAGTGCCTATAAAAAGTATCGCGAAGACGAGCAATATCAGGTTGCGAATTAGGTGACGCTCTAAAGCAAATTTCAATTTACTACCAAAGCGACCATCCTCTTTCTTGAGGCCCGGTGCAAGTACATCATCAATAACTTCACCACAGCTCTTGCAGTAGTAGGCATCGCGTGCCACCTTCGCATCGCATTTTACACAGAGCATATGAGGAAGCTTGTTCTTGAACATATTCGGATTATGACAGAGGGCGGTAAATAATAGGAATCGTCTTAACTTGCCTGGATTGGAAGCGTGATCTCAATACGCAGGCCGCCCAGATAACTTTTACTCAGCTTGAGTGAGCCGTCATATCTATCGACCACCCCGCTAATAATGCTGAGTCCTAAGCCGGATCCTCCACCTTCTTCGGATCGATGCTTCGTAAATCGCTTGAGGGAGCGGGCCTTATCGGGATATTCCGCTAGCCCGGGTCCCCCATCCTCAATAACTAAGTGCGCTTCGCTGCTCATTTCTAGAAGTGAAACGCTTACCGCTGCATCTTCAGGGGTGTGACGACGGATATTGGAGAAGATATTTGCTACTGCCCGATCAATCAATTTCCGGTCTGCCTGAACCACAACGCCGTCTGCGATCGAGATAGTAACTGCCCGAAAAGGTTGCAGGGCTTCTAGTATCTCAAGATGATCGCGCAGAATTGGAGCAAGCTCAACAGCCTCAATCTCATCTCTCTCACCCTCCCCAACTTCAGCCAAGAAAAGCAGGTCTTGAATAATCGATTCCATGTGAAAGATCTGGACTGCCGATTTCTCTAAATAACCCCTTCCCTTCATAGGGTCGGTCGTGGCGAGCGCTAGATCTACATAACCTTTGATGACCGTTAGCGGAGTACGAAGTTCGTGTGATGCGTCTCCCATAAACTTCTGCATTGCACGTTTTTGTTCTTCGATCAATCGACTAACTTGATTTAATTTTCCATCGCGACGAAAGACGAGAAAGGCAACTAGGCCCGCGAGAAGATCAATGACGAGAATAAAGAGAATCAGATCGCGAGTGAGGTTTTTGACATCTGAATTGATCGTGGCAGTTGACTCTACGAAGATTAACTCTTTACTGCCCCCCATTTTAAATGTGCGAATACGCAGGTTCCTTCCATCATTGACTGGACCTTGCGCCCCACGGAGTCGAAGACTTTCAGGTGGTACCGAAGAGATTGAAGGTCCGGCAACAGTCAGCACAGTTACCAGACCCGTCTCGGTGCGATACTGCACCGTCACGGGAATTGCGGAAACTTGTGCCAGGTATTGAGCCACGGTGAGCGGATCTTCTTTACTAGCGCTTAAGGCTTTAACTTTGGAGTTGAGAGAGTCATCAATGGTTTGGATGAGACTGGAGTGATAACGATCGATTGCAAAGTAACCGATGGCCGATGATGCGACAGTCAAGAAAAAGAAGATCCAGAGGGTGACTCGGAGTACGAGTCTCATCCTCTTTCCACTATCTGAAAGCCAACCCCTCGTACTGTTTTGATTCCTTCAAAGCCATCTCTATGTAATTTTTTGCGTAAGTACGAGATATAGGTTTCAACGACTGTGGAGTTATTCTCGAAATCAATCCCCCACACTGCATTGAGGAGCGCATCTTTTCTTACGACTTTGTTTTTCCGCTCGATTAAGTAGTGCAGCAAGTTATATTCAGTGGGAGAGAGTTCAACAATCTCCTCTTCGTGCCTAACCAGATGTTGATCAACGTCTATCGAAATAGGTCCACAACGCAAGATGTTGGTTGGCTGTTGGGTTTGGGTGCGACGCAAGATCGCCTCGACGCGGAGCGCCAACTCTTCGATGCTAAAAGGTTTGGTCACGTAGTCGTCAGCGCCAACGCGGAACCCTTGGTGAATATCATCCTTCTCGCGCCGCGCGCTGAGGAGGAGTGCAGGGGTGGGGTCGCCAGCCGCCCGGACCTTTTCCAAAAGGACTAGGCCATCGATTTTGGGCATATTGATATCGAGAACGTAGAGGTCGAACTTCCGTTTGCGAATATGGGAGAGGGCATCCAAGCCGTCGCTTGCGACGGTTACGTCATATCCCTCCAACTCAAGAACATCCCCAACCAATTCGCGCACGCCAGACTCATCGTCAACCACCAAAATCTGCGCCTTTTTCATGTTTGGTAAGCCTAACTATAAGGATCTGACCCGCAAGAGCCTGACAAGAGTTTCACATGGATCTCACAAAGTTGGGTCTGATAGTTAAGCCATGGGAACAACCCGCTCCCAGTGTTGTAGCGCTAACCGCGCCTAACCTCAGTAGTACTGAAAAGGATAGAAAATGAAGAAGAACCTTCGTAACAGAGTTGTCGCAGGCACCGTTGGCGCCGCGCTCCTTCTTGGCCCAACCGCAGCTTTTGCCGATACTACGCCAGCTCCAACTACATCTGCCGCTCCAACCACTCCAGCACCTACAAAGACCAAGGGTGGTAGCGTCGATATGACTGCCTACAAGGCGGCCCTTGCCCAATACCGTATCGATCTAAAAGCTTGGCAAGATGCCCGCAACAAGGCACAAGCAGATTACAAGGCCTCGATTGTCGCTTACCGAGCTGCAATTGCCGCTAATCAAGCCTCTCGCAAGCAGATCGAAGCAACTTTCAACAACGCTGTTAGCGCTGCTAAAGCCGCCTTCGATGCTGCAACAACTGGAACAGTTACAGCAGCTGCACGTCAAGCGGCCCTCAACGCCCGTGTAACTGCTGTGGCTGCGGCGACTGATGCTCGCGCCGCTGCCATCAAAGCGCTGCCAACGATCCCAACCAAGTTGCCTGCGCCAACAATCCCACCTAAGCCAGTGGCTCCAGTAAAGCCATAAGTTCTCACTACCCGGTGAGACTTACCTGTCGGGGGTAAGTCCGAACCCGCCCACTTAGCGCCTGCTAGGTGGGCGGGTTCTTTTATCCAGCCAACTCTCAGAAAACTCCCATTTTCAACTGAGGAGTATTTACTTGTCGCCTCAGGTTAGACCTTGATGATCCTCCCAGACCCCACGCTAGGTGGGCTTGATAGGAGATAACCCAGATGATCGCACTGCTCGCTATATTCCCAATTCTGATGTTCGGAACCGTCGCTTATGCCGCTTTCGCTGCACATACGGAACATGAAGCTCGTGAAGAGGTTAATGCAAATTTTGCTTGCTGTGACGAGCGTCGCGCCGCGATGAAAGAGCACCAACTCGTCGCCTAACTACCGTCAATCTAACGTCAGGCGATATTCATCTGCGTTGGTTACTCTTCATCGCATACTGGTCAGCTCATAAATTGGCTCGATATTCCAGTCTGATAACAATGAAGATAACCGAGGAGAAGTAATGAATAGCGAGAGCAAGTGTCCATATAGCGGTAGCAAATTAGCCAGCGAAGGTACCTTCAATCAAGACTGGTGGCCCAACCAACTCAACCTTAAAGTCTTGCAATATAACTCGGCCCAAGCAGATCCCATGGGCGCTGACTTTGATTATGCAGAGGAATTTAAGAAGTTAGATCTCGCGGCACTGCGTAGCGACTTGCAAGCTCTGATGACAGATTCGCAGGAGTGGTGGCCAGCGGACTACGGACACTACGGTCCCTTCTTTATTCGAATGGCCTGGCATAGCGCTGGCACCTACCGCACCTACGACGGACGTGGTGGCGGTGGCTCCGGAATGCAACGCTTCGCTCCCCTTAACAGCTGGCCAGATAACGTCAACCTCGACAAAGCGCGTCGTCTGCTCTGGCCAATCAAGCAGAAGTATGGCAAGCAGATATCTTGGGCTGACTTAATGATTCTGACGGGCAATGTCGCACTCGAGTCTATGGGTTTCAAAACCTTCGGGTTCGGTGGAGGTCGCGCGGATGTCTGGGAGCCAGACGAAACGTATTGGGGCAAAGAGCAAGAGTGGTTAGCCGACAACCGCTATAGCGGAGATCGCAATCTCGAAAACCCGCTCGCTGCTGTTCAAATGGGACTCATCTATGTAAACCCTGAAGGCCCGAATGGAAATCCTGATCCGCTCTTATCTGCTCGCGATATTCGCGAGACCTTCGCCCGCATGGCGATGAACGATGAAGAGACAGTCGCACTCATTGCAGGTGGACATACTTTTGGTAAGACTCACGGAGCTGCTGATCCCGGCAAATATGTTGGTCCAGAACCGGAAGCCGCGGCTATCGAAAATATGGGTCTGGGTTGGAAGAACTCTTTCGGCACGGGTAATGGTGCAAGCACTATTTCAAGTGGTCTCGAAGGTGCGTGGACCCCAACGCCAACAACATGGGATAACTCGTACTTCGAAGTTCTCTTTGCCCATGAATGGGTACAAACAAAGAGCCCAGCGGGAGCAACGCAATGGATTCCTGCTGACGGTGCGTCATCAGACGCCGTTCCCGATGCGCATGAAGTTGGAGTTAAACACCCACCTGTAATGCTGACTAGCGATCTCGCACTTCGCTTTGATCCCGCTTATGAGGCGATATCGCGTCGCTTCCTTGCAAACCCGGATGAATTGGCCGATGCCTTCGCCCGCGCCTGGTACAAGTTGACCCACCGCGACATGGGCCCAATCTCGCGCTACTTAGGTGATTTGGTCCCTGCGGAGCAATTGATTTGGCAGGATCCGCTTCCCGCTGTTGATCACGAGTTGATCACCGAAACAGAGGTCGCGGAGCTCAAATCGATCATCATCAGTTCAGGTCTATCGATCGGGCAGCTGGTTAAAACAGCATGGGCCTCCGCATCGACCTTCCGCGGAACAGATAAGCGTGGCGGGGCAAATGGTGCACGCATCCGTTTAGAACCACAGCGCAATTGGGCGGTTAATGATCCAGATGAGTTGGCGCAGACCCTGGCTGCACTCGAGACCATCCAAACTGAATTCAACGCCAAGTCGAGTAATAAGAAGGTATCTCTTGCTGACTTGATCGTCTTGGCTGGCGGAGTTGCCATCGAAGAGGCGGCAAAGGCGGCCGGAACACCTGTAGTAGTTCCATTTACCCCAGGCCGTACAGATGCAACTCAGGAGCAGACCGATGTTGAGTCCTTCAAAGTTCTCGAACCAATCGCTGATGGTTTCCGCAATTTTGATAAGAGCGGAGGGTACCACCCGGCCGAATTCCTCTTGGTTGATAAAGCTGCGCTCTTAACTCTGACCGCTCCCGAGATGACTGTTCTTGTGGGTGGCCTGCGTGTTCTGGGGGCCAACGCCAGTGGATCTAAGGCGGGAGTCTTCACTAAGAACCCCGGCACCTTGACCAACGATTTCTTCACGACGGTACTTGATATCGGAGTCGGTTGGAACGCCACATCTGAAGCGGCAGATTCATTTGAAGGTCGGGACACCAAAACGGGTGCGATCTTATGGAGTGCAACGCGTGCAGATTTGATCTTTGGATCTAATTCTGTGCTCCGCGCCCTTGCAGAGGTTTACGCCAGCAACGATGCCAAACAGAAGTTTGTACATGATTTCGTCGCTGCCTGGAGAAAGGTGATGGAGCTAGACCGCTTTGATATCTAAAGAATAAATTAATTGAAAATAACGTAGCCCCGCCACTGAAAGTGACGGGGCTGCGTTATGAAGTTTTACTTCTCTAATTTATCCAAGAAGTAACGGATCTGAATCGCTGCAGCAGCGCCCTCACCTACTGCTGAAGCGAGTTGCTTAGTGGAACCACCACGGACATCGCCCGCCGCAAAGACACCGCGTGCTGATGTGTTGAACATCTGATCGGTCGCAACAAATTTGCGCTCATCTAGCGCGACTGCACCGTTTAGCCATTCGGTATTTGGATCGAGCCCAATAAAGATGAATGCACCCTTTGCGGCATGGACGGTACGTTCATTAGTTATGAGGTTTTCGAGCTCGACTGCTTCGAGCTGGCCACCCTCAGTTGCTTTGAACGATTGAACTGCCTCGTTTAGTTTTACCGACATCTTGGGATGGTTGTAAACCTTCTCCTGGAGCAACTTTGATCCACGAAGTTCGCCACCACGTTCGATCACCGTGACATGGTTTGCAAATTGGGTCAAGAAGAGTCCTTCTTCTAACCCCGAGTTTCCGCCGCCTAAAACAACTACTTCATCGACGCCCTTGTAGAAAGGGCCATCGCAGGTCGCACAGAAGTGGATACCGGCGCCGATCAGATCGGCTTCACCTTCTGCTCCTGTACGTCGATACGTAGAACCTGTTGCAACGAGCAGCGCCAACCCCTCGACAGTTGCACCCGTAGAGAGCGTGATGTCGAGACCGGCATAACCCTCAGAGTTGTCGACCTCCTTGAAGGATTCAACTCCGACTGCCTGCAGAATTTCCACGCCATACTTCTTCGCCTGCTGCTCAAAGCGACCAGCTAGTTCTGCACCGCCGATCCCATCAGGAAAGCCTGGATAGTTATCAAAGCGTTCGGTGACTCCCGCCTGTCCTCCGACCGCGGACTTTTCCACGATGAGAACCTTGAGGTTCTCGCGCGCAGCGTAGATCGCGGTGGTGAGTGCAGTTGGCCCACCTCCCGCGATAACGAGGTCGTAAGCAGACATAGCTGCCTCGCGCACAATGCCCAACTTTTCAGCGAGTTCATCATTGGATGGCTCGGTCAAAATCGAACCATCAGGGAAGATAATGGTTGGAATTATGCGCTTACCGTCGTTGATGCGCTCAACCTCTGCCTGCGCTGATGGATCACTTTCCATATCAACCCAGTCAAATTCAATGCGGTGTTGACCCAAGAATGTCTTTGCGCGCTTGCAATCTGGGCACCAAGAAGCGCCGATTACCTTAAGTTTCTGCTCCACTCGCTATTCACCTTTTCCTGAGGTTGGGTTGGATTACTTCTTGGGTTCGAGCTTGAGTGAGACTGAGTTGATGCACCAACGCTCATCTGTAGGAACGTTGTAACCCTCGCCCTTAAATACGTGGCCGAGGTGTGAACCGCAATTGGCGCAGCGCGCTTCAACGCGGCGCATGCCAAAGGAGTTATCTTCAATCAATACAACGGCATCAGCTTCTGTTGGCGCGTAAAAAGAAGGCCATCCGCAGCCGGAGTGGAACTTTGTGTCGCTGCGAAAGAGCTCTTGGGAGCAGACCTTGCACGAGTAGACACCCTCGGTTTCGGTGTCGGTATAGGCGCCACTAAATGCCGCTTCCGTGCCGGCCTGGCGTAAAACCTTGTACGAGAGCGGATCGAGCTCATCGCGCAATTGGGCATCATTGACTTGGAAGGGATAGAGAGAGCCATCAGGTTTGATGGCAGATACCTCTTCGTGCTTCATTGCCTTACCTCCACCGCAATTGGCAGCAAATCTAGTGAAAAACTAGGCGCTGGTTACGGTGGCAAACAAATATATTGCGTGAACTATTCCTCCACACCCCGCCTTGACGGGCCCGCGGGGTGTGGAATCCCCCTTTAGACCAACTCTTCCGAATCTGCGGCTTCCACCGAGAGGTGAGGCAGACCCTTATCCAGCCAGCGTGGAATCCACCAGTTGCTGGATCCGAAGATATGCATCAGGGCAGGTACCAAAACGGTGCGCAGGACGAAGGCATCGATAAAGACGGCGGAGGCGAGGCCCACGCCAAACTCCTTAATGACCTTCTCGCCACCGAAGACGAAGGAGGCGAAGACAGTGATCATGATCAGCGCCGCTGATGTGATGATGCGCCCTGTCTCACTCTGTCCTACTACTACGGCCTTGCCGTTATCTTTGGTGTGCACCCACTCTTCGTGCATCCGGCTTACTAGGAATACTTGGTAATCCATGGAGAGTCCGAAGAGGATTGCCAACATAATTACCGGCAAGAAGGCCTCGACTGGGCCTGAGCCAATGTTGAGCAATTTTTCGCCCCAGCCCCATTGGAACATCGCAACCACGATTCCGAAGGATGCTCCCGCGGCGAAGAGATTCATCACTCCAGCGGTAAGAGGAATTACCAGGCTACGGAAGGCCAAAAGTAGAAGCAGGCAACCCAGCACGATGATGACCCCGATAAAGAG
>DAIMCZ010000017.1:17115-18440 GCA_036726125.1 Candidatus Nanopelagicaceae bacterium
CCCATCGCGTGAGTAAGAAGTGTGTCGATTCCACTGGCAGTGACAAGAGAGATAAGCGCGACACCGAGCGGCAAGAGCATGGCGAAGAGCGAACCAAAAGAGATGAAGAGGATGATTCCTGCCGCGACAATTCCGATAACTTCGCCGGGACTACCCTTGGGAGCGTTGAGTTGACCTACAGCGAGACCACCAAACTCAACTTCAAGATTGGAATTCGAAGCGGCTTTGCCAATGTCAACTAGCGCTTGCACATTCTTAGTCTTAATCGCTTGACCCTGAACTGTGAATACGACTGGAGCATAGGCAGTCTGTTGATCCTTGCTGACCTGGATGGCATTGGCTGGGTCATAAGGAGACTTCACAGTTCCAACTGTTGGAATATTTGAAACCTTAGAAAAAACTGCGTCCATCGCGCTTTTAACAGAAGGATCGTTCACGGTTCCTGAGCTGACGTGGAAGACAATCGTCTCGGTATCGCCGGCCTGTCGCGGAAATGCCTTGCCAAGCAGCGTGAGCGCCTTTGAGGACTCAGTGCCAGGCAGCGAGAATGAATCGCTATAAGCCGAGCCCACTGACTGTGAGATCGCAGTGATAGCAACCAGGGCTAGCAGCCAAAAACCGATGACGTAAAACTTATTACGGAATGCGAAACGACCTAATGTCTTCATGAGTTCCTTAATTGCCGGAGGAATCTGATCGATTGAGAGATGGCGATTCTACTTCAAGGAGTTAGCAACGCACTCGGCGAGCGGCTCCTATGCCATATGAATAGGAAACCGCTTGATGAATTTTCGGTGCAGGTAGGCGCATATCAAGATAATTCCCACTCCTCCACCGAGTGGAGCCCAAAGAAATGACCATTGCGCATGATCGGTAATGACGATGATTGGAACGGCGACCGCCGGAGGATGGAGAGTATGAGTGGCCTCCATCACAAAGAGCGCAATAGCCACGGCGATGGAGAGGGTCCAAATGTTGCCTCCCCAAATGTGAAAGAGAGCCAAGCCCGAAATTGCACCGATGAGGTAACCAAAAAATAGATTTTTAGTCCGCACAAAGGGGCTATGAGTAACGGCAAATACAAGTGAGAGGCTCGCTGCATAGGAAGCTATCAAGAGTGGATGTTTCATCAAATCACCAAGATACTTGAGGAGAAAGATCACCGCCCCGGCAAATATCGAGGCCAGAGTGATGCTCTGCCAACGGTTGAGATTCATGCGAATTGGTGAGTTCATAGGAACCTTGTCTACCTGAGAAAAGGAGAACTTGGATGGAATTTACTGGTGGCGGGTGAAGGATTTGAACCTTCGAAGGCAGAGCCGGGG
>DAIMCZ010000018.1:0-5936 GCA_036726125.1 Candidatus Nanopelagicaceae bacterium
ACGAAGGCATGATCGTCGGTGAGAATTCACGTACCGAAGATATGGATGTCAACATCGTTCGCGAAAAGAAGTTGACCAACATGCGATCTTCTGGCGCCGATGATGCCAACCGGATCATTCCTCCACGTCTACTCAACCTTGAGCAAGCCCTCGAATTCTGTCGCGAAGATGAGTGCATTGAGGTAACGCCTAAGCATGTGCGCATTCGTAAGACGATCCTCGATCAAAATGAGCGAGCTCGTAACGTAGGACGAAATAAGAAGGTTAACCAGAACGCTGAATAAGCCGACGCGGCTAGACAACTAGCCGTAAATTCATCTCGCTGTCACTCCTAAAGGGTTAGATAGCGACATGGCAAAGGGTGTACAGAAGTTGAGGTTGGTTCGGCGAATAACGCCCGAGCCAACCTTTACTTTTTCTGCGGCCCAGCGTCAGGTAATTGCGCACCGTGGCGCACCTCTGGCGGTGTACGGAGGCCCTGGAACCGGCAAGACAACCACTTTGATCGAAACAGTTATCGAGCGAGTGCGTACAGGCGTCGACCCGAATTCCATTCTCATCCTTACTTATGGACGAGAGCGCGCTTCCGAGCTACGCGATGCGATTGCACTGCGAGCTGGCTCTACCTCCTTCGAACCACTGGCTCGCACCTTCCACTCCCTTGCATTTTCGATTCTCAACGAGAAGTTAGCCCAGGACAATGCGCGCTACGTTTTAGTCTCGGGCGCGGAGCAGGATGCGGCGATAGCGCAGATGCTCTCTAATTCACTCGTTCCAATTCCATGGCATCCAGATCTGGCTCTGGCAGTTAACACCCGCGGATTTGTTCGCGAGGTTCGCGATCTCATCCTGCGCGCTACTGAGTTAGGAATGACCGCTAAGGATTTAGTAGAACTCGGCAAAGAGTTAGGCGAGAAATATTGGGAAGGCGCAGCCCACTTCTGGGCTTCCTACCGCGGTGCTAACGAATTGCAGAGCGCGACCGTGGGGGAGCAGATCGTGCGGATCGACCCCAGCGCGATCATCGCCGAGGCTTTAGCTCTCCTCGGTCAGGATGCCACTCGCCTCAAATATTTCCGCGACCGCTTTACAACTCTGATCGTCGATGAATTTCAGGAGAGCGATGCATCGCAACGCAAACTCCTCCAACTCTTAGCGCCGCAAGATACGGTCATCTTCGCAGACCCAGACTCTGCCATCGGTCGCTTCCGTGGAGCTGATCCCGATAGCGTCCTGCGGAGTTTGCGCGAGTTCACTACTAACGAAATTCTTCTCGAGGAAGATTTTCGCTCCGTTCCCGAGATCAGCGCGCTAGTCGCCAAGGTTGCCAGCCACTTCCACACGCGCTCAGCAACTCGTGTTCGCACTGCTGCTCGGTCCTCAACAGACGAAGCTGCGGTTACCTTTGCAAAGCTCGCCTCGCAGAGCGAATCTGCTAACTACATTGCGCATGAACTGCGCAGTGCGCATCTGCGCAGCGGAATTCGTTGGTCACAAATGGCTGTGATCGTCCGTAGCCCTGGATCGGAAGTTGCAGCGCTACAACGGGCCTTCGCACAGAGTGGAATTCCTGTTTCGATCGACTCCGCAGCGCTTGCGCTCGCCGAGAATCCTGCGATAAAGCCGTACCTGCTCCTACTTGGAATAATTCTCAAGAGCGCTCCTCTTACGGCATCTGATTGGCCGGTCATCGAAGAGATTTTGCTCTCTGAATTTGGTGGAGCAGATGCTCTGCAACTGCGTCAGATTCGCCTCGCCTTTGCCGCTGTCCGTAGTGATCATCGCAGTACAACCGAGATGATGATCGATGCTTTGACCGAAACCAGTGCAGAGCTGCCTTGGGAGCAGATAGCGCCGCTTAAGCGGATTAATGATCTGATCAAGGTGGCGCGTAAGACCCTGCGCACTTCGCGCGATATCTCAGATCTACTCTGGAGCGTGTGGGATGCCGCGCAGGATTATGAGGGCAACACGATAGCCACCACTTGGCGGCAGCGCGCCCTTGCGGGTGGGCCACGCGGAGCGCAGGCAGATCGCGACCTTGACGCCATGATTCAACTCTTTGAAGAGGCGCGCCGCTTTTCAGAGCGCAATGTTGGGGCTTCCCCAGAGCTCTTTATCGCCCAGTTGATGAATGAGCGCATCCTCAGTGATTCGATCACTTCTAGTGCACAGCGCGAAGAGGTTGTCACGATCGAAACAGTTCACTCAGCTAAAGGTCTCGAATGGGAGTTCGTCGCAGTTACAGGGTTACAAGATGGTGTTTGGCCTAATCTCAAAGAGCGTGGTTCGCTCCTCGGCAGCGAGCGTTTGGTTGAAGCAGCACGTAGTGGCCTCACATCACGTGCTGAGATCTCTGCAGCTGCCGCAAGCGGACTCTTAGAAGATGAGCGTCGCTTGCTGCATGTTGCACTTTCGCGTGCAAAGAACAGGCTATTAATTACCGCCTTTACGGAAGAGGATTCACAACCCTCACGCTTCTTCGAAGAGCTCTACGAGGCTGTGCATGGCGAGTCCACCGATGGATTTGCGAGCGAGCCACCGCGACAGATCACCTCTGCGGCACTGGTGGCCACCTTGCGACGTGAAGCGATTGCAGGCTCCACTTTTGCAGCATCTTTACTCAAGTCTCTCGCTGCAGCTGGGGTAAGGAGTGCAGACCCCGCAACATGGTTGGGGGTTCGCGAGATGAGTTCTCCAGACCCTGTTGCCGAGCCTGGTTCCGATGTTTATGTCTCACCCAGTTCTCTTGCCTCATTTGATGACTGCGGTTTGAAATGGTTTCTCGAAAAATCTGGGGCGCAGGATGGCGACTCGACCGCGCAATTACTCGGCGTCGCGATCCACTTCATCGCTTCCCAGCTCTTAAAGAATCCCGATCTCACTCTCGAAGAAGGGGTTGCCCAACTAACTGCAGCCTGGCCGGTCGTCGATGAGAATGTAGGTTGGTTCAAAGATCAGCAGTTGCAAGAGGCGACCCGTATGCTCACACGATTCTTTGAGTGGCATCAATCCAACCCTCGTGAATTGATCCTCGCGGAATCTGAGTTCCAAACCAAGTTCGAGCGTGCGATCTTGAAGGGGAGCGTCGATCGGCTAGAGCGAGATCCCAACACGGGCAATTACTTCGTCGTAGATCTCAAGACTGGAACCCCAGTCACTGCCAAAGAGGCCCAGGAGCATAAGCAACTCGCGGCATATCAACTTGGTGTTGTAGCTGGTGGCTTTAAAGAGTTGCCAGAAGGCGCAGTAAGCGACGGTGCGGGTCTCCTCTATCTCTCTAAGACAACCGCAAAAAATACGACAATCGATCAAGGGCCGATCGATAAAGAACTTGTGATCGCGGATGTGATCGCTGCGGCGGAAGGTATGACCGCATCAACCTTCACCGCCATCATTAATAAACGCTGTCGCAGTTGTGCAATCAAAAGCCTCTGCCCCCTGCAATCCGAGGGAAGGAGCGTGATCGAGTAATGAGCGCTCGCATTGTTGAAGGCAGAATTGAGATTGATAAAGAAGTCACCTCTCTTGAAATTGCTCACGCCTTAGCTCGCGGTGGAGGGAAGTTAATCGAACCCACCGCCGAACAGCGCGCCATCATCGAATCTCGTCACTTTGGTCCCACGGTCATTATTGCTGGGGCGGGTTCGGGAAAGACCGAGACGATGTCACAGCGCGTGCTCTGGCTGGTGGCTAATGGGGTCGTTACTCCCGATCAAATCTTGGGCCTCACCTTCACCCGAAAGGCGGCTGGTGAGTTGGCTACTCGTATCCGCAAGCGCTTGCGTCAATTGCGTGCCGCCGGTCTGCTTCCTACCGATGGAGAGCGCGCACTGCCGCTTGATATCGCTGTAGATGTCTCCACCTATCACTCGTACGCCGGTCGCACCCTTTCAGCTCATGGCATTCGAATGGGAATAGATACCGACGGTGAACCTCTTGGTGAGGCGGCTGCCTGGCAATTGACCTACAAGATCGTCAATAGCTTTGAGGAAGTTGATCACGAGATCTTCCATAAACCTGATTTCATCGTCGATGCCGTCATGGCACTCTCTGGCGAACTCGGGGAGCACAATCGGACAACACAGGAGATCCGTCCCTTCCTCGAAGATTTTATGGCTCGCCTGCAATCAGTGACAACGCCCAGCAACGAGACCGTACGTGACGCGCTCGAAACCATAAGTGAGCGCCTTGCGATCCTGCCGATGGTTGAGAAGTTAGATCAGCATCGCCTTGAAACCGGCCAACTTACCTTTAACGATCAGATGTCTTACGCCGCAAAATTGGCAGAGCGCGTTCCTGAAATTTCGGAGATCGAACGGGCGCGATACAAGGTGGTCCTTCTCGATGAGTACCAAGACACCTCCTACTCGCAGGTGCGCTTTCTCTCTTCACTCTTTGGTCATGGCCACCCTGTAACAGCGGTGGGCGATCCCAACCAGGCCATCTACGGTTGGCGCGGGGCGAGCGCTGAAACACTCGGAAGTTTTGCGGCAACCTTTGGTGGCAACTGCCAACACTTCGATCTCCTCACCACCTGGCGCAATGATCAGAAGATTCTCGACTTCTCGAATCTCATCATTGGTCAGATTGGCGAGTTGGCACAGCTTCCCTTCGGCGTAAAAGAGCTGCGCGCCCGTCCAGAAGCGGGCGAGGGGAATCTTTCCTGCGGTCTATACATCACACCGGAAGATGAGGCTGCAGCTATCGCCGACTACTTTGCGAAGTTGTGGTTTGATCCAGCACGTCAGGAGCAACCTGCGGAGCAACGGAGCAGTTTTGCTGTTCTAGTGCGCGTAAAGTCCTATATTCCTCTGATTGAGGCGGCACTGCGTGAGCGCGAGATGCCCACTGAAGTAATCGGCGTTGGTGGGCTTATTCACATTCCCGAGATCGCAGACATCATCGCTCTCTTGCGCCTGATCACGTACCCCGATGCTGGTTCAGCCCTCGCTCGGCTGTTGGTTGGTCCGCGGCTAGCTCTGGCTCCAAAAGATTTACATGCTTTGGGTTCATACTCCCGAGCACTTGCGCGCAAATCCTCCAATGCCCGCAGCGATCGCTTGGAGTCGATCCTTGAATTTGGTAGTGAAGAGAATCTCGATGCCAATGATTTCGCGATTGGCTCCATTATTGAAGCTCTTGAACTTATTGATGATGCGCCTCGTTCAGATTTTTCAGCCGAGGGGTATGCCCGACTCAAAGAGTTTGCACGTGAACTCACCGCTCTGCGCCGTACCATGACTGGATCGATCACGGACAAGATTCAAAGCGCTGAGCGATTCCTGCGATTAGATGTAGAAACCTTGGTCCGCGATGGTTGGGATATCGGTCGCAGGCATCTGGATAAATTCTTCGATGAGGCCGCCGCCTTTCAGCGCACAGGTGGCACCATCTCTTCATTCTTAGCGTGGCTTGAAACTGCCGAGAAGCGAGAGGGTGGACTCAAGCCCGCTACCGTCACCGTGTCAAATAGCGCGGTACAGATTCTTACCATTCACGGCGCCAAAGGTGCGGAGTGGGATGTGGTCGCTGTTCCTGGCCTATTGAAAGATGTCTTCCCTAATAAGCCGATGCGCTCCTCGTCGTGGATTAAATATGCAGGCTCGCTGCCTATCGCCTTTCGCGGCGATCGCTTACAACTTACCGACTTTGAATTTCCGCAGGGTGACGCCGCGATCAAACCAGCCGAAGTCGGAAAGGCGATCAAGCGCTTTGAAGATGCGCATAAGGCTCGCCATTACCTCGAAGAGTTGCGCCTGGGTTATGTCGCCTTTACTCGCGCTAAATCTCACCTCTTCTGTACCGCCAGCTGGTTTAGAGATGGAAAAGATCCTGTTGATCAGAGTTCACTCTTCACGGCGCTTTATGACTTCTTAGAATCCAGTACGGCAGATTCCGTCCTCTCCAACGCAGAGCTACCAGAGGAGAATCCA
>DAIMCZ010000018.1:6036-18312 GCA_036726125.1 Candidatus Nanopelagicaceae bacterium
CGCCTCTCGGTATCAACTTTGATAAACCTCAAGAGCGATCCTGCAGAGCTTGCACTCAATATCCGTCGGCCGATGCCGCGCCATACCGATAAATATGCCAAGCGTGGAACCGAGTTCCACCTCTGGGTGGAGCGACAATTTGGCGCCCAAACTCTCTTCGATGAGGATCTCTTTGATCCTCTCGCGCATGAAGATGTTCCTTTCAAAGAGTTACAGGAAAAATGGCTCGTATCGAGTTGGGCGAGGCGCAGCCCTATCGCAGTTGAAGAGGGCTTCGAGACCGTCATCAATGGCATTGTGCTCCGTGGCAGGATCGATGCTATCTATCGCGAGGGCGATACTTATGAGGTCGTGGATTGGAAGACGGGGCGAATCAAGGAAGGTGATGATCTAGCAACTGCTTCAATTCAGTTAGCGATGTATCGCCTCGCCTACTCCAAGCAGCATCAGATTCCTATTGAAAAGATTCGTGCTGCCTTCCACTACGTTGCAGATAACAAGACGATCTATCGCGAAAATTTATCGAGCGAGGATGAGATTGCCACAATTATTAGCGGAGTCGAATTACTCTAACTCGACCTCTACACCTATCGGAAGATGGTCACTCATCTTGCTGGCTTCGAAGGTGATGCTCTGACTGGTTAATTTCTTTTGCGCCAAGATGTAATCAAATTGTAGAGAAGGCTTGTAAGCCGGAAATGTCTTCTTGCTTGTTAGTGAAACCCATGGTGTAAAGCGCTCTGGAATATTCCACGGCAAATTGATATCTCCAATGATTAAGTGCTCGCCAGGAAGCCCCTTCATAAGACGCATCAACTTACGAAGTTGGTAGTAATTCCAAAATGGGACGAAGGAGAGGTGAGTCGCAGCGACGGTGAAGCCATTTTCTAATTCAGCGATGATCGCTACGCGCGGCTCATCTTTTGCATACTTAAGTCGAAAGCCCCTATCCGTTGGGTAGGCGAGTGCAAGTCCAAGCCAAGAGGCAGGAAGATCCACTCGATGCCATTTGCGAACTGGGATTCTTGAGGCGAGTCCAATTCCATAACCTGGAAATTCGGATTCGGAGTGAATGATCTTTTCGGAATCACTCGGGCGTCGCCAGCCAAACCCTGGGGTACCAATCACTGCGCGGGCGTAACCCCAGTGCTCCGCCCCCATAGCCTCTGCGATCAACTCCATCTGGTGGACGCTGCCAGAGCGCTCCTGATTTTCATCTACCTCTTGGACCGCAAGGAGATCTGCGCCTATTGCGGTGATGGTCTCGCGGATCGATTGCGCAAGGGGAGGTACGGGGTGCGTTGGATTTGCCGCCTGGCCGTTAAAGATATTCCATGAGATGACCTTCATGAGGTCAGGCTAGTAGGGTCGCCTCCTTATGAAAATCTTGAATCTCGCCCTTTCTCGCTCAACAGTCGATCGCGCAGCGCATATCCGTGCAGATGAGAGCGCCTTAGAGCAGGAGTGGCAGATTGCCAAGATTATTCACTTTAATGGGACCGGATTTCTTACTTCGGGCAAATCTCTTACCCTTTTGACCGCAGAGCAGATTGAGGGAAGCGGTCAGAAGATCTTCCTCGGTCAATACGATGGAGCCTCTTACTTTCTCTGGTGCTCTGAGCAGAGCATCGGAAGTGATGAGGACTATAAGACGCTGCGCGAAATTAGTGCGGAACTTACTAGCCTCGAGATCGGCCTCGCGGTGCACGGACAGGCGGTGGCGCTCTGGCACCACAAGAACCCCATCTGCCCTAGCTGTGGATCTGTGACCGAGCCCTTCGCAGGTGGGTCTTCGCGCCGTTGTGCAACGGGGCATGAGCATTACCCAAGGACTGACCCAGCGATCATTGTTCTTGTAAAAGATAAGAGCGATCGGATTCTCTTAGGGCGCCAAGCGGTCTGGCCCGAACATCGCTTCTCGACCTTTGCCGGCTTTGTCGAAGCAGGGGAGTCCTTTGAGCAGTGTGTGGTGCGCGAGGTTCTTGAGGAGGCAGGAGTACGAGTCTCCGATATCAACTATCTCGGATCGCAACCATGGCCCTTCCCACAATCTTTGATGATTGCATTTGAGGCAACCATTCAAGATCCCGAAAATGCGCGTCCTGATGGCGAAGAGATTGTGGAGATTCGTTGGTTTGATCGGAATGAACTCTATGCATCTATTACTGAAGGTACTTTGCTGCTGCCGCCGTCGATAAGCGTCGCGCGCGCGATGATTCAAGCCTGGTACGGCGAAGATCGCCCACCGCTCCCAGGAGCAGAGACCTGGCGCCCGTAGGCCCGCGATGGAGTTAGAAGCAATACTCGCCGGGCTGGATCCCGAGCAACGCGAAGCGGTCACGAATATTCGCGGACCGCTCTGCATCATTGCGGGAGCCGGTACCGGAAAGACTCGAGTCATCACGCACCGCATTGCATACGCAGTGGCGGCCGGTGTGACTGACCCGACCAAAACGCTGGCGCTTACATTCACCGCGCGCGCCGCAGGTGAGATGCGCGCTCGCCTGCGTGTACTTGGCGTGCCAAATGCCGCCGCTCGTACCTTTCACTCCGCCGCTCTCAAGCAGTTGATGTACTTCTGGCCATACTCATTTGGTGGAACATTTCCCAAGCTTCTGACCTCAAAGGGAAGCTTTCTCGGCGATGCAATGGGATTGAGCGACACAACCCTTGTGCCTGGCGTTGCAACGCTTCGAGAGATCAGCGGCGAGATTGAGTGGGCGAAGGCCACACAGACCGCACCGAGTGATTACGTCGAAGAAGCTCTTGCAGCCAGCCGCACACTACGAATTCCTAATGGACGAGCGGATAAAGAAAATTTCGCAGAGATCGCAAAGGTCTATCAAGCCTATGAAACTCTGAAACATCAAGAGCGCATTATCGACTTTGAAGATGTACTTCTTCTAACCGTTGGAATGTTGGAGGAGGACCGCGATGTGCGGGAGCGAATTCGAGATCAGTACCGCTACTTCACGGTGGATGAATATCAAGACGTCTCGCCACTGCAACAACGCTTGCTAAATCTTTGGCTAGGTAACCGCGATGATCTCTGTGTCGTTGGTGATGCTGCGCAAACCATCTACTCATTTGCAGGAGCAACCTCTCAATTCCTATTGGGCTTTACACATCGCTTTCCCAAAGCCCCGGTGGTACGCCTAACGCGGGGATATCGTTCGACTCCCGAGATCATCGAGATGGCTAATCGGATTTTGAAGCAGGGCAGTTCGCATGCTGATCACGAGTTAACTTCGGTTAATGCGCGTGGTGAGGAGCTGGAACTCCGTGCATTTAACACGACCAACGCCGAGGTGAGCGCTGTCGTTGATGCGATAGCCGCGCTCGGCAAAACGCACTCCGATATTGCAATTCTGGCGCGCACCAATAATGGACTCGATCCCTTTGAGGCAGCGCTCAAGGCGCGCGGGATTGAAACACAACTTAAGAACAGTGAACGTTTCTTTGATCGAGTCGAGGTGCGCGATGCGATGCGGGTCATTCGCAGCGCATCTGTACTGCCCTCTGAGGGGAGTGATTGGCTGCAAGACCTCGAGTCGGTGCTCCGGCCTTTCGGAAAGGCGGATTATGTGCGAGCCTTCCTGACGCTTGCGACCACCATGAAGGAGGCCGGCGCAGCAAACCTGAGAGCGTTCCTGCGGGAGCTGGAGGATCGGGCCGAGCAGAACAACCCCCCAACCTTGCCAGGCGTGGTGCTCTCGACCCTGCATGCAGCAAAGGGCTTGGAGTGGGATCACGTCTTTCTCGTGAGCGTCAATGATGGGATCTTGCCCATGGGTGAGGCGATCGAGGAGGAGCGCCGCCTCTTCTATGTGGGCCTCACGCGGGCTAAGAAAACGGTCCACCTCAGCTATTCGGGGGAGCCGAGCGAGTTTCTGACCGCGCTGCTCTAGGGCGGCGCGCTAAAACTTCTCTTTAATTCGGTTGCGAGGGCGCGCCCTCGCCCCCTACCCTTATGCAACTGCCACATGGCAGCGCTTTTCAACCTAGGAGGCAGATGTGTCGATGACACAACGCAACGCCAGCACCACACGTGCTGCGCTTTGTGCTGCCGTAATTCCTGCCACATATACAACACACGCACATGCCAGCGCGGTGAAGTTCTGGGCAACCAAGAATTTTGCAGCCTACGGGATGCGCGGGACCTGGAGTTCTACTCGGTAAATCGAGAAGACCCACCAGGGGCCGCACATCCAATCGGATGAGCGGTCCTTTTTCTTTTACCCAAACAAAAAATAGAGGCAAGAAAAGTTCGGAAGATAGAGAAACTAGATACGTAAAGCGAGATGAGAAATGGAAAGAGGTGAGGGCAGTGGCTGTTCTCTTTAGCGAACTGTTGGTCCCCGGCTGGGCTGAGGGTGAGCGGATCGGACTAGATGCGGTGACCGGTGAGATTGCTCTGCCCTGTCACAGCGCAGATCCAGAGCTCTTCTTCGATGAAGCGCCAGCGCGCGTAGCGTTGGCTAAGTCGCTCTGCGGCGGGTGTGCCATGCGCACCGCCTGTCTTGAAGGCGCGATCTCACGCGAAGAGCCTTGTGGCGTCTGGGGTGGAGAGTTATTTGTCGAAGGGGAGATCGTCGCCGCTAAGCGCACGGTAGGTCGACCTCGACTCAACACCACACCAGTGACCGAATACGCAATCACCGCCGACGAGAGTGATGAAGCGCTCGCCAGCTAAAGAGGTGCGTTCAACGACACCCGCACTCAGGGTGGAAGTTCCAGTGCCGCACCTCTGGTGGACGCATGGGTTCAAGGAGGTCGTACCAGTGCGAGCTGGCGAGCAACGGAGTGTTCTCCGTTGCCATGTATTCGCCGACAGCGAGCGTGAGCAAGCCGCTTAGAAAGGCTGCGGCCGCGCTCGGAACTTCAACTCGCGCACTTGTGTAATCGCCCTTGACTCCATTTTCGCGCTTACTGAGCGCCACGCAGCGCAGGCAGGGAGTCGCCCCCGGCTTAACCAACGGACCTACTTCAATCTCACGCCCGATGATTTGATTGACGTGTAGATGTACCGAACCCTCACTCATCCAGCGTTGTACGTAATCCCACTCGATCGGGGCGGTCGAGATAATCAAATCAGGAGAATTCTTAGGTGCGCTCTGCGCTCGCTCAATCTGAGAGTTACGCTCCAGCTCAGCGACGAATTCCCTTCTTAACTTTCCAATATCTCCAGTACGCGTGACGATCCCGCAGATATCAGCTCCGTCTATGCGAGGCGGAAGGCCAGATCCACGCACGAGCCTCGTCATCGTAAAACCAGAGGCCTGCAACGCCACAAGCAGGTGGCGCCCCAATCGATTTTCTCCGGAGATCAAGATGGATGCCGCGGCGCGCTTATTCAATTCGTCCCGACCCCCATCTGATACCTCTGCGCGATGAGATAGCAGGGAGCTCTCGATATCACGCCGTATCGCAATGATCTGGGAGCTCAAATCAGAGTGTGCGAGGTTGCGTGGCTCCTCTAGGAGTTCGAGGAGGTCTTCCTTCACCAACAAGCGTACAAATTCTTCTACCTCATCAACCGAGCAGTGCAGATAGCCGGCGAGTTCACGCCCGCTGCGCGAGCCATCAAAGCTGCGTGCCAGCAAGAGCGATAACCCCGACTCCAACAAGAGTCCATGCGAAGGGAGTCCCAGGAAATATCTATCGCTCAATCGAGTGAGGACCACCCCAGTCTTTAATCTGGGGAAGTAATCGCCTCTCCGTAGCGCCTGCATCTGCGCAGGATGCTCCTCTTTTCTTTAGGGTGGGCGAGCGCTCCTTGTATCTGGGGATAAAAAATCACCCCCACCGTACGGTGAGGGTGATTTCATCTTCTGCGAGTTTTATGCCTGCTTAATTCTGTTAAGCCTTACCCAAGATGCGATTGACCTTGGTGCCACATACAGGGCAGATTCCTTGTGCCATCCGGCGACCAGACTCTGAAACCTTGACATGACCCTCGAAGGCACGCTTCTCTTTACACTTAACGCAGTAGGCCTCGCCTTTGTATTCCTCAGCCATGATGACCCTCCTATCGCCACACGCTCAAAGCTTCGGGAGCCTCCCGGGAGCGAGCGTGCGTACGAGAACACGATACCCGCGTGCAGCGCGTGGTGGGCGATTTGACGCTCGCTTCTGCCAAGAGATCGCAGAAAGGGGAGCGAGATGGGCGAAATGTCCGAATTTCGCGCTCACCTTACGGAGTAGGCAGTAACTCCGGGGCAGCCGAAAGACCAGCCTCAAATCCCTCGAGGAAGGACTCGGCGCGCTCCTTATCGGGGTATCGGTCGAGATAGGCCTGGAAATCACGCCCGTGACCTGGTACCCGCAGATGGATCAGCTCATGAAAGAGCACGCAGCCGACGACATAGTCAGGGGCACCATTGAGACGGAGAGAGATTCGAATGGTGCGATCGCTTGTGGTGCAGGAGCCCCAGCGCTCGCGCATGTTGCGCCAGCCAATTGCACTGGGCCGTTCATGGAAATCCGGGAGGTAGCGGGTGAGGAGCTCACTCGCCATAAGAGCCAAGACCTCATCGCTCGAGCGGCTCTTGGCTTCGCGGCGTAGGACGATCTCGATCATCTCGGGGATGATCGCTAACTCATCCTTACGGCTCATGCGATCTGGGATGTGAATCTCGATCACGCCATTCTGACGAAGTGCACTGATGCTCCGCTTGCGTCGTGCGCTTCGGATCACGCGAAACTCGGGCAAATTATCGGGCAGTGTTTTACTGCGGAGAAATTTCTGGCTCTTCTTGCCATCGTTGGTGCTTGCTGCATTACTCACAACTGGGAGGCTATCTTCGAAGAGGGATATTTGAAAAAAGTTTTCCACCGCTTCCAAGAGTTATCCCCCGCTTCTCCACAGATTTATCAACAAAAACTTACGGCAATTATGGCGCTTCTTTTTGGAATTAGTGGCAAGTTGGCATAGGTTTCACCCAACCAAGTCCTCGGATAACCGTTTGATGTATGCAAGGGGAAGGCAGACATCAAATCGTGCGGCCGAGGATTTGGCTTTTTTATGTCCTCTAAAAGTTACTCAGGTAAAAGTTAGATCAAGCCAGAGAGATCATCGGGAACTGTAGTGCTGGCTAAGAAAGCCGCGGGGTCACCGATATCAGCGGCTGTAGGCAATAACGCTGCATCCTCCCAGCGATGGTCACGGATTGCGGTGCCACCATTTTCCGCGCCACTAATTGCGTAAATCTCATTCCAGAAATGTGAGCACTCACGCGCCAGTCGCGGTGAGATTTGTAGACCGAGCAACATCGCAAAGAGTTGTTGTGTTGGTGCGCTCTCGATACGGGAGCGACGATAACTTTCTTGCAGCGCAGCGAGTGACGGTAGACGATCTGCAGCTGCAAGATATGCAACGTGATCGATCCATCCTTCGATGAGCGCGAAGATCATCTCAAGTTTTGCTAATGCAGCGCTTTGTGCGGCGCTCTGTTCTGGTTGGAACATCCCTTGATTGATTGCCATCGTAATCGAATCGGGATTATTGATATCGAGTTCGCCGGAGTTCATTGCACTTTCGGCTTGGCTTTGGATCGCCTCAATATCAACTGTGATTCCTTTGCCATACCCCTGCACCAACTCGCGAATATGTGCGGAGAGCCATGGTGTATGTGCGAAGAGGCGTTGTGCGGCTACTTCGCGCAGGGCGATGTAAATAGCAATCTCTTGCTCAGGAATTTCTAACCCTTCACCCCAGATCGCGATGTTCTGCGGGATTAAGTGGGCTCCAGATTTTTCAAAGAGTGGAATTGCAGCATCCTGTGCGCCGGTCAATGAGATCGCCAGTGTGCCAATTGATTGACCAAGTTGGGTCGCAATCAATTGACCCATAAAGCCGCGCATGATGGGAAGGAAGTTCGCTTCGGGACCCATCTCTTGCAGGACTTTGCCAAGGGCTTCGACCATCCCTTCGGCCAGTGGCTCAACGAGCTTCTGCCAACCATTTACAGATTGGTCGATCCACTCCTTACGAGTCCAGGCCACATCAGCATTGGTGACAGTTGCCGGGAACTGGGTGCGCTCCTCAATCCAGGTATTGGCAATATCAATCGCCTCTTGCGCCTTGCGTTGATCTTCGCGGCCAACGGGGAGGTCGTTGTGTGTCGCTAAAAATTTGCGGGCGGCATCGCGCACTACCGCGGGTTGGAGCATCGGAGCATCGGCCCCGCCAGTGGTTCCAGCGTTAAAGAAACCATCGTTCGGGAAGAATCCAAAACCGCTCATCTGATGCCCACCTTCTGACCCGAGGTCTGTTTACTCCAAATTCCCCTCAGGAGGATCTTTAACAAGGATCCTCAAAAGGAGTATGGAAGTACAACAACCCCGCCTGCGACTATCTTCCCGCCTTTGGGGCAGAAATTCTCAAGTTGAGCAGTTAAAGTGCTCGCATGACCCGGTTGATGGCCCACTTTGCAGCTGCTGCGACCCCGCAACCGACTGCGCACGCCACATCCACTGCTTTCGCGGCCCTTATCTGGTGGGCCGTTCCAGTTGTCTTGGTCTCTGGAGCCATTGGATATGTACTGTGGACCTCGAAATTTAAAGATAAGTTCAATAATGAGACTAATCGCTCCGTTGAGAAGTTCAACCTCTTCCAACAGACACTACGGGAGCCCAATTCCGAGCACTAGAGTATTTCCATGAGTTCTTTTCAATTCCCCAATAATCCCTTCGGCAATGGCGTACCTCGCCAACCACGTACCCCAGGAACGCGCAGGGGGATAGGACCTTTCGGGCTAGTCATCATCGCCCTCGTCGTGATCATCGGAATCTTGGTCTCTCTCACCGGTTTCTATACCGATCTTCTCTGGTTCCGCTCAGTGGACTTCACGAGCGTCTGGAGAACGACTCTCTTTACGAAGATAGAACTCTTCATCGCCTTTGGCTTAATTACTTCGCTGATCATCACCTCAAATATCTTCATCGCCTATCGCCGTCGTCCGATCTACGTTCCCGTGAGCGTTGAGGCCGATAACCTCGAGCGCTATCGCGGACAGATTGAACCGATCAAGCGTTATATCGTCGCCGCTATCGCAGTAATTATTTTCTGGTACGCCGGAGTCTCTGGTTCAAAGCAGTGGGAGACCTGGCTGCAATTTAAGAATTCGACCCCATTTGGAACTAAGGATCCTCAGTTCCACCTCGATATCTCTTTCTTCGCCTTCAAACTTCCCATGTATGAGTCGCTCATCAGTTGGGGCATCTCCACAATCCTGATCACCTTGATCGCGACAGTTGGAATCCACTATGTCTACGGCGGAATTCGCCCACAAGTAAGTCAAGATCGCACCACCGTCGCAGCTCGAGTGCAGCTTTCTGTGCTGCTTGGCGTCTTGGTTTTGATCAAGGCAGTTGCCTACTGGTTTGATCGTTATGACTTAGCGCTCCACCAAGGCAGCCTCTTTACCGGCCTGGGCTACACCGATGTCAATGCGCTCCTGCCTGCTAAGGCGATCCTCGCCGGCATCGCGATCATCTGCGCGCTGCTCTTCTTCGCAAATATTGTGCGCCGTTCATGGGTCCTGCCTGCTGCGGGTGTCGTGCTGATGGTTGTCTCATCGCTCCTAATCGCCGGCATCTATCCAGCATTCATTCAGCAGTTCACGGTTAAGCCCAGCGAATCCAATAAGGAAGCGCCATATATTCAGCGCAATATCAATGCGACCCGCGCTGCGTACGGACTTTCAGATATCACTGTGAAGGATTATCCAGCCGTTATTTCGACGCAGCCAGGTCAACTCGCGAAGGACACTTCTAACATCTCCAACGCCCGTCTCTTGGATCCAGATGTCCTCTCAGCGACCTTCCGTCAACTACAACAGATCAAGCCTTACTACACCTTCCCAGATGCTCTCGATGTAGATCGCTACACGATTAAGGGTAAGAAGCAAGATGTCGTAGTTGCAGTCCGTGAATTGAATATCGCGGGTTCACCAGCGCAGAACTGGATTAATGATCACCTGGTTTATACCCACGGCTTTGGTTTTGTCGCAGCTCCTACAAATGTGGTCGATGCGGACGGTAAGCCCAGCTTCACCGTTGGAAATATCCCACCATCAAATGGCTTAGGTGTCTTCCAACCTCGTATCTACTTCGGTGAGAATGTTCCGGGATACTCAATCGTTGGTGGCTCTGCCAAGAGCACGCCAAACGAGTTGGACTATCCAGATGATTCGCAGGCTAACGGCCAGCAGAACTACACGTATGCAGGTAAGGGTGGCGTCCCGATGGGAAGCTTGGTTACCAGACTGCTCTTCGCCATCAAGTACAAAGATCAGCAGATCTTGCTATCTAACTTAATCAACAAGGATTCCAAGATCCTCTATAACCGTTCACCCGTCGATCGCGTGCAGAAAGTTGCACCTTGGTTGACGCTTGATGGAAATATCTATCCAGCAGTAGTAAATGGAAAAGTTGTTTGGATCGTCGATGGCTACACCACGTCTTCGGGCTATCCATATTCTGCGGTCGAGAATTTGGCTACCGCAACAACAAACTCGGTAACCGCGAGCTCTTCCACCGTTACATCACTACCCAATACAAATGTGAATTACATTCGCAACTCTGTAAAGGCAACCGTCGATGCTTATGATGGAACAGTCACGCTCTATCAGTGGGATACGTCGGATCCTGTCTTGAAAACGTGGAGCAAGGCATACCCTGGCACCGTTCTTCCTAAGAGCGCCATCAGCCCAGCGTTGCTCCAGCACATTCGCTACCCAGAAGGAATCTTCCAGGTCCAGCGCGATGTGTTGACGACGTATCACGTTGACTCTGCAGCTGCATATTACGGAGGTCAAGATTTCTGGAAGGTTCCATCTGATCCATCATCACTTGGCGCTAACGCTCAAAATCAACCTCCTACGTATCAGACCTTGCAACTGCCAGGTTCTGCTACCTCTTCATTCTCGCTCTCAACCTCCTTCGTTCCTCGTGGGTCACGTCAGAACCTGACAGCATTTGCTGCAGTTAATTCAGACGCCGGACCGAACTACGGCAAGATCACGATCTTGCAGTTGCCACGTTCCACAAATATCTCGGGGCCTTCGCAGGTAGCGTCGAACTTTGAGGCGAAGCCAGATGTTGCGCAGACACTTTCGCTTCTGCGTCAGGGTGGGTCAGATGTTGTTCTCGGCAATATGTTGACCCTGCCAGTTGGAAGTGGATTGCTCTACGTTCAACCTGTCTATGTCAGAGCAACTGCGAATGCATCTTCATTCCCACTCTTGCAGAAAGTTCTCGTCTCCTTCGGAGATCAGATCGGTTTCGGCAATACGCTGCAAGATGCACTCAACCAAGTATTTGGTGGGAGCTCTGGTGTGAGTGTCACTCCAACAACTGGATCTACCGGTTCTAGTTCAACGGGAACTACGACGACTGGCACATCGACGTTGAAGCAGGCTCTTGCGGCGGCTCAGGCGGCGATTACTGCTTCTAACCAAGCGCTTAAGAACGGTGACTTCGCCGCTTATGGTGTTGCGCAGAATCAACTTAAGGCAGCGATCGCAGCAGCGATAGCAGCACAGGGTAAGTAGGTACTACAAGCAATTCACCGCACGAAGAAGAGCGTCAAAACCCTTGACTGAGTACCTCGTTTTGGGTTATTGGCGCTTTTCTCGTAAGATTGCACTACCGACGCGGGGTGGAGCAGCTCGGTAGCTCGCTGGGCTCATAACCCAGAGGTCATAGGTTCAAATCCTGTCCCCGCTACTATGAACTACATAAGCGACCCATCAGATGAAAATCTGGTGGGTCTTTGCGCTTCCGGAGTGATCAATGCGATCACCGATGCCTGGACGCTACGCAATAGTGCCCACGTAGTAATCACGGGAGGCCGTACTGGCCTCGCAATCGTGAAGGCAATCGATCAGGCCCTCTTCAAATTGGTGCGCCTCAAGAGCTCCTTTGAAGGCTCTATGTTGCATATCTGGTTCTCTGATGAGCGCTTCGTGCCACTCGATAACCCCGATCGCAGCGATACAACTCTGATCGCTGGTTTTGGAATGTGTAAATCACAGATCGTCTTCCACCGCGTCGCCGATAGTGGTGACTTAGAGGAGGCGGCGCAGAATTATGCGACAGAGGTTGAAGATGAGCTCGGCGCGCATCCCTTCGATGCCGTGATCCTCAGCATGGGTGAGGATGGTCACATCGCCAGTCTCTTCCCGGGGCTTCTAGATCCAGGATTCGCAGGCTCTGCTGTGGCAGTCCATAATTCACCTAAAGCACCTCCGTTGCGCGTGAGCCTCTCACTGC
>DAIMCZ010000019.1:0-3441 GCA_036726125.1 Candidatus Nanopelagicaceae bacterium
AGTGAGGTCGGCGAAGGCGATGAGTAATATCTCTTTTGACCTTATCTCCATATTCCCTGATTACTTCTCACCACTCAAGTTATCTCTGATCGGCAAGGCTGAAGAAGCAGGTCTGGTCTCAATAAATATTCACGATCTGCGTGATCAAGCAAGCGGCGTACACAAGAGCGTTGATGACACTCCGTACGGCGGTGGAGCTGGCATGGTGATGTCGCCGGAACCCTGGGGTAAAGCAATTGATCAAGTATTGGCCACATCACAGGCAGAAAAGCACGACCTTATTATTTTGACTCCGGCTGGTCAAAAACTTACACAGAAACTCGCCAGCGAACTCGCACACTCCGAACATCTCATCTTTGCATGTGGACGTTACGAAGGAATCGATTATCGGGTGACCCAGTATTACGAGAACCAACAGAACGTCCGGGTTCGCGAAGTTTCGATTGGTGACTATGTATTGGGTGGGGGAGAAGTCGCGACCTTGGTAATTATGGAGGCGGTGATTCGTTTGATTCCTGGAGTGCTAGGTAATCCGGACTCCCTCCTCGAAGAGTCCCACTCCATGCCCGAAGAAATCGTCGAATACCCCAACTTCACTAAACCTGCATCTTGGCGTGGATTAGATGTCCCAGAGGTCTTGCTCTCTGGCAATCACGCGCTCATTAAGGCCTGGCGCCTGGCGGAGGCTAAGGCGCGCACCGCAAAGCTCGACGCGCAAACTGGCGAGTAACCCTCACCTTAGGGGTACCTTTCTTCTATTAGTTTTATGGCTGGTCAGGTAACCAAAGGAGTTTATTGATGGCGCATATCGATCCAAAGATTCAGTCGCGTTTGATCCGCGATCTTGAACCTGCCGTTGCGATCGAGATTGAACGCCATGTTCGCACCACGCGTGACTGGTATCCACACGAGTATGTCCCATGGTCAGAAGGGCGCACCTTCGCTGGTCCCCTTAACGGAGATGCGTGGGAAGCAAAAGATTCAAAACTGACTGCCGTTGCGCAAGATTCCCTCGTTCTCAATCTTCTCACCGAAGATAATCTTCCTTCGTACCACACAGAGATCGCCTTTGCGACAAGTCGTGATGGTGCCTGGAACACCTGGATCAACCGTTGGACTGCTGAAGAGGCGCGCCACGGCATTGTGCTCCGCGACTACTTGATGGCTACTCGTGGAGTTGATCCCAACGAGCTAGAAGATCTGCGCATGGCTCACATGCAGGTCGGCTATCAGACCCCGTATCCCAACGATATGTTGCACACAATTGCTTATGTAACCTTCCAGGAGTTGGCAACGAGAATTTCGCATCGCAACACTGGACGTATCTCAGATGATCCGATCTGCGAAGGCATGCTGGCTCGCGTTGCACTCGACGAGAACCTGCACATGTTGTTCTATCGCAATCTTTTGGCTGAGGCGATCAAGTTGGAGCCAAATGCGGCCATGTGTGCAATCAAGGATGTATTGATTCACTTCCAGATGCCTGGAGCCGGAATGCCCGGTTGGGGTCGTAAGTCCGTGCAGATTGCTCTTGCAGGGATCTACGATCTCAAACTGCATCTTGAGGATGTTGTGATGCCAGTTCTGCGGGCGTGGGGAATCTTCGAACTCGAGACTCTTACTGGTGAGGGAGCTGCTGCACGTGATGAGTTGGCTGCTTACATCAAGAAGAGCACTGCCGATGTGGCGACCTTCGTAGATAAGCGGGAGAACCACTTTGAGCGCTTGATTGCCCGTGGCCAGGAGCCGCTTCGACTCCTCTAGCGCCCCAACAAAGCCTCGTTTTAGAGTATTAGACGAGGTGTTTATTCAATTTCCTTACAGTTCGGGGAATAATCCCGACACGCCGAGCGTTAATTAGCCAGAACGGTGCGTTATAGGACATTATCCGCCCCGTTAGGCAGTTCAGTTTGCGCCATTCTGGCCGAACGAACCTGACCACAATGATGTGAAGGAGGTGCACCATGGCAACCGATTACGACACACCCAGAAAGACCGATGAAGAACTTCATGAGGAATCCCTCGAAGAGCTCAAGGCTCGTCGAGCAGATGCTCAGTCCGGGCAAGTTGATATCGATGAAGAAGATGCTGCGGAGAACCTAGAACTTCCGGGCGCCGACCTATCTGGCGAAGAGTTGACTGTTCGCGTCGTCCCAAAGCAGACCGACGAGTTCACTTGCTCCAAATGCTTTTTAGTACATCACACTTCACAGCTCGCTCGTGGTGAAGGTGCAAAGGCAGTCTGTAAGGATTGCGAATAAGGTTTTACTGATTGTTATCTGAAAGCGCAGCCAGCAATGGCTGCGCTTTTTTGCTGCTGACGAGCCAGTAGGGAGTTGGATCTTTGGGATCCGCGATCTCGATCTTTACTCCAGTGGGAATCCAAAAACGGAGCGCCATAAAGCAAGCGGGATCGGAGAGCGGTCCCCGCCACTGCCGCATCTGATCTGCCGAGAGCGCTTCTACCTTGCCGATGAATTTCCGTTCAATGCGGGCAGTGCCCACCCGTAACTCAGTATCGCTTACTTCCACCGCCAGAGCACTGCGCTGCGATGCGAAGAGCAGCCCGAGTACTTGTACAAGCCCAGTGATCGCACCCCAACGATTGCCGAGTGCGGCCCAAAAGGCGAGGGCGAGTGAGGCGGCGAGGAAGAGAAGAAAGAGCCAGAGCCATATTGGCCATGGCGAGTGCTCCTTAAATTTCAGTGAGGTATCGCTCATTCCCTAACGCTACTGGTTCGTAGCAGGCAATCCATTAGGCTGATGACATGAGTCGAGTAGCGAGTACAACTCCGCCGCCTGATGCAGTGGTGCCAGAACGACACCCTCTAGCTCCGGCCCCTGGAACACAGATTCCCTCCCACTATGCAAATTGTTTTGGATGTGGAGAGTTGCACCCGACGGGTCTGCACTTAGTTGCACAAGCGGGCACTGGTCAGAACATCACCGCAATCTTTACCGTTACGGATAATCACCAGGGCGCACCAGGTTTGGCCCATGGTGGACTTCTTACACTGGCCTTTGATGAAGCGCTCGGAAAGTTGATGTGGTTGCTGCGCGCACCGGCGGTTACTGCTCGCCTTGAAACTGATTTTGTTCTTCCTGTTCCAGTCGGCGCGAAGCTCTACATCACCGCGCAGATTACGGGTCAATCCGGACGTAAGGTATATGCAGAGGCCGAAGGACACCTTGAATCCTATGAAGGTCCCGTCGCAGTGCGAGCTAGCTCGCTGTACGTCATTGTTCCAATGTCGCACTTCTTGGAGAAGGCGCCGAAAGAGTTCATAGATCACATCCGCGAAAATCCTAAGTTGCTCGCTTTCGTAGATCCGGACTTTGAGATTAATCCATGAGCACCGTTGATGTACTAGTGAAGCGGCTAGATCCTTCAGTCCCACTTCCTGTTTATGGAAAAGCTGGCGATGCGGGTGCAGATATAAC
>DAIMCZ010000019.1:3541-10738 GCA_036726125.1 Candidatus Nanopelagicaceae bacterium
GGCGATCGAATTGCTCAACTTGTGATTCAAAAGGTGGAGTCCGCTGCATTTATTGAAGTGGCAGAGTTGCCTGGTTCCGAACGCGCGGCGGGTGGATTTGGTTCCACGGGTACCGCTTCATAATGAGTTACGAAGGCCATCAAGAGGATCGAGATAAGGTCCTCGGCGCACTCGGTGGTACGCGTGGCATACTCGATAGCGGGCTGCCATCTATCCTCTTTCTTGTCGCATTTAATGTCACACATAATTTAAACAAATCTGCGATCGTGGCGATTGCACTCTCTGTAGTACTTGCAGTCCTCCGATTGGTAAAGCGCGAAACTTTGCAGCATGCCGCATCGGGAGTAATCGGCGTAGTTTTCTGCGCGCTCTTGGCTCGTCACACAGGTAAGGCAGCGGATTTCTACCTTCCCGGGTTGATCATCAATGTGGTCTATGGCTTGATCTACATGATTGCAAATGTGGTTGGCTGGCCAGTACTCGGCGTGCTACTTGGCCCCATACTCGGCGAAAATTTTGCCTGGCGCACGGTTGCTGCTCGCAAGCGGGCCTATATGAAGGCGGGCTGGCTCTGGGTTGCCCTCTTTGTTTCGCGACTTGTAGTGCAATACCCGCTCTATAAAACTAATCACCTTAATTGGTTGGGAACTGCGCGCCTTGCAATGGGTTATCCACTTTTCATCCTCGTTGGATGGGGGACCTGGCTGATCCTGCGCAAAGTGCCAACTGTGAAGC
The DNA here is from genome assembly GCA_036726125.1 of Candidatus Nanopelagicaceae bacterium. Lineage (GTDB taxonomy): Bacteria > Actinomycetota > Actinomycetes > Nanopelagicales > Nanopelagicaceae > PALSA-747. The sequence goes on from DAIMCZ010000019.1 coordinate 4,277, forward strand.
CTGAATTAGCGGCCGAGTAAGCTCTCTTTAAGTAGGTTCTCTGCGGCCGTAGTTGCAACGAAGATCAACTCATCGCCGCTCATCAACATATCCTGATCCTTGGGCGCAATCACATGTCCATCGCGGACGATCGAAGCGAGAGATGTTCCTGATGGGAAGGTAATCTCACCAACTGTCTTGCCGCACGCCATTCCATTTTCAGGAAGGGTAATTTCCACCAAGTTCGCTCCACCGCGCTTGAGCGAAAAGAGTCGTACTACATCGCCGACTGTTACCGCTTCTTCAACGAGTGCAGAGATGATGCGCGGAGTAGATACCGCAACATCTACGCCCCAAGAAGAATCAAAGAGCCATTCATTCTTTGGGTGGTTAATACGAGCAACAACGCGAGGAACTCCGTACTCCGTCTTGGCAAGAAGAGATGAGACGAGATTAACCTTGTCATCACCAGTGGCTGCCACTAGCACCTGGCAACTAGAAAGTTTGGCGTTATCAAGCGATGAGATTTCGCAGGCATCAGCGAGTAACCACTCAGCCTGTGGGACGCTATCCATTTTGAGCGATTTAGGATCGCGGTCCATCAAAAGGACGTGGTGACCGTTTTCGATCAATTCGCGTGCAATAGCGCGACCTACATTGCCTGCTCCAACAATTGCTATCTTCATGGGATCGCCTTAATCCACTTCTGGTTCACGGGAGAGGATCTCATCAACTTTTGCACGTTCTGATTCCAGCATGGTGACGTGAACGAGATCGCCCTCTTGTATGACGGTATTTCCGTTGGGAATAACTCCCTCACCTAAGCGAGTAATAAAGGCGACGCGGGCCCCGGTTGCCTCTTGAAGCAGCATGGCGGGGCGACCAAACCAAGAGCGGTGGAGTGAAACTTCGCAGAGGATTACTGTGCCACTGGCATCGCGCCATTCGGATTGAGATCCTTCGGGAGCCAAACGGCGCATCATCTGATCGGTGGTCCAGAGCACGGTTGCGACGGTCGGGATACCTAGGCGTTGGTAAATTTCAGCGCGCTCAGGATCGTAGATGCGAGCAACTACATTTGGAACGTTGTAGCGCTCACGGGCGACACGAGCTGCGAGGATATTGGAATTATCACCGTTAGAGACGGCAGCGAAGGCAGCTGCGCTCTCGATTCCCGCTTCGAGCAGGATATCTTGGTCAAAGCCCACGCCAGCGATTGTGCGACCCTTGAAGTCGGGTCCCAAGCGGCGAAATGCCTCACGGTTTTGATCGATTACGGCGACTGAATGGCCAGCGGCTTCTAGAGCCTTAGATAAGCCGGAGCCAACACGACCGCATCCCATAATGACTACATGCACGGGTAGAACTTACACCCTAGCCACTCGCTCAGCCCCTGATAGGGGGAGCTCACCGAGCGCCTAGAATTAAACCATGAATACAGCAGTGCCTACGGGTGAACGTCTAGAAGTTGGCCAGCAGGTAACTGTAGATATCGAAAAGATCGCTCATGGTGGCCATTGTGTTGCGCGCTTTGAGGGACAGGTGATCTTCGTTCGCTACGCGATCCCAGGTGAGCGCGCTCTCGTCGAAATCACCGCGGTTAATTCCAAGATGGCGCGGGGGGATGCGATTTCTATCGTTACCCCTTCAGAACATCGCCGTACCGCGCCTTGCCAATATGCCCGCCCCGGCGGGTGTGGTGGTTGCGACTTCCAACATATCGAGCTCGATTATCAGCGGACATTAAAAGCCCAAGTAATCGTTGAGCAATTTGCCCGACTGGGAGGCCTAGACGTTGCTTGTGAAGTTAAGGCAGTTTCCCCCGAGGATGGCTTGGGCTGGCGCACCCGAATGGATTTTGCGATCGGGGATACCGGAAGAGTTGGACTCTTTGGCAACCGCAGCAACGAAGTTATAGAGATCGACAACTGTTTGATCGCTGACCCAGCTATGGATGTGCCAACCCTGTCGCAGCGCCGTTGGAATGGCGATGATCGGATCGAAGTCGCCTCCACTAGCACGGGACAGGTGAGCGTCTCCCGGGCAGGGCGAAGTATTTCTGGTCCAACACAACTCTTAGAGAAAGTCGATGGCTACACCTACCAAATCTCTCCGCAGAGTTTCTGGCAGGCGCACAAATCGGCCCCTTCCACTCTTATCTCCGAAGTTGTCGCTCAACTAGAGCTGCAACCTGGTGAGGTTGTTTGTGACCTCTATGGGGGAGTCGGACTCTTCACCGCTCCCATGGCTGACCTGGTCGGCAATAAGGGCAAAGTTCATCTCATCGAGTTGGATCGCCGCGCAGTAGGCGATGCCCAGAAGATCTTCAAAGGTCGCGGGAATGTGGAGATCCACCCAGGAACCGTGGAGTCCCGGCTTCCAAAGATTTCGGATCCCGATGTCATCCTGCTCGATCCGCCTCGCACTGGCGCCGGTGAGGAGGTCATCACGGTGATGACCCGCACCCATCCTCGTGCGATTGTTTACGTCTCCTGCGATCCCGCCTCGCTTGCCCGCGACGCCAAGATTCTCCTTGCCAGCGGCTACCGGATGGATTTTCTCGTCGGATATGACCTCTTCCCACAGACTCAGCATGTCGAGTGTGTGGCGCGCTTCATTCCAGCATAAGAGACGCCCTCATTTCCTTGTAATCGTGGTGGGATAAGATTCCTGCACGATGAGTAAAAATTCCTTTAACGCGAAGAGCAACCTTGATGTTGCTGGCAACTCCTACGAGATTTTCGAGATCACTGGACTAGAGGGCGCGGCGACTCTGCCCTTCAGCCTCAAGGTCCTCCTCGAGAACTTGCTGCGCACCGAAGATGGAGCGAATATCACTGCGAGCCAGATCACCGCTCTCGCACAATGGGATCCTTCAGTTGAGCCCGACACCGAAATTCAATTCACTCCCGCCCGCGTCATCATGCAGGATTTCACAGGAGTTCCGTGCATCGTTGACCTAGCGACTATGCGTGAAGCGATCGCCGATCTTGGCGGAGACCCAACCAAGGTCAACCCACTCGCGCCAGCTGAACTCGTTATTGACCACTCCGTCATTGCAGATTTCTTTGGAACTCCTCTCTCCTTTGAAGAGAACACCGATGTCGAGTACCAACGCAACAAGGAGCGCTATCGCTTCCTACGCTGGGGGCAGACAGCATTCGATGAGTTCAAGGTTGTTCCACCAGGGACAGGAATTGTTCACCAAGTAAATATTGAGTACCTCGCACGAGTCGTAATGACTCGTACCGTTGATGGCACTCTCCGTGCCTATCCAGACACTGTCGTTGGAACAGATTCACATACCACGATGGTCAACGGACTAGGTGTACTGGGATGGGGCGTTGGCGGAATCGAAGCTGAAGCTGCTCTCTTGGGACAACCAGTTTCAATGCTGATTCCGCGCGTTGTTGGATTTAAATTGAAGGGTGAACTTCCAGTGGGTACGACTGCCACTGACCTAGTTCTCACCATTACTGAGCGTCTACGCAAGCACGGCGTTGTTGGAAAGTTTGTAGAGTTTTACGGCCCCGGCGTCGTCGCTCTTCCGATGGCAAATCGAACAGCGATCGGAAATATGTCCCCGGAGTATGGATCTACCTGTGCCATCTTCCCAATCGATGAAGAGACGCTTCGCTACCTGACTCTCACAGGACGCTCGGCAGAGCAGATTGAATTAGTCGAGAAGTACGCCAAGCGCAATGGCCTCTGGCATGACCCATCACTTGAGCCACGCTTCTCCGAGTACGTTGAGTTGGATCTAGCTGAAGTCGTTCCCTCTATCTCAGGGCCTAAGCGTCCACAGGATCGCATCTCTCTCAGCAATTCGAAAAAGGCATTTAATGAGATCATCCCGACATATTTGGGCGAGAAGAGTTCTCACGAAGCGATCAACGTTTCTGTGAATGGCACGGCAACTTCCATATCAAATGGTGCTGTTGCAATTGCATCAATTACATCATGCACCAACACCTCTAATCCATCGGTGATGATTGGTGCCGCGCTGCTTGCAAAGAAGGCAGTCGAGAAAGGTTTGCGTAGCAAGCCTTGGGTGAAGACCACCCTTGCACCTGGTTCGAAGGTAGTAACTGACTACTACGACAAGGCCGGCCTGACCAGCTATATGAACCAACTCGGCTTCAACCTGGTCGGTTATGGCTGCGTTACCTGTATTGGTAACTCGGGGCCACTTCCAATCGAGATCAGCAAGGCGATTAACGAGAACGATCTCGCTGTCACTGCAGTGCTCTCAGGCAACAGAAACTTTGAAGGTCGCATCAGCCCCGATGTAAAGATGAACTACCTGGCCTCACCTCCGTTGGTAGTTGCTTATGCGCTGACGGGAACTATGAATCACGATTTCGAGAGCGATCCCATTGGGAACGATGAGAGCGGAGCTCCTGTATACCTACGTGACATCTGGCCAAGCGCGGCTGAGATTGATGATGTGATCGCATCGTGCATCTCATCGGACATGTTCAAGAAGGATTACGCGACCGTCTTTGATGGCGACTACCGCTGGAAGTCTCTTGAGACCCCAACTGGCAAGACGTTTGAGTGGGAGGCTGATTCCACTTATGTACGAAAGCCACCTTACTTCGATGGGATGCCTCGCGAACCTAAGCCTGTCACCGATATCTCTGGGGCACGCGTCCTTGCAATCTTGGGTGACTCCGTAACCACCGATCACATCTCACCAGCCGGAAATATCAAGGTGGATTCTCCGGCAGGTAAGTACCTTGCAGCACACGGCATCGAACGAGCTGATTTCAACTCGTACGGCTCGCGCCGCGGAAATCACGAGGTAATGATTCGTGGAACCTTCGCCAACATTCGATTGAAGAATCTTCTCTTGACTGATGTCGAGGGAGGATTTACTCGTAACTTCCTTCGCGATGGCGAGCAGGCGACTATTTACGATGCCTCAAGTGAGTACCAAGCAGCAGGTGTTCCGCTCGTCATTTTGGCGGGCAAGGAGTATGGCTCAGGTTCATCCCGCGACTGGGCGGCGAAGGGAACGGCGCTTCTCGGAGTTCGAGCAGTGATTGCCGAGTCCTTTGAACGCATCCACCGATCTAACCTGATTGGAATGGGAGTCCTCCCGCTGCAATTCCTCAATGGCCAGAACGCTAAGAGCCTTGGATTGACGGGAACTGAGACCTTTGAGATCACAGGAATCGCTGCCCTCAATAGTGGACCTGCTCCGAAGACTTTGACGGTCAAGGCGGGGGAGATCGCCTTTGAGGCACGGCTACGCATCGATACACCGGGCGAGGCGGACTACTACCGCCACGGCGGAATCATGCAGTACGTCTTGCGCTCTCTCCTCAACTAACTCAAAGCTCGCACAGGTGTGACCTAACCGCACCTCATTTGAGCCTGGCTCTACCTCGCAATGGGTAAGGTCCTCGCGTAGAATCTCGCCATGTCTAGCCCTCGGATCTTGCCTGCAATCAAGGCTCCTCAAGATCTCCGAGTGCTTAGCCTGGAACAACTCAACGCCCTTGCCGCCGAAATTCGTGAATTTCTCATTGAGAAGGTCTCCAAGACCGGTGGCCACCTAGGACCTAACTTGGGCGTGGTCGAGCTTACGATCGCCATGCACCGCGTCTTTGATTCTCCCAAGGATGTCATCCTCTTTGATACCGGCCATCAGTCCTACGTCCATAAGATCCTTACCGGTCGCCAATTGGGCTTTGACACCCTGCGTCAACGCGGAGGACTAGCGGGATACCCTAGCCGCGCCGAGTCGATTCATGATGTCATCGAAAATTCTCACGCCTCAGGAGCCCTCTCGTGGGCAGATGGAGTAGCGCGCGGATTTAGCGTTCGTGGGATCAAGAATCGATCTGTTGTCTGCGTCGTCGGAGATGGAGCGCTCACCGGTGGAATGGCCTGGGAGGCGCTCAACAATATTGCTGCCAATGACGACCTACCTCTTGTGATTATCGTTAACGATAATGAGCGCTCGTATTCACCAACGATCGGCGGAATGGCCACTTACCTTTCGACTCTACGGACGACCGGCGGTTACGAGAAGTTCCTCGACTGGGGAAAGAATGTTCTAGAACGCACACCGGTAATCGGGCAACCGATCTACGAGACGCTGCACGGAGTTAAAAAAGGTATAAAAGATATTGTCGCCCCTCAAGGAATGTTTGAAGATCTGGGCCTGAAGTACTTCGGTCCGGTCGACGGACATAACATTGAAGCGCTGGAGAGTGCCTTCGAACATGCCAAGTTATTTGGCGCACCGGTCTTAGTACATGTCATCACCGAGAAAGGGCGCGGCTACGCTCCTGCAATCAACGATGAAGCTGAAAAATTCCACGCAGTGGGCGTTGTCAATGCTGAAACTGGTCTACCTCTTAAGAAGGCTGGTCTCTCGTGGACCTCTGTCTTCGCCAAAGAGCTCGTTGAGATAGGACGCGAACGTCCAGATGTCGTGGCGATTACCGCTGCAATGTTGGGACCTACTGGACT
>DAIMCZ010000019.1:10838-12977 GCA_036726125.1 Candidatus Nanopelagicaceae bacterium
GCTGAAACTCTCCGCGAAGCCATTGAGATTAGCGATGCACCTTCTCTTGTGCGTTATCCAAAGGGTGCGGTCTGCGCTGATATTCCGGCTTTCGAACGTCGCGATGGAATCGATGTGCTTTACCGCGGCGAGAGCGCGGACATTCTTCTAGTAAGCGTCGGGTCTATGGCGACCATGGCGGTTGAAGCAGCATCGCAGGCTTACCGCGAGGGCGTTGGAGTTACCGTGATTGACCCGCGTTGGGTGAAGCCACTTCCACGTTCGCTCGTGACGATGGCTCGTCGCTACAAGAGCATCGTTGTTGTTGAAGATGGCATCAAGCATGGTGGAATCGCCAGCACGATCTCTGAGCTCTTCCGCGAAGAGGGGCTCTCCGTTCCGATCCACTCGATCGGTGTTCCGTTGGAGTTCATCGAACACTCTAAGCGCGATGAGATTCTCTCTGATTTAGGAATGACTGCGCAGACGATCTCGCGTGCCCTGGTGAGTTGGTCATCAGCGCTTAAGGATTTGGAACTTACCCCAGATGTCGTAGAGGTACGGCAAGAATCAAACTGAGACAGTCTTTTTCTGTCGACCCATGCGCAAGAAGAGCCAACTACCAATGCCGAGGTATGAAGTCCACACTAAAGCCTGTAAAACTGTAGGGCGCTCCGCATAACCCAGCAGGGAGTGGAGCACATCTCCAAAATTGGAGTCTTCTGCAACAAAACCAGATGAATTCCAAAGTTGGTGGTGCATAAATGGAATCCAGTTCAACTCCTGCAGATTCTGGATTGCATCTGAGAGTAGGCCGGCAGCAAAGATGAAGAGAGCAACGCCGAGCGTACGGAAGAAGAGGCGCATATTGATCTTTGCGCCCATGCGATAGATGCCGAAGGCCAGGAGAAGCGCGGTTGCTAAGCCTAGGAGTGCACCCAACCAGAGCAGGTTTCCATCGAGAGGGACCGCAGATTGCTTTGAGTTAGCAAAGATGATCGCAAGGGTAAAGACCATCGTCTCTAGCCCTTCGCGTCCCACAGATTGAAAGGCCAGAATCCGGAGCCCCCATCGACCACCAGTGGTTACCGCCAGATCACTCTTTTCTTGCAACTCTCGGGAGAGGCCACGAGCATGGCTCTGCATCCAAAAGGTCATGTAGGTGAGGATCCCCGCGGCGATCAGATAGGTAGCGGTTTCGAAGTAAACCTGGACCCGAGAGCCGCTGTATTGGTTTATCAAAAGGTAGGCAGCAATTCCACCTGCAAAGATCAACCCGAAGGCGGCGAGAACTCCGATATAGACATCGCGGAATTGGCCCTCTTGCCCAATCTTCTTGAGATAAGCCAGCAGAATCGCGATGATCATCGCCGCTTCAATGCCCTCCCGAAGGAAGATCACGAAGGTAGGAATCATGTCTAGAGCCTAAGGAGCGGCGGCGAATTACGCAACTTTAGTGTTGCGTAATTCGGGTCACTCGCCTTCAACAGCTTCGGTTGGCTCTTCCGGGGTGGGTTCTGGAACCACAAGCGGCTCGGTGGCGAGCAGTGGCTCCTTGAGGACAGGAGCAATCTGAGCGATCTGCCATGGGCGAGCCCCGTGCAAAGCCAAGGTCTCTTCAATGAAGAGCTCCACCTCAGATTCAGGTGGGTTCTTCCAGGTGAGTTGTCTGATGACTTCAGGCGAGACCAGATTCTCGACAGGAAGGTTTAATTCGGAGGCGCGCGTAATGACTGCCGCGCGTGCGTGTGAAAGTCGCGCGTTACCCAACGGATTGCGATCCTTCCAAAGTTTGATGGGAGGCAGTCCAACGCTTGGAGTTCGAACTACAGGAAGTTCACTCTCGGGCAGAAGGAGTGTAGCTTGCAAGAGTGCGAACCATTCAGTTGTAGGTGCGTTACTAACTCGACTGCGCCTCTTTACAATCTTGGTGAAATCTTCGACCTTTGTTGGTCGCTTAGTAGCGAGTTCAATGAGTGCTTCATCATTGAATATGCGTCCCGGAGCGATATCAACCTGACGTGCAAAGTCATCGCGCGCAAACCAGAGCGCTCTGATGATCGCAAGAGTCATTCGATCGCGCACCTTGTGCATTCCGGACGTACGGCGCCATGGGTCAGTGCGAGGAGGAGCAGGTGGGTTCTGCAAGATCTGCGCAAA